>JBAXVM010000400.1:0-1580 GCA_037129105.1 bacterium
ACTACGCGCATTACGAGAATAAGCAGTTGCGCCCGGTGGTGGAGGATATTCTTGAGATGAAGGGGCGGTCATTCGCAGGCATCGTCAGCGGCGAAGAGCAGTTGCGGCTGTTTTAGATTTTGCGTGCCGCGAAAGCTTTTTTCACCGCGAAGAGTGCAATTCGATCATGATCGTCAAACCGCCAACTCTTTTCCAGCAGCGCGTCTATGACGCCCTGCGGCAGGTGCCGGCGGGCCGCGTGACAACCTACGGCCTGCTGGCGCGACACCTGGGCTGCCGCTCGGCGCAGGCCGTGGGGCAGGCCTTACGGCGCAATCCGTTTGCGCCGGAAGTGCCCTGCCACCGCGTCATCGCCGCCGACCTGCACATCGGGGGGTTCAGCGGACAGCGCAGCGGCGCACAGCTCGTGCGCAAACAGGCGCTGCTGGCTCAAGAGGGCGTAACGTTCGACGCGCAGGGGCGCCTGGAAGACGGGCAACAACTCTTCGCGTTCGGACAACCCGTCGCCGCGCCAGCCAGCCGCTGACCCACGGGTCGTAATCGCGGATCTTCATCCGCACGCGTACAACCCTACGCCTGTGGTTTCCGAGCGTGCAGCAGCTGCTGGATCGTTTTCAGAACATCGGCATTGGAATAGGGCTTCTGCAGGAACCGGAAACCTTTGGCGAGAATCGTGTCCATCTGTGAACGCTCGTCGGTGTATCCGCTGCAGAGCAGCACCGGCAGCTGCGGCTGGTAGGTGCGGAGTTGCGTGGCCAGCGTCACGCCGTCACGGTCAGGCAAAACTACATCGCTGAGCAGCAGCTCGACCGGCGTCCCCTTGTCCAGAAAACGCTCCACGGCTTCCTGGGCCCGGGAGCAGACAACCGCCCGGTAATTGTAGGCCTCCAGCATCCGGGCCATGAGTTGACCCACGCCGACATCATCCTCGACCAGCAGGATCTGTTCGCCATTTCCACATAGCGCAGGCGCTTCCGCAGCGAACTCCCCCGCGCCGGCCGTTGCGGTCGCACCCTGGCTGTCGGTGTGGACGGGGAAGTAGATCCGGAAGGTGGTGCCGCTGTTTGGCCGGGAAACCACATTAATCCAGCCATGGCTCTGCTTGACAATGCCGTAGACGACGGACAGTCCAAGGCCCGTGCCTTTGCCCCGTTCTTTAGTGGTAAAAAACGGCTCAAATAGATGGGAGCGCACGTGGTCTGTCATGCCGCTGCCGTTATCGGCAACCGTCAGGCAGACAAACTCCCCCGCCAGCGCCCCCGGATGCCCGAGCCGCTCGATGTCATGCGGTGCCACCGCGAGATTGCTTGTACTGAGCGTCAGCTGCCCCCCGCGCGGCATGGCATCGCGTGCGTTGGCCGCAAGGTTCAAAACCACCTGCGAGATCTGTCCGGCATCCGCGTGGATCGGGTTCAGACCGGGCTCAAACCGGGTGCTGATCTGGATGTCCTCACCCAGGAGGCTCTGCATCATCTTGAGGTTTTCGCGCACACAAACATTGAGGTCAAGCGCGGTGAGACAGACGGCTTGGTTGCGGCTGAAAGACAGCAGCTGGCGGGAAATCTCACCCGCCCGCATGG
>JBAXVM010000401.1:0-1559 GCA_037129105.1 bacterium
GCGTCTTGGCGGTTAAAAACGCGGCTTATGTGGTGCTTCAGGAAAAGACCATGGGGCGCGGACGCCCGGCTCAGAATTTCTGTACGAAAGTCGAATTCGTTTCGCTAATATATGCAGTCCCGCTGGATTTGACAGCGCGCGATCAGAAATGGAATCCGCCGGTGCCGGGAGAACGTAACATGTTGCCAGACTATCACATGCACACACCGTTCTGCCGACACGCCCACGGCGAGCCCGAGGAGTATGCGGCGGAGGCGGTACGGAAAGGGTTGACGGAAATCTGTTTTACCGATCACTCGCCAGCGCCCGAAGGGTTTTGGTGCGATGGTATGCGGCTGGACGAGTTTCCTGCCTATCAGGAGGCGGTGTTCCGTTGCCGTGAATCCGCCGCGATCCCGGTGCTGTTCGGGATCGAGGCGGATTTCTTGCCGGACCCCGACTTCCTGGCCTTCGCCCGGCAATGGCTGCCGGCACAGCCATTCGATGTGGTTCTGGGCTCCGTGCATGTCATCCGGGGGTGGGTATACACGCACGGCGGTGAGTCGCTGGAGAAGTGGAAGACGGTGGATGCGACCGCGGTCTGGCGGGAGTATTTCGACCTGGTGGGGCAGATGGCCGACACCGGCTTGTTCGACATCGTGGCCCATCTTGACGCGACCAAGCATTCCGGATACTGGCCGCCTGAGTCGCAGATCTCGGAGATTGTGCAGCCGGCGCTGGACCGCATTGCCGCTGCGGGCATGGGAATCGAGCTGAATACTTCCGGCTTGATCCGCCCTTGCCAGGAGATCTATCCGTCGCTGCCGATCCTTGTCATGGCGCGGGAGCGCGGGATTCCCATCAGCTTCGGGTCCGACGCGCACGGGCCGCAGGATGTCGGGCGGTACTTTGATCAGGCGCTCAAGCTGGCCAAGGACGCCGGATACACGCACTGTCTGCGCATGCGCGGCAGGCAGAAGCAACTCGTGCCGCTGCCGGGCGGGTGAGAAGAGGGGCGGATGGCGGAGTGTGGGAGTGTGGGAGTGTGTGTCACCATCGACACGTGGGCGACAATGATCAACAAAAGGAGATGATTCATTATGATGACCAAGCTGTTCCGACCCTCTCTGGTTTTCGCAGTGGCTGCCTTCTTGGCCGCACCGGCGAGCCATGCGCTGATCAATCCCACCTTCACGCCGATCCACCTGGTGAAGCAGTCCAAGCTGATCATTTCGGTCGATCTCAAGCAGGGGAAGACCACAGATCAGTACGACGCCGTCATTCGCGAAGTGCTCAAGGGGAAGACGGAGCTGAAGGCGATGCATCTGGATCTATCCAAGGCGCTTGACGAACAGAACGCCGACATGTTTCGCAAGCTGGCTGCGGCAGGCGCGCCGGCCTTGTTCTTTGTGGGCGAATTTTCGGAGCAGGGTGGCAGCGCGCCCCGGATGGCTGGCCTGCTGAACGTCTCCGGCCGATGGGCTTCGTGCGTCAGCACCACGGATGGCAACTGGCTCTTCGACAGCATCGAAGGCAAGTTCCAGGCGGTCTGGGCTGGCGGCACGGATATGCTCCGCCGG
>JBAXVM010000402.1:0-1538 GCA_037129105.1 bacterium
CACTAGCATCCCACAGGCTCATTTTCACGGGCATGGCGCGTCGTAACCCCTTGCAATAGAGGGGCCGGATTTGCGTTTGAAGTGGATTTTCGAAATGTCGTGTGTCGAATTGTTTCCCGCGAGTGACGAAAAGCGGCCGGATTTCGCCTGTGAGTCAGCCGTGCTGTCCCACAGGCCGGCTGGAATACGCCTCAAATCCTGGCAAAAATGGCTCTTTCGCGCAAAGTACAGGTCTGTGCGGCCCGTCGGCTGTCCCATAGCATCGCAACAGTTCCAGCAGATCGGCTTTCACCCAGAGCGCGGCGCGCACCATCCCCGCGCAGCGCGAGAAGCTGTGCCGCCAACCGGAGATGTGCCTGAGGAATCGCAGCAGCAGGTGGGCCAGCAGCCCGGTCCAGACCTGCCACTTGACGGCGCGCTCGTTGGTGCCGATGAAGTCGCGCAGTTGCAGGGTCTGCTTGATCTCCTTGAAGAACAGTTCGATCGTCCAGCGCGCCCGATAGAGTTCGGCGATGGTGCGGGCGCTCCAGTTGGTGTTGTTGGTGATGAAGGTCATCTCGCGTTCCACGCCGTCGACCGTGACCAGCGCCGTGACCCGCCGCAACACGGTCGGGTAACTTTCCGACGTCTTCACCCCCGCCGGGCGCACGAGTTCGTCCTTGAGGATCTTTCCCGAGCAGGGCAGTTTCTTTATGGTTTCGAAGAGCATCCGCCGCTTGTCGCGCAAGACGAAGAAGATGCCGCGCGTGTTCAGGTCGGAAAGGAAGTCAAGATCGACGTAGGCGCGGTCGGCCAGCAGCACGTCGCCCGCCACCAGGCCGGCGCACAGTGCCGTGGCGCGCACCGAATCGTGGTGCCCGGCGTCCTCCACGATGGCGAACGTGGGCAGGAAGGTGCCGATATTCAGGCGCATGTGGCACTTGGCGGCCGCCTTCCGGCGGCGGTGCCGAGCCCAGTCGATGCTGGCCAGGGTGAGCTGCAGGGTTGTGGAGTCCATCGCGAAGATGCCGCGCTTCATTCGGAAGATGAACCCGGTGTGCCTGCGGTACGCGGTAAAACTCGGGCAGATTTTGCCCAAGTGATCGAGCATCGCCCAGTACAGCGCCTCGGCCATTGCCGGGTCGCGCGTACGGTTGGCGTTGGAGAGCGTGTTCCGCGCAGGTGGCGTCGCCCCGCGGGTGCGCATGAACTCGGACTCATGCACGCGCAGCGCGTCGCAGGTCTCGTTCAGACTGTCGGTGTGCGCCAGGTGCGTGTAGAGCAGCGAGAGCACATGACTGTTCGCACTGAATGTTCGGGCGTCAATCTCGAACTCACGCGACAGTTTGGGAACCAGATGTTCAGGAATCAGGTTGCAAGCCTGCCGGAATCCGGTATGATTGCATCTCGTTGGCCGGGTTGCCGCGCCTTTGCGGGCGCGGGGCGCTTGGCGGCGCCGTCGACACGTGTTGTTTTTCATGCGCCTGTAGATTACAGGCGTTCGGCCACCCGGTCAGCATTTTTATGAGTCCGTGGGCTGAGCCTATGGGATGCTAGTG
>JBAXVM010000403.1:0-1517 GCA_037129105.1 bacterium
TGTTTATGGAGGATATCCGTGCGGCCGGGGCCGACGGGTTCATCTTCGAGCCCTGTAACGATTTTGAGTGGGTGGTGAACAACTTTGGCGACACCACCTGCCTCGTGGGCAGCGCCGTGGATTGCCGCACCATGACCTTTGGCACCTGGGCGCAGGTGCAGGCCGAGATCGACAAAACTGTCGCCCTGATCCCCAAGTGCCGCGGCCTGATCTGGGCCGTTGGCAATCACATCCCGGCCAACATCAACCCGGACATGATCGTGCAGTACCTGGACTACACGCGCAAACATTGGGCGCGCAAGTAAAAGGTTTGAGTCTGGCATGGGACAGAAGCGTTTGCCACAGAGGGCACAGAGAACACAGAGTAAGATTCTTGCTGCTCGGCATCAAACGAATCGCTCTGTGTCCTCAGTGGCAAAGAAATGAACGCACAACCTAGCGAGGTCCTGGTTCACGTAAAGCCTTCCCGAAAACCCTGCCTCGCACATTTCTTTGCGGACGCCCCGGAGGTGCGTCCCTACCGATTCTGCGGCATTTGCGGTGGTAGGGCGGGGCCGCCGGACCCGCCGCAAGCGCGAGGCGAGGTATTCGGATAAGCTCTTAGTCTTTCAGCAGCATTGAGCACCACAAAGGCGTCTCTACGTCTTCCGTTCCGCCCGCCGGCGCAGCATGGCTGACGGAGGCACGCCGAAGCGCCGTTTGAATTCGCGGCTCAGATGAAAGGGACTTGAGAAGCCGAGCAGGCTGGCGAGATCCTTGATGCTGGACTGCCCGAGGCGCAGGTGTTCCTTGGCAGCATCCAACCGCAGACGCCAATAGAAGAGCTTGGGCGGAATGCCGGTGACTACGGCAAAGGCGTTGCGAAAGAGGCGCTCGCTCATGCCGGCGCGGACGGCCATGGCTGGAATTGTCCAGCTGCCGTCCAGCCGCGTGTGCATGGTTTGCACCACGCGCTCAATGGCTTCGCGCCGTTGCAGTGGCAGCCCTTTGTTCGCTGGCGGATTGGAGCGTTTGGCCAGCCATCCGGTCATCAGCCAGGCCAGGCCGGCGGAGGCATGCATGCGCCGCAGGGTGTTGGGGCTGCGTAGCGCAGTCATGATCTCCCCGATTGCTGCCGACTCCGCCGGCATCTGGAGCGGGCTGCGGATGAGCTCTTCCAGCCCGCAGGGGAGCGATCCATTGGCGCTGAACTCAAACCACCAGAACGCCCACACCTTTGCTGCGCAGTGATAGCGCTGGATGGCGGAGTTGCGCACCAGCAGAAAAGTGCCGGGCTCGAGATCCAGCGTCCGGTTGTGCAGCACGATGCGTCCCAGTCCGCGGTGCGTACGGACGGCAATCAGGAGGTCGGCCACCGGACCGGTGCGCCGGATATCATAAGAAGGCCCCTGATCGACATTCCAGACGGTGCGCAGCGTCAGGCCGGCCACGCCGGTTTCATCCCGGGTTCCTGAATATTCGTTACGCATGGATGTGCCGAAATATATATGATTATTGCCGCTGGTGCCATGGCAATA
>JBAXVM010000404.1:0-1502 GCA_037129105.1 bacterium
CAAGCCTGTCGAACACCCTGCGAGGTCCTGATGAAGCCCGCCGCACCGTCCCGCCGCATCCAGCATGATCTGATCGCCCGTTTGGAGCAGCGGCGCGCCGTCATCGGCGTGATCGGACTCGGGTACGTCGGACTGCCGCTGGTGTTGCGCTTTATCGAGGAGGGTTTTCGTGTCATCGGGTTCGATGTCGATGTCGCGAAGGTCCGCCTGTTGCGCGGCGGCCGCAGCTACATTAAGCACATCGACCCCGCTCGCATCCGGCAGGCGCGCCGCAAGGGGTTCGAGCCCACAACCGACTTTGCGCGCTGTCGTGAGGCCGATGCCCTGATTATCTGCGTGCCCACGCCGCTCGACGCGCATCGTGAGCCGGACATGCGTTACGTGATCGGCACCATCGAATCGCTGGTGCCCCATCTGCGGCGTGGGCAGATTGTGTCGCTCGAAAGCACCACCTACCCCGGCACGACCGACGAAGAGCTTGCGCCGCGCATCGCGGCGCGCGGCCTGACCCTCGGCCGCGACATTTTCCTCGTGTTCTCGCCGGAGCGCGAAGATCCCGGCAATGTCAACTTCACGACGCGCACCATTCCAAAAGTGTGCGGCGGGTTCACAGCCAACTGCCTGGACGTGGGCGTGGCGCTCTACCGCCAGATCATTGACCGTGTGGTGCCGGTGAGTTCCACGCGCGCAGCAGAGATGACCAAGCTGCTCGAGAACATCCACCGCGCCGTGAACATCGGCCTGGTCAACGAGATGAAGATCGTGTCCGACCGCATGGGCATTGACATCCACGAGGTGATCCGGGCCGCCTCCTCCAAGCCGTTCGGTTTTGTACCGTACATGCCCGGGCCGGGGCTGGGCGGGCATTGCATTCCGATCGATCCGTTTTACCTGACGTGGAAGGCGCGCGAATACGGCATCCACACGCGTTTCATTGAGCTGGCGGGGGAAGTGAACAGCGGCATGCCTGATTGGGTGGTTGGCAAACTGGCGGATGCGCTCAACGCGCGTGGACGCTCCATCCACGGCAGCCGCGTGCTGGTGTTGGGCATCTCCTACAAGAAGGACGTGGACGATCCGCGCGAATCTCCAGCCATCAAGCTGATGGAACTGCTGCAGGAGAAAGGCGCCCGGGTCGCCTATTCCGACCCCTTCTTCCCGGCTTTTCCCAAGATGCGGGAACACCATTTCAGCCTGCGCAGCGTGCCCTGCACGCCCGCCGCGGTGGCACGCTACGATGTCGTGCTGATCGCCACCAATCACAGCGCGTTCGACTACCGGATGCTGAAGCGCCACGCGCGCCTGATTGTGGACACGCGCGGCGTGTACGCCAAGCCGGCGGGCAATGTCGTGCGGGCCTAGCAGCCTGTCGGGCTTAGCTCTCTGGAGTCACTAGCCGTCTGCCGATCAGGCTGCTAGTTGTGCAACCCGCCGTAATCGGGTGGCGAATGGCACCTTTTGGAGTTAAACGGACGGGGGCTATGGATGCAAGCGTTGTCCGG
>JBAXVM010000405.1:0-1499 GCA_037129105.1 bacterium
GCGCAGTCGTCCGTGCCGAATGAGGACGCGACACACAGGCTGATTACCAATGGCGCCTTTCTTGGACATGGGTGGCGGGAGACCACAGCGGCGGCAGCAAAGATTGACAGCGGGTCGTTGGGGACGCAGGTACCCGTCCGCCATGATCGAACGAACGGCGCGACGAGCCGGCACGCGACGCAGGATCCGGCGGACGGGGTGACGGTCATGACTTCGGCCACGGCCGGTCAGGTGGCCAGTCTCCGTCGTGCGGCTGCCAAAGATGCGGGTGTCAATCCGTCGGACGCTGAGCCGGTGGGGCGCCAGAATGAAGTACAGACGTTTGCGCAGCACGAAGTCTCTTTGAAGAGTCTGGTTGAGAGCCTGGCGACGGAGGCCGGCCGGCAGACGGCCATGACCGGTTCCCGCATGGATGAGATGGTGCAGCGCGTAGAGCGATTTCAGCTGATGGCGGAAAAGTTTGAGCAGAACATTGCGGCGCTCGGTGAGAAGGGCGGCGGCTCCATGACGATCGACCTGGCGCCGCAGTCTTTGGGTAAGATGACGCTCGACTGCGACGTCAAGGATGGCGTCATGTCGCTGAAGCTGATTGCCGATAGTGACGGGGCACGCAACCTGCTTACTGAACAAGTAGCAGCCATTCGCGAGGTTGTGCAAAACGCCGGGTATACGCTTGCGCAGCTGGATGTACGGACGCGGGGCGATGGGGTCGATCAGCGGTCTGCGGGCTCCCGCCAGTCTGGCGGCACGCGCCGTGAGCGGAAAGCCGGTAGCGAAGCGGGCGCGGTAGCCGATGTGGCTGGCGCGATGTCAGGCGCCCGATACGACGATGGACATGAGCACGCCGTCTGGCTGGTGGCCTGACGAGCAGATAATTGCCGAAAAAGGAGCGAACGAGTCATGAGTACAGCCGCGATTAGCAGTATATCACCCTCCGCCAATGCAAGCGCCCCGGTCTCCCTGGGCATGGGCGACCTCAACTCCGGTTCGTTCCTGAAGCTGCTGACTGTGCAGTTGCGGAATCAGGACCCTTTGAACCCGATGGACCCCCAGGCCATGCTGTCTCAGTTGGCGCAGTTCACCTCCTTGCAGCAGGCACAGGAGCTCAACGCGCAGATGACAGCCTCCCGGCAGGAAAGCACGATGTCGCAGGGGGCCGCACTGGTTGGCCAGAATCTGCACATCCGGCTGCAGGATGGCAGCGAGGTTACCGGATCCGTACAGCAAGTGTCCTGGGTAAAAGGCGCCATGGCGCTGCAGATCAACGGAACCGAGTACCCGATGAGCTCAATTTCCGCCATTCTTCCGATGGCGACGTCCGCGATTTGAGCAGCGCGTAAAGCGGGATTCGGGCGCCAGCAAGCAGCCTGGATGCAGCCGCAATGTTCAATATCTCAGACGGGGGCCGCTCTTTTTTGGGGCACGCGCAGTTGGTCGTAGGCTGCTGTCAGTAGCCCCGGCCCGCCCCCGGGCCGAGGGCGGATTGCTATCCCGGGCCG
>JBAXVM010000406.1:0-1489 GCA_037129105.1 bacterium
CACGTCGACATTGAGCATCAGCGCCAGCAAATCCGTCTGTTGCGCAAGCTGGCGCCGACCAAGTTCGTCACGCACAACCTCATGGGGCTGTTCTCGGACATTGAATACTATGAATTCAGCCAGGATCTGGATTTCGTCTCGTGGGACAGTTATCCGGGAAACATGACCGAGACCCGCTATGCCGAAGAGGCGCTGGCGCACTCCGTGATGTGGTCCATGAAGCAGGCCAACGTCATGATCATGGAGAAACAGTCCGGGCCGGGCGGGTGGACCGCGTATGCGCCGGCCACGGCGCCGGGCGAGCAGTCGATGCTGGCGTGGCAGTCGATCGCGCGCGGGGCCGATGCGATCTGCTACTTCCGCTGGCGCACGAGTGTGTCCGGCCAGGAGCAATACTGGCACGGGATCATCAACCACGACAACGTGCCGCGGCGGCGCTATCGCGAGGTGGCGGCGATGGGCAGGGATGTCGCGCGCCTGTCCAAGACGATCCTCGGCACCGAACCGGTGCGGAATGTCGGCATCTACAACAACTACGAGCAGATCTGGACGACCGACCACCAGACCCAGAACGGCGACGACCCCATCCGGTTCAACACGGTCATGCGCGAGGTTTCCGAGGCGCTGGTATTGCTGGGCGTCGACACCGGCTCGTTTGGGGACGGTCAGAAACTGAAAGGGTACCAAGCGCTGGTGTGCCCGCCGCTGTACCTGTCCAACCCCGAACTCGTCTCCGATCTGATGGCGTATGTCCGCGGCGGCGGGCACCTGGTGCTCACCGCGCGCAGCGGCGTGAAAACGATCAACAACAAGAACCTGATGCAGCCGCTGCCGGGACCGTTTGCCGAACTGGCCGGCGTGGAGGTGGACGAATATGCGGTGCTGCCGAAGGGTGCGGACTGGACCGTGGAACTGTCGCAGGGACGCATCCAGGCCAAGCGCGTCCGCGAGCATTTACTGGTGAAGAAGGGGACGGAGATTGTGGGCGTGCACTGCGGCGACTACATGGATGGGCTGCCGGCCATCACGCGGCGTATGGTCGGCAAGGGGTGCGTGTGGTATGTCGGGACGTTGCCGTCGGCCGCGGACTGGCGCCTGTTGTTCCGGTTGATCTTGCCCGGGGCGAAGGTCGGTTTCCGCACAGACATTCCATCCGGCATCGAAATTGCGCACCGCGCGGGCGCCGGGCGGCAGTTGACCTTCGTGCTGAACCATGCGGGGCGGCGCCAGAGCGTGCTTCTGGCCGGCGCGGCGAAGGATCTCCTGGGCGGCAAGACGTGCGACGGCAGCATCGAACTGGCGCCCTACGGCGTGGCGATTCTCAACGCAAGGGTGTAGATCGGACCCAGCCGCGCCTGAACTGCTGAAAAAAGCAGGTTACAGAGCACGGTAAAGACGGGAAAGATGATCTGTTCTCGTGTTGACCATGGGGAGGACTCTGTGCCATTATGCCCACGTAGGCATAAATGGATCAATGAGCGAAGGGAGC
>JBAXVM010000407.1:0-1464 GCA_037129105.1 bacterium
ACCCTGCGACGGGCGCATCGATCCAGATTGCAGCCAAAACCGTCCTGAAGTTCAAACTCGCCAAGGCGGCCAAAGAAGCGATCATGACCCCCGCGTGATGGGAGCTGGGTGTTGGGATCGGAGCCGGAATCGGCTCCGATCCCAACCCTGGGTTCAGGGTCTCAGGGTTCAGGAAAGATAATCGGTCACAACAAAGATATATTGTAACCGTTCACGGCGTCTTTTTTTTCGCGGTCCCGCCCGCCGCATGCGGAGCCGTGTAGGAATCGGCATTCACTGATTCCACACCGCGAAAGATAGCCTATCCGGCCCCAAACCGCAAGCGGTAAAAAAATAATTTTTTGTGCTGGACTCGTTTGGACCGGTTGTCGTATTCTGGGCGCCATGACAGATGCCATGGTTCTGCAAGGACGCGAGGTGACGGCTGCGGATATCGAACTGATCCGCGTTCTGCTGGCCGCGCACCCGACACGGGGCCGAACACCGCTGAGCGCGGAACTGTGCCGCCGCTGGGACTGGCGCAACGCGCGGGGCCAACTCAAGGACATGGCCTGCCGCACGCTGCTGCTGAAGCTCGAGCGCGCGGGACTCATTCGGCTTCCGCCGAGCCGCAGACCGGGATTGAACGGGTTTCGGAATCGTCCTCCGCCGGTCGCGGCGGTGGAGAAAGAGCCGATCCGTGACACGCTGCGCGAGTTGCGACCGTTGCGCGTAAGCGTCGTGACGCCGGGCTCGGCTGACGCGCGGCTGTTCCTCGGCCTGCTGGCTCACGAGCACTACCTCGGACACCGCAACACGGTCGGCGAAAATATCCGTTATCTGGTGCGCGACCGGCACGGCCGCCCGGTGGCTTGCGTGCTGTTCGGGTCGGCGGCCTGGAAGTGCGCGGACCGCGACGCCTTCCTCGGCTGGGACCGCGCCACGCGGGAACACAACCTGCAGAGCCTGACCAATAACACGCGCTTCCTCATCCCCGGCTGGGTCCAGGTTCCGCATCTGGCCAGTCATGTGCTCGGACTCATCGCCCGGCGCATTCGCGTCGACTGGCAGGCCAAGTACGGGCATCCCGTGCATGCGCTGGAGACCTTCGTGGATCGCTCGCGCTTCAAGGGAACCTGCTACCGGGCGGCCAACTGGCTTCGGCTGGGCGAAACGCAAGGGCGTACGCGCAACGACCGCGCGCACCGCATCCAGGCCCCCGTCAAGGATGTGTATCTGTATCCGTTGCTCAAGGAGTTTCGGAAGGCGTTGTGCGATTCGTCTGCTCCCGAACCAAAAGGGAGGGCGGACAGGTGATCACCCCAGAGCAAGCACTGGCCATCTATCATGCCGGACCGGAAGCCGTGGTCAAGGTCATCTGCGAATTATCGCGGCAGGTCGATCTACTGCAGAAGCGGGTCGAGGAACTCGAGCGCAAGGTGGCGCAGCTCTCGAAGAACTCATCCAACTCCAGCAAGCCCCCGT
>JBAXVM010000408.1:0-1446 GCA_037129105.1 bacterium
TGGTGCCCGAGGTGGGAGTCGAACCCACACGCCGGAGTGACCCGGCTACGGATTTTAAGTCCGATGCGTCTGCCATTTCGCCACTCGGGCAAGCGCGCGATTGTCGCCTGAAAATACGGCGTAACGAAAAGATGGCGCAATTTCGGGCATTCCGCAAGAATGAACTTCCCGCTTGCCTCGCGTGTGGCAAAACGGGATCATGTTCCCCGTTCACGCGCCTGCCATTTCAGCGGGCGCAGCCAGAAAGAGAAAGAATCATGAGCACTCCGGCACCGGTCAGCAAACTCGACCCCCTCGTATCGCTCTGCAAACGGCGCGGCTTTATCTTCCAGAGCTCCGAAATCTACGGCGGCATCAACGGCTTCTGGGACTATGGACCGCTGGGGTGCGAGCTCAAGAGCAACATCAAGCAGTCCTGGTGGAAGACCATGGTGCGCATGCGTGAGGATGTCGTGGGGATCGATGCGACCATCATCATGCATCCGGCCATCTGGAAGGCGTCCGGACACCTCGACACCTTTTCCGATCCCATGTCCACCTGCAAGCACTGTAAGAAGCTCATGCGCGCCGACCAGATCTGGGAGATCCTCGGCGACAGCGACCTGGGCGTGGCGCTGACGGAACTGCATGCAGCAGGCGCGCCCGACACGGGCCGCGTCACGGCCTGGTGCAAAGGCCGCGGCAAGGGGCTCGCAGCGAATCTGGCGGCCGTGCGGAATCCGGATGCCGTGCTGGCGGCAGCAGGCCCGCGCCTCACCGGCACGGAGTTCCGCGATTTTGTGCGCCTGCTGGCCAGCGAGAACCCGGCCACGCTGACGCAACCCTGCCCCTACTGCGGCGGCGAGCTCACCGAGCCGCGTCCGTTCAACCTGATGTTCAAGACCATTGTCGGCCCGGTCGAGGATCCTGCCAACGTCGCCTACCTGCGCCCCGAGACCGCGCAGGCGATCTTTGCGCAGTTTCAGAATGTCCTCTCCACCAGCCGCCAGTCGCCGCCCTTCGGCATTGCACAGATGGGCAAGTCCTTCCGCAACGAGGTTACCCCGCGCAACTACACGTTCCGTTCGCGTGAGTTCGAGCAGATGGAGCTTGAGTTCTTCATCCGCCCAGACGAAGCCATCGAGCTGGTCTGCGGACGCGTCACCTCGCTGGCCGACAAGCCGGATCTCAACGTGCCACAGGAGAGCTGGGGTTGGCAGGTGTGGCACACCTACTGGGTGGAGCAGCGCCTCGCCTGGTATCGCCGCGTCGGCCTGCCGGATGCCTCGCTGGTGCCCTACTGGCAGGAACCGGCGGAGCTGGCCCACTACGCTCGGGCCTGCGTGGACATCCAGTATGCGTTCCCCTTCGGCATCCAGGAGCTCGAAGGAATTGCCGCGCGCAGCGACTTTGACCTGACCCAGCACCAGAAGCACAGCGGCAAGTCCATGGAGGTCTTTGACGAGC
>JBAXVM010000409.1:0-1441 GCA_037129105.1 bacterium
CCGAACGGGTGCTCCACCAGCGCACTGCGCTTCCTGCTGTGCCCTGGGTTGGCCTCCATGCGTTTCCGGTGGCGCTCCAACACCGCCTCGTGTCCGTTCCGGTGGATTTCGCGGCGGTCGGACTTGGCCGTGATGCAACGCCCTTTCAACGGACACTCGCGGCAATGCGCCTCGGAACAGGCATAGCGCTGAACCAGGCTCCCGCCCTTCAGCCGCGGTTCGCCGCTTTTGTGCAAGGCACGGCCGTCGGGGCAGCGGTAGGTGTCCGTTTCGGGTTCATATGTGAAGTCGCCCTGGACAAAGCGCCCTTCCTGGCGCTGCCGCCCGCCTTTCCCGGGTTCGGGCACATAGACGGTGATGCCGTCGCGCTCGCACGCCGCGATCTGGGCGATGTTGAAGTAGCCCTTGTCGCCGGAACCCTCCATGCCATCCACCCCCATTGCGATCTTGGCTTGGCCGAGCATGGGGTGCAGTTGGTTGAGGTCGTTGCCGTCCTGGACGACTTCGTCGGCGACGATCAGCTTGTGCAGGTCGTCGACGACGATCTGGACGTTGTACCCCGCCGTCTTCTGCCCGCGCTTGTTCAACTGGCGGGCATCCGGGTCGGTCGCCGAACGCTGCGTCTCGCCCGACTCCTCCAGGGCCTTCAGTTCCGCTTCCTTGGCCTTCTTCAGCGCCTGCAAGGCCTTCAGCTTTTCCAGCTTGGCGGGCAGTCCGGGGTCGCGCGAGGGCGTCCCGATGTCTTCGCGGTCCGCCGCGTCCATGTCTTCAAGCCACTTGGCCGCCTGCTGTTCCAGCTTGTCGATATCCCGGGCCAGGCTCTTCAGGCTGCGGAAGCTCTTGTCGCTGACGTTGCCGTTGAAGTGGCTGCCGTCCACACCCACACGCTTGCCGCCCAGCAGCTTCAACTCCTTGCACAGCGCGATGAAGTCGGCGTGGACCCGGCGCAGCGCCTTGGCGTTGCGCTTGCGGAAATCCGCAATCGTCTGGTGGGAAAACTGGAAGCCCTGCTCCAGCCAGATCACCTCCAAGTTGCGCCGGCATTCCCGCTCCAAGACGCGGCTGCTGCGCAGGCGGTTGATGTAGCCGTACAGATAGAGCTTAAGCAGCCCCGCCGGCGGATAGGCCGGCTGCCCTGCCGCCGTCCGGTTCGGCTCTGTCAGGTCAAAGCCCAATGCCGCCAAGTCCAGCGTGTCCACGTAGGCGTCAATGGCCCGGACCGGGTTATCGCCGTCTATCCAGTCTTCCAGCCGCGATGGGACCTGGCCGAATTCAAAGCGGTCTATCCCTTGTTTGTATGGCCTGCTCGTCAATGTCTTACCAATACCAGTCTAAATTGGCACAGAATACATGAGGGGGGAATATTTTTACAGTCTCCGGGCGGATGTCAAGGTCTGCCCGGAGTGCGGGGCGGAGAACCGGGGATGTTTCCCCGTGGGCG
>JBAXVM010000041.1:0-15910 GCA_037129105.1 bacterium
CTCTGTTCTCTCCGTTGCCTCCTGTTCAAATACGATTGGATTACGGGCTGTTGCCTGTCTGAGAAGGAAGAAGAATGAAAGATGCCGGGGACAAGACAGCACCCATTCGCCCACGCGATCCATGGGTGCTCTGGCTTTGCGCGCTGACCATTCTGGCGCTGGTGCTGACTGTGGTGGTTTGCTGCTGGCCGGCCAAGGAGGTGCCGCTGCCTGCTCGTCTGCCGGTGACACCCCGTCCCATTGTCACGAACGTCGCTGTTGCGCCGCCGACACCACTAGTACCAATATCGGTTGCAACGCAGGACACCCCCCGTGCCGTGGCTGTTCCGGACACGCTGCCGCTGCGTTATCGCGTCAGCCCCATGCTGGCGAACTTTGTGGACCGGGAGTGCAAGAACCGGGTCACAGCCGACTTTGCCACGCGCGTGGAGCGCGTGCAGGCGTCGAACGACCTGGCGGCCGTGGTCGCGATCCTGAAGGATACGACCGATGGCGACACGGTTCGCAACGAGGCAGCCAAGTTGCTGGCCCGTTCTGGCTATGCGGAGTTGATCCCTGATTTGCTGGCGATTCTGATGAGCCCGGCAGAAGAGCCGCGTTTCCGCTCATTCTGCGTACAGCATCTCTATGAGAACTATGCGGCTGCAGATGAGAAGCAACGGGCGGCCTTAGATGGCGTCTTTGTGGCGCGTTTAGGCGACCCGGACAAGGAGGTGCGTCGCGAGTCGATCCTGGCCTTGGTGCGTCTGGGAAAGCCGGAAGGGAAGAAAGCTGCCGAGCAGTGGCTTCGCGACCCAGCGGCCCACGACGTGCGCGATATTGCAATCCACTGCATGGACACCCTGAACCTCCGCGACCAAGCCCCCGAAATCCGCAAATCTCTGCACGACACCAACAACGTCGTGCGCATCGCAGCCATGGTTGTCCTGAGTGCCTGGGGCGATACCGAAAGTCGCGGCGCGTTTGAGGATGCCGCAAAAGAGAGCCACCCACGCCTCCAGCGCGCCGGCAAGGCCGCCTCGTATCGCCTGGATCACCCATCCCCAACCAACGTCCCTGCCGCTTCCCAGCCGCACGACTGATTATTCCAGATCCCCAGTAGCGCGGGCAGAATGTATTCCACCTCGGTCAAATGCGTATTCGTCATCAAAGCCTCACGCTTCCCCACTTGCTCGTGGCAGGTGGTTTGTGGCAGCCGTCTATTCGCAAATGCCAGACAATGGACGGCGTAAAGCCGTCCCTACCGTGAAGGTCAATGAATTGCAGATAAGCCCTGACGTGCCCGGTCTTGCATATTCAGGCAGAATTTGACAAGTTATCCAATCGTGCGGGTCTACTAGCAACAATGTGCAAGGAGAATGACATGAAGTGCTTGAATAACTGGATGGCGGGGTTGATGGTGATGGGTTGGGTGATTCCGTCGATGGCCACTGAAAGTGGCGGCGGGGCTTATCCGAATGGCGCCGAAGGGTTCATGACCGGCGCACTGCCGCCTCCGGGACAGTACATCGTGAACTACGCGATGTATTACGGCGCAGATTCCGTGAAGGATAATGACGGACATACGATTCCCGGCAGCGACTTTAAGCTGCGCGCGATCGCGGACACGGTGCGGTTCATCAATGTAACCCCCGTGACGATTCTCGGCGGTAACTGGGCTCAACAGATCTTTGTGCCGCTGGTGGACCTGGACGTGGGCGTGACGACACCCACACCTGCCGGCCGGATCAAGGACCAGAACTTCGGCCTTGGCGATATCATCGTGGATCCATTCATCGTGGGTTGGCACCAGCCGCCGTTCCATTGGGTCGTGGGGATGGACACGTACATCCCGGTCGGCAAATATCACTCGGGTTCGCTCGCCAACATCGGTCGTAACTACTGGACGTTCGAGCCGGTGGCTGGCATGACCTACCTGAACGAAGGAGGCCAGGAGGTCTCTGTGAAGCTGATGTATGACTTCAACACGCGTAACCACGACAGTGAGTGCACCTCCGGGCAGGAGTTCCACACCGATTTTGTGATCGCGCAACATCTCGGCAACTGGAGCGTTGGTGCGGGTGGCTACTGGTACCAGCAGACCACCGACGACAAGGTCGGAGGCGCAACCGTGGATGCCAAACGCGGTCGGGCGCTGGCGCTTGGACCACAAATCAGCTACCAGTGCGGTCCCATGAATTTTGCGCTGTCATGGAATCGTGAGCTTGCGGTGGAGAACCGGCCGCAGGGCGACAAGGTGTGGTTCAAGTTCGTGCTGCCGCTGTAAATTCTGCGCGGTCGAAAGTTACCGGCCTGGCGTGCCGTGGACGATTACAGTGTCGACTCTCACCACGGGGGCCGATTCGCCTTTCATCCGCCAGGCCGGCCCTTCTATGGTCACCTGTGTGCCATAGGGGAGGGCGTCGAGTTGCGCATTCGGTGTCAGCACATAGCAATGTGTTACGCGCCCGCCGGTCCGGTCGGGTCCGGCTACCCGACGTTGCGCTGGTGCCCGGGTCGAGTCGGCTAAGATGGGGAGCAGTGCGCCTTGGAAGCGATCGCGCTGCCCCTGCAGCGGTGAGTCGATCAGTTGCAGGGCGGCGAGTTCGGGTGGTGGCGGCAGACGGGTGATGGCAACGTGCGCTTCGAATGCGACGGGCGGCGTCATGGCCACAATGGATACGACCGTCGCCGTGGAAGCCGTGGCGACAGGGGCTTCGGCGGGGGTGTTCGTCAGTGCGTCGATCAGTCCACTGGCCAGGACAGGCGGAAGGTCGCGCAATTCCGGTATGCCTGGCGCCGGCGAAGCGGTGTCCGGTGTTATGACATCCGGCACTGCGGCAATGGCAGATTGGCTGACCCAAAGCGAAAAGCCGGACAGCGGCTTGATCCGGATCCAGTCGCCGACTCGACCGCGTTGTTCGACCGCGGTGTTTTGCGCCAGACTGCCAACTACTTTGTAGCTGAGTCCAGGGCCGGAGCGGATCTGGGTCTTGTCTCGAACGACGCGTCCGTTGCGCACCAACTCGGCGTAGATCCAGACCGTGACGTCGTCAGGCGGGGCGACTGGAACCCAGTTGCCATTTGGCAATCCTCGCGTGACCAATTCCTGTCCTGCCGGAACCACGCACGCGATCTCGACGTTGTCGCCGCAGTTAAACCTCAGGCCCGTCTGCTTCGCCATGACGCGCACGCGGGGTTCAGCTGCGGACAGCGCAAGGGTCATCAACAAAACCGGCGCCCAAAGCACGCGTGGCAGGGTGCGCATGGCTGCCGGGAGGCGCGGCATGCGGCGGGCATCAGGCGTCGGCTTTGGTTTTCCGCAAGCCGAAGCCACGGTCGCCCTCTTTCCACTGGCCGCGTTTCTTGAGGATTTCCACACGCTCAAAACGCTTCAGGACGTTACGCTTGGCGGCGATTTTGTTGCCGCTCTTAAGGCTCGAATGCTGACTCATGTTTCTCTCTCTCCTGCAAGCGGATGCCATCCAGGCGCCACTGCGCTTTTTGTTTTCCGCATCCTCCAAACGACCGGATGCCGTTCGAAACGAAAAATTAATATAGCAGAAAGCAGGGCGGTTTCAAACCACAACTTTGCTGTGCGATGATTCCCGGACGCATCTGCGATTCATTGACCTTCACGGTAGGGACGGCTTTACGCCGTCCATTGTCTGGCATTTGCGGGTAGACGGCGTAAAGCCGTCTCTACCCCAATGCAGCGGCAAGTCAATGAATCGCAGTTATGCCCACGCTTCCCGTGGTCCGTGCCGTGGGTGTTCGTAAGTTGTTTACGTTTTTGCTCCCGTTCGTGACAGGCACTGGCGAATCGGTTACTCTCTTCACACCTGACATGCGCTGGATCGTTTATAACGTGTTGTTCACCCTCGGCTACCTGTTGATGGTGCCGGGGTTTCTTCTGCGCATGATGCGCCGTGGCGGTTATCGTCGTCATTTTCGCCACCGCTTTGGCCGATATGGCGCCATCACCCGGGCGCGAATGCTGGGCGTCCGGGAGGGCGGGGTGAAACCGACGACGGACGACCGGCCGGTCTGGATTCATGCGGTCAGCGTGGGCGAGGTCTACGTGGCGTGGCAGGTGATGCATGCCATGCGCAGCAAGCGTCCCGGCCTGCGTTTCGTTCTCAGCACCACGAGTTCCACCGGCTGGCGTGAGGCGGAGAAGCGCATCCGGCCCGAGGATGTGCTGATCTACTGCCCGCTTGATTTTCCGTTTTGTGTGCGACGCGCGCTGGCGGCTATTCAGCCGCGCGCCTTCCTCCTGACGGAATCCGAGATCTGGCCCAACCTGATTCGTGCGTGCAGTGTGCGCGGCATCCCCGTTTTCCTGGTCAACGGGCGCATCTCCGACCGGTCCGCGCCGCGCTACCGTCTGTTGCGCTACTGGTTCGGTCCTGTTCTGCGGCAGTTTACGCAGTTGCTGGTACAGTCCGACCTGGATCGCCATCGCTTGCTGGATGCCGGTGCGGATGGCGGGCGTGTGGTTGTCACCGGGAGCGTCAAGTTTGATGTGGCTCGGCGTGATCCGGCCAAGGAGCAACTGGCTGCCGCCCTGTTGTGTCAGCTGGGCATGGGTTCCGGCTGCACCATCCTGCTGGGCGGATCCACCTGGCCGGGCGAGGAGGTTGTGTTGCTGAACATCTATCAGAAGCTGCAGCCGAAGTTTCCGGAATTGCGCCTCGTGCTGATTCCCCGGCACTTTGAGCGCGCCGATGTTGTGGCCGCAGCGATCTCGGCTGCCGGATTGACCTGCATTCGCAAGAGCCTGCTGGATGCGGGTGTCGAACCTGCCGCGCAGGGCGCGCAGGCGGTGCTGCTTGTCAACACCACCGGTGAGATGATGGGATTTTATGCGCAGGCTTCGATTGTCTTTGTCGGCAAGAGCCTGTGCGCGCACGGCGCGCAGAATATGATCGAGCCATGCCTGTGCGGCAAGGCGACCGTAATCGGGCCCTTTACGGAGAACTTCCGTCCGGTGATGGCAGACTTGCTGGCGGCGCAGGCGATTGTGCAGGTGCCGGATCTGGCGGCGCTGGAGCGTGAGATTGACGGACTGCTGGCAGAGCCGGCGCGACGTGAAGAGCTGGGCAGACGTGCCGCGGCCGCGGTTCAGCGCCGCCGCGGCGTAATCGGGCGCTGTGCAGATCTGATTCTGCAGGGGATGCCATGAGTACAGCGGGGGCTGCGCACCCGCTGCTGACTTATTGACGAGCCGTGTAACCGGAACGACAGCGGGTGCGCAGCCCCCGCTGTACTGCGCTGGCACGCGCGGCAGATTTTTATGAATAAAAGCAACGCCACCTCCCGTTTCGTCCTCTGCCTGGGCCTGACGCCCGCCCTGCAGCGCACGTTGATCTTTGAACGTTTTCAGGCCGGTGAGGTGAATCGCGCCGGCACGACCGTAGTTTCGAACGGCGGCAAAGCTGTGAATACGGCTCTGGCGCTGGCCCGCCTGCGGCGCGCCAGCGTGGTGTGCGGCTTGAATGGCGGCGACACCGGACGTTTTCTGACCGGCTATCTTGCGGCGCATGGCGTAACCTGCGCCTTTACCCGCACCGCCTGGCCCACGCGCACCTGTACGACGATTATCGATCGTGCCAGCGGCGCGGTGACCGAGCTTGTTGAGGAAGCGCGGCGTCCCACGCCGGACCTGCTCAGGCGGTTTGAAATCCGTGCGCACACGTTGCTGCGGCGTGCGGCGGCCGTGGTGATTTGCGGCACGCTGCCGCCGGGCGCACCGGAAGATTTTTGGGCACGGCTGGCTGCGGAAGCACGGCGACGGCAGGTTCCGTTGCTGCTTGATTCGCACGCCGCGCCATTCCTGCTGGCGTTGCGCCACCAACCGCTGCTGGCCAAGCTGAATGTGTGTGAGCTGGAGAAGACCCTGGCCATCACCTGCCGCAATGTGCGGCAGATTGCATCCGCCGCCCGGCGGTTAACGGACGCGGGGGCGGAGTGGGCGCTGATCACACGCGGGCCGCAGCCGGCCGTGCTTGTGGATCGCGCCGGAGCCGCGTGGCAGGTGACCCCGCCCGTGATCCGCGACGTCGTCAGTGCCATCGGGAGCGGCGACTGTGTCAACGCCGGCCTGATGCATGCACTCCTGCGCGGCGAACCTCTGCCGGACGCCGTGCGGCTCGGTTTGGGCTGCGGCAGCGCCAATGCCCTGACCTGCACCCCCGCGGATTTCCGGCCTTCGGATGCCCGCCGCTTGGCCGCCGCCTGTGGTTTGAAGCGGATCGCCGTGTGAGGCCGGGCAGGATTGCCGCGAGCACGAAGATTCACGTAATCGGACGCTGGAAATAGTCGAAACTGTCGGTTTTATTGAACTTCGTGCTCTTCGTGCTCTTCGTGTCCTTCGTGGTGTGAATTCCCGACCGCTTCAGGAAAAGACCATGGGTTTCCCTTAGCCGGATTGCAAGGCTTGCTGTTGCCACGGCTGTTTGCTATGTTGAGCGGGTTTTTGGCGTCTCAAACGAACGTTAACCAATCGCCCGGGCTATCTCCTACTCTCAATTTGAATGATTTAGGAATACGGTCGTCCGGGCAGGAGCGATAACTATGGCCACGAAGAAAGCGGTCCGCAAGGTTGCAGGACCAACGAAGCTGTCACGGAACGTCTCGGCGAAAAAGCTGGCTGTGAAGAAACCCGCGGTTGTCAAGGGCAGGAAGTTTGTCTACCCGTTTGGCGGCGGCAAGGCGCAGGGCAACGCGTCCATGAAGAACTTGCTGGGCGGCAAGGGCGCTAACCTGGCGGAGATGTGCCTGCTGAACATCCCGGTTCCGGCTGGCTTCACCATCAGCACCGAGTGCTGCACCGCCTACTACGACAGCGGGTGCAAGCTGCCGGCAGAATTGACCGGCCAGGTAATTGCCGCGCTGCGCAAGACCGAGGAGATCATGGGCAAGCAGTACGGCAGCCCATCCAACCCGCTGCTCGTCTCGTGCCGCTCCGGATCACGCAAGTCCATGCCCGGCATGATGGACACGGTGTTGAACGTCGGGCTTTGCACCGCCACGATTCCCGGCATGATTCAGAAGACCGGCAACCCCCGTTTCGTCTGGGACTCCTATCGCCGCCTGATCATGATGTACGCCGACGTGGTGATGGAGAAGGCGGAAGGTCGCGACCCTGCCCAGGGCAAAGGCATCCGCAAGATCATGGATGAGACGCTCGATCAGTTCAAGCATGCCCGCGGCTGCAAGTCGGATACGGACCTCAAGTCCGACGACCTGCAGCTTCTCGCCGACGAATTCAAGAAGCTGGTGCAGCAGCATCTCGGCCGGGTATTCCCGGATGATCCGATGGCGCAGCTGTGGGGCGGCATCGCGGCGGTCTTCAAAAGCTGGAACGGCAAGAAGGCTGTCTCCTATCGTCGCATCGAGGGCATTCCGGATGCCTGGGGCACGGCCGTCAACGTGCAGGCCATGGTCTTTGGCAACATGGGCGACTCCTCCGCCACGGGCGTGGCGTTCACGCGTGATCCGGCCACCGGCGACAATAAGTTTTACGGCGAGTGGCTCGTCAATGCCCAGGGTGAGGACGTGGTGGCCGGCATCCGCACGCCGAGCCCGATCAATGATGACACCAAGAACGAGCAGAACAAGCACCTGCACAGCATGCAGGAGGCCATGCCGGTAACGTACCGGCAGCTCGACGCCATCCGCACCCGACTGGAGAAGCATTACACGGACATGCTCGACATCGAGTTCACCATCGAGGAAGGCAAACTCTGGATGCTGCAGTGCCGCGTCGGCAAGCGCACCGGCACGGCCGCGTTAAACATGGCCATGGATATGCTGGCCGACCGGCTGATTGATCAGAAGACGGCCGTGATGCGCGTCGAGCCGCAACAGCTCGATGAACTGCTGCACCCGATTGTGGACCCCAAGTTCGAGAAGGATGCCAAGCCGCTCGTGAAAGGGCTCCCTGCGGGTCCGGGCGCGGCTTGCGGCGTGCTGGTCTTCACGGCGGAGGACGCGGTGGCTTCGTTCCGCGCCGGCAAGAAATGCATCCTGCTGCGTGAAGAGACCAACCCCGAGGATGTCGAGGGCATGCGCGCGGCGGTCGGCATTCTGACGGCTCGTGGCGGCATGACTTCCCACGCGGCGCTCGTGGCCCGCGGCTGGGGCAAGTGCTGCATCGTGGGTGCGGGCGGTTTGCATGTGGATGCCCGCAGCAAGACAGCCAAGATCTCCGGCTTGGACGTGGTTTTGAAGGAAGGCGACGTGGTCACGCTCAACGGGACCAAGGGCCATGTGTACATGGGCGCGATGCCGATGATGGACGCCACGGAGAACCCGCGCTTCCAGAAGTTTATGGCCATGGCGGATAAGTTTCGCACCATGGGCGTGCGCACCAATGCCGACACGCCGGCAGATGCCAAGGTTGCCCGCGCCTTCGGCGCCGAGGGCATCGGCCTGTTCCGCACGGAGCACATGTTCTATGGCGAGGGGAGCGATCAGCCGCTCTTCCTGCTTCGTAAGATGATCCTCAGCGCGAATGAGTCTGAACGGCGTAAGGCGCTCGAGGAGCTGCTGGTTTTTGTCAAGCGCGACATCAAGGCCACCATGGCTGCGATGGAAGGGCGGCCGGTCACGATTCGCCTGCTGGACCCGCCGCTGCATGAGTTTGTGCCGCAGAGCATCGAGAAGCAGTCCGAGCTGGCTGCTGCCCTGGGTATCACCGTGGAGGGTATCCAGAAGCGCGGCGCGGACTTGCACGAGAGCAACCCGATGATGGGTCACCGCGGCGTCCGCCTTGGCATCACGTACCCGGAAGTGACCGAGATGCAGGTGCGCGCGATCTTTGAGGCGGCCGTGGAACTGGTCAAAGACGGGATGAAGTGCAGGCCCGAGATCATGATCCCGGTGACCTGCGATGTCAACGAGCTCAAGCACCAGAAGGCACTGTGCCTGAAAGTGCATGGGGAAGTCTGCGCGAAGATGGGCGTGAAGAAGATTGATCACCTGTACGGCACGATGATTGAGATTCCTCGCGCTTGCCTGCTTGCGGACCGCATGGCGCAGGAGGTGTCGTTCTTCTCCTTTGGTACCAACGATCTCACGCAGATGAGCTTCGGGTTCAGCCGCGATGACATTGGCGGTTTTCTGAATGACTATCTTGACAAGAAGATCCTGCCGGTCGATCCGTTCCAGACGATTGATCAGGACGGCGTGGGTCAGTTGATTCAGATGGCTGTATCCAAGGGGCGCGCCACGCGGCCGGATCTCAAGGTTGGCATCTGCGGCGAACAGGGCGGCGATCCTGCCTCTGTTAAGTTCTGCTTCCAGAGCGGCCTCAGCTACGTCTCCTGCAGTCCTTATCGGGTGCCGATTGCCCGGTTGGCAGCGGCTCAGGCGGCGATCCTGGCCTCGAAAAAGTAAAAACTGGACGCTTCCAGGGTACGGCCTGCCGCCGGGAAAACCCCGAAGGTGCCGCTACAAGCACACGTTGCGTGTAGCGGCACCCACTGCTTGCATCCGGTTGCGATCTTTGCCACACTTCCCGCTGCGCTGCATCAGGGGAGGTTTGGTCATGCAAATTATCTATCATGTGATCCTGTCCATGTCCGAGTTCTTGCGCCCGCATCTGGATAAGGTGGCACTATCCCTGGCGGCCACCATCCTGTTTCTGTACGGCGAACAGATTCACGGCGTGATTAAAGGACTGATTAAGGACCTGCATTTTGTCTTCCGGTTGCTGATTCTGGTGTCTGTTTGCGCGTTCGGCTATGGGACGCTCGCGTATGCCTTTACGAGAATATGCGAGGCCAGCCTGAACCTGCTCGACAGCCTCTATCTGGCTCCGGTAGTCATCGGTCTTTTTTTGTTGATCGGATTGCTGGCGGAGCGGAAAAAAGCGATGTAGCCGCTGGTTGGATTTCAAAAACGAAAGGAATCGACGCGCATGAGAGTTTCCCTGGTGGGTGTGACCTTGCCGGACGGCAAGTGGAAATACACGGACTCAGTTTACCTTTCGCTGGTGGAGAAGTTCCAGCCGGTCAAGCTATCGCCTTACTATTTCGAGCTTCGGACCGATGATCTGGATGCAGCCCAGGCCATTGTGGTGGCCAAGGATCAGATTCTGGACCTGCTGATCCCGGACATGGAGAAGATCGAGAGCCGCCTGACGCGCACGGAGGACGCCGCCGAGCAGGCTGCGCTGGCCAAAGCCATGACGCAACTGGAGGAGCAAACGCCGGTTTGCGACCACGTCCTGAACGAGGGCGAGCGCGTGCATGTGCGCGCGCTGGGGTTGCTGAGCGCCAAGCCGGTGGTGGTGCTGGCTTCGCCGCCCACGGATGCGAATGCCGTGTGCCTGGCGGTGCTGGAGAAGGCTGCCATGATGTTCTTTTATACCGTGGGGAAGCCGGAGGTGCATGCCTGGCTAGTGGAGAAGAACGCCAGCGCAGTCACCTGCGCCGGACGGATCCACACCGATCTCGCGCGTGGCTTCATCAAGGCCGAAATCTTCCGCTACGAGGATATCATGGCTTCCCACAGTGTGCAGGATGCCCGTGGCAAGGGGTTGATGAAACTCGCGGATCGCGACTTTATCGTTCCTGAAAACAGCATTCTGGAAATACGCTTCAACGTGTAGCAGTCGTTGCTTACCGAAGCGATGCGGTCAATGGAAACTTGAAACTGGAAACTTGAAACTCGAGCCATTTCTGCGAGTTTCTAGTTTCTAATTTTCAGTTTCCCGTTTCCAGTTTCACGAAAGTAGGCGCACATGGCACTTGGAGTCGGTATTATTGGCCTGCCCAACGTGGGCAAGTCGACGCTGTTCAATGCACTCACCCGGGCGCAGCATGCGGCTGTCGCGAACTACCCCTTCTGTACCATCGAGCCGAATCATGCCACGGTGCCGGTGCCGGATGCCCGCCTGGAACAGGTTGCGGCCATCTGCCGGGTGCCGAAAGTCATTTCTGCCAGTGTGGATTTTTACGACATTGCCGGGTTGGTGCGTGGCGCCAGCACGGGCGAGGGGTTGGGGAATAAGTTTCTGGCCCATATTCGCGAGGTCGATGCCCTGCTGCACGTGGTGCGCTGTTTTGAGGAGGCGGATGTCGTGCACGTGGAGGGCACGACCGACCCTCTGCGCGACATCGGGGTTGTCGAGACCGAACTTCTGCTGGCGGATTTGCAGACCGTCCAGAATCGACTGGAGAAGGTCGGGCGGCAGGCGCGTATTGACAAGGACCTGCGCCGGGAGGCCGACGCGCTGGAGGTGTTGCGGCAGCATTTGGATGCGGGGAAGCCGGCCCGGAGCTTTCCGCGTGCCGAGGCGGATCCCATCCTGCCGGCGCTGGCGGATATGCACCTGCTTACCGACAAGCGCACGATCTTTTGTGCCAACGTGGGCGAGGGCGACCTGTCTACCGGCAATCCGCAGGTCGAGCAGGTGCGTCAGTATGCGGCCCGGGCGGGTGCGGATGTGGCCGTCATTTCCGCGCGCATGGAAGCCGATCTCGCCGGCCTGAGCGATGTCGAGCGGGCGGAGTTCCTCGGTTCTTATGGCTTGCGGGAGAGCGGGATGGACCAAACCGCGCGCATGGCTTACCACACGCTGGGCCTTATCAGCTTCTTTACCCACAACGAAGCGGAAGCACGTGCCTGGACCATCCGGCGGGGTTGCCGCGCACCGCAGGCGGCCGGCGTAATTCACACGGATTTCGAGCGCGGGTTTATCCGCGCGGAAGTGGTGGCGCTGGCTGACTATGTTCGTCTCGGCGGCGAAAGTGCCTGCCGGTCCGCAGGCGTGCTGCGTGTGGAGGGGAAGGAATACGTGGTGCAGGACGGGGATGTGATTCATTTCCTTTTCAATTGAGTTCCTGCGTATCTGCTTGTCACGCAAGGCAAAGCGTGTCATACTATTTTGTCTTTTGTATTAGGGTTATTGTGCCTTGAAACGGGATCGTACAATGCAGAAAGCCGGGCGCAACGCGTTCACACTGCTGGAGTTGCTGGTCGTAATCACGATCTGCGCCATTCTGGCTGCGTTGCTTTCCCGACAGTATGGGGCGATCCGTGAGAACGGGTGGTCCTCGCGCTGCAAGGCCAATCTGCGCAGCCTGTATCAGGCAGCCGTGAATTATACGGTCGAGCATGGCGGGACGTATCCGAATGCAGGGTCATGGGAATGGTTGAATACGACCGAAACGCCCAACATGTATTACGAAAGCCGGAACGGGTGGGTAAATTGGATGGGGGCAGGGTCCTGGCCCAATGCGGCTTCACAGGCATCTCTGATGAAGACCCGATGGGATGGCAATAGCGGCCGCGACTCCATCAAGGCTGGCGTGCTCTGGGAGTACACCATGCGCGAAAAAGGGATCTATTACTGTCCCAAGTTCTGCACTCTGAAGCGGGGCGCGGATGTAGCTCGTAGTTACTTCATGAATAGCAAATACGGCTGCGCTGCTGCGACAAATTCAATTAACTTTGCGGGATCCGGAGATGAAGCCAGTCGCACGTTGTTGTTTGCGGACATGCAGCCACAACAGAAATATCTGGGTTCCGCCACAGATGTATGCATAAAGTGGGCGGGGCAAATCGTCCCGTTTGACGGTGGTGTTCAAGATGACGGGGTCTTGAATGGCGCTACGGCGGTGGGTTGGCCCAACGTAACGGAGGAAACCATTGGTTATATTCACCGCATGGGCGGCGATTACTATGGGCATGTAATTTTCGTGGATGGGCATATTGAAGCGGTCGGGATGGGGTGGAATGCGTTGCTGCAGCAAGATCGCACCGGAGCATGGACCAACCGTACGTACGATGCGTGCATTGGGAAGTTCTGAACCACGGCGATTCGCGATGACGCACACAGGCTTCGCGATCACCGGTAGCAGGAAGCAAGGAAGAACGATGTCAGGTGGCATGAAAAAGAAGCATATCCAGAAACAGTCGAACGTGAAGTTGGCCAAGGCGGCACCTCGCGGTAAAACTTCCAAAGCAGATTTACTCGTCAAAAAGTCCCCGGTTCCTGCACGACCGGCAACGGGCGCAAGTCCAAAGTCCGGTCGTAAGTCCGACAAGCCTTCCGCGCCCGCTCAAAAGACGCCTGTTATAGCCAAGCCTGTAACGGGTGGCGCCACGCTACCGGACCGCGCCCGGCATCCCTTTGGGCATGGCTCGGAGCATGTCAAGCACCCGGCGGGTGGATCTCCGGACCGGGAGGATGCGGGCATGGCCGCGGGCGAACTGGAAGAGCTGGAGAAGGAGTTCACGGCGGATGAACCGGTTAACATCAGTATTGAGCACGACGACACCTATGCCAACGCGGAGGATGGGGAGGATTTTGTCGAGGAAGCGCCCGCCGAACCGGCGGCAGCAACCGATTTTGAACCCGCCGAGGCAGAACTGGCGCTAGACGCCGACCGTCTGGCCGCCAAAGCGAAGCGTGAAGAGCGTAATGAGCGCATGAAAACCCTGATTCGTCTGGCCGAGACGCAGGGCTATCTCACCTACGACGATATCAACGAGCAGTTGCCGGAAGCCGTCATCAAAGATACGGATATCGAGTCCTATCTGGCCATTTTGCGCGGCATGGAAATTGAAATCATTGACGCCGCGGAAGTCGACAAATTCCGGAGCGAGCACGAGCAGGACGAACAGCGTATTCGCGGTAGCCGCCTGGACTTCTTCGATGATCCGATCCGCATGTATCTGCACCAGATGGGGCAGGTGCCGCTGCTGACCCGCGAGCAGGAGGTCGAGATTTGCAAGCGGATCGAGGTTTCCGAAGTTCGCGTGCGCGACCACATCAACCAGTTCGCGTTTGCTCCGCGGCTCTACCTTGACCTGATCGAGAAGATCGAGAACGGTTCGGAGCGCTTTGACCGCGTCGTGACGGACAAGTTTGTGGACAGCCGCGATGTTTATCTGGAAGGGCTGCCGAAGCTGAAGCGCGCGCTCAAGACCGTCCAGGATAAGATGTTTAAGACCGGACTGGCGCTGGTTGCCGCGCAGAACAGCCCGGTGCGAACCAAAACCGCCCGGCGAAACATTGAGTCCGCAAGGGCGGATCTGATCAAGATTTTTGCCGATCTCAGCCTGAAGCAGAAGATTGTCGAAACGCTGTGTGCGGAGGCGGACGAGAAGATCTACAAGCCCTACCGTCAGTTTACCCTCGAACGCGTGCGGCTGTTGCGGCAGCGTGCCGGCAAGAAACGTGACCAGCTGCTGCGCGACAACCAGGCGCGTCTGAAGTCGATGGAGCAGTTGTTCGGCATGGCGCCCGACGAGTTCATGCGTCTGTTCGATGAGCTGCGGGGTGCCATGCGCTCCGGCCAGAAGGCACGCACCGAAATGGTGGAGGCCAACCTGCGCCTGGTGATCAGCATTGTCAAAAAATACATGAACCGCGGGCTTTCGTTCCTTGACCTGATTCAGGAAGGGAACACCGGCCTGATGAAGGCCGTCGAGAAGTTCGAATACCGGCGAGGTTACAAATTCAGTACCTATGCCACCTGGTGGATCCGGCAGGCCGCGACGCGCGCCATTGCAGATCAGGCGCGCACCATTCGCATCCCGGTGCACATGATCGAGACGATCAACAAGCTTCTGCGCGTGCAGAAGAAACTGGTGCAGGAATTGGGACGGGAGCCGACGCCGGAGGAAGCCGCCGAAGAGATGGACATACCGGTCGATCGCGTCCGCGCCGTCTACCGCATGGCGCAGCAGCCTATTTCGCTGCAGAGCCCCGTGGGCGATGGCGATGACGCGCATTTCGGCGACTTCATTGAGGACAAGACGGCGGAAAATCCCTCGGAGATGACCGCCTACAGCATGTTGAAGGAGCGGCTTCAGGAAGTGCTTACGACGTTGACGGATCGTGAACGGCAGGTTCTGGACTTCCGGTTCGGACTGACGGATGGCTATTCGCGGACGTTGGAGGAGGTCGGTAAGCAATTCAATGTGACGCGCGAACGCATCCGCCAGATTGAAGCCAAGGCGCTGCGGAAACTGCGTCACCCCACACGGCTGCGAAAACTGGAGGGGTTCCTCGAGACGCGCTGAGGCGGAGCGTGTGCCCGGACCGGTTCTGTCCGGGCAGGCTTCACCCGTTGGATGCCGTGGCATCCAAAACCCAATGCGCACAAGGCGGTCGTGGTAAACCAAAAAGCAACGAGCAACGGAGGTTTCATTGGACACGGTATTACAGGCAATTAACGAGTTTTTCACCGAGTCGGGCATGCCCTGGGCAGCTTTGGCCGGCTTGGTCGTGGGGCTGATCGCCGGGCGCTGGCTGCGCTGGCGTCCGCGCCGGAGATCATCCGGTGGCGATGGTGGCGGGGACTGCGTCGAGATCTATGTGGGCAACCTGAGCTATGACATGACCGATGCCCAGCTTCGCCGGGAATTCGAGCGCTACGGAGCCATCAAGTCCGCCCGCGTCATCGAAAACCGTTTCAACCATAAGTCCAAGGGGTTCGGCTTTGTCGAGATGCCTAACCGCGCCGAGGCTGAGACGGCTATTAAGGCCTTGCACGATAAGGATCTGTTGGGGCGTAAGCTGCGCGTCAACGAGGCCAAGAATAAGTCCAAGGAATAAGTTTTCCTGACGGAAAACTTATTCCTTGATGACACCCCGGCCGGCAACGGCCGGGGTGTTTTGTTACGCGGGTGGCGTGTCGGGTGGCGTGTGGCGGGTGGGCGGGAACTTCTGGGCGCTGCGGGTGGCAGGTGGTGGGAAGGGGCGGGAAAGTGACGGAATAACTGCTCATGCGTGAGGGTCGGTTGACGACTACGGCGACGACTACGGTGGACGAATTCGGAATTCCCCTCGTAAGCCGTAGTCGTCGCCGTAGTCGTCAACCGGGTGCTGCCGTCGCGAGACGTGTCCGGAGTAGTTACTGCCATGTCTCCCGTGCCCATCTGGAGAACGTGCGCAGTCCGGCCGACAGGC
>JBAXVM010000410.1:0-1419 GCA_037129105.1 bacterium
TTGGTTTTTTTGAGGACTAGAGCAAGTTCAGTAATAGTGTAGCCGCAGGTTCCTGTTGCAACAAAGACCCCATATCTGTCACGCAGTCATTTGCTTTTGCTGATTTCTGGAGAGCTGTCCGCAGATTTCGCAGATTACGCAGATTGTTGTGTAGCAACAAGCTATCAAATCTTCAATCTGCGGAAATCTGCGCTATCTGCGGGTTGCTCAACTCGGAACCTGTCGGCACAAGGTTAGGACAGGGCCACTGCTTTTCCCGACAGGTTCCGAGGAGGACTACTGCATTTCTTCCGTCAGGCGTACGCTGACGGTGCGGGTCTTGCCGTTGCGCGTGAGTCGCACCTGGACGGTATCGTCAGGTTTGTATTTTTCAAGCGCCGTGCGCAGGTCATCCACGCAGGTCACGGGCAGGTCGCCGATGGCGGTGATCACATCGCCGAGGATCAGGTCGCCGGTGCGGGTGCGGGCGATCCCTTCGATGCCGGCTACGGCGGCGGCAGACTTGGGCAGCACGGCAAAGATGGCGACGCCAATCACGCCGGCCCGCTGCGTCACGTGATCCGGCAGCATTTGTACGGCCAGCCCGGCGCGGCTGACATATCCTTTTTCAATCAGCTGCGGCACGACGCGCGCCACGGTGTCCACGGGCACGGCAAAGCCGACTCCCGCATAGGCGCCACTGGGGCTGAGGATGGCGGTGTTGACGCCGATCAGGCGGCCGGATGAGTTCAGCAGCGGCCCGCCGGAGTTGCCGGGGTTAATGGCCGCGTCGGTCTGGATCACCTCGTGGATCTTTTGTCCGGTCATGGCCGTGATGGAGCGTCCGAGGGCGCTGATGATTCCCTTGCTGAGCGAGGTGTCGAGTCCGAAGGGGTTGCCGATGGCCAGGACATTCTGCCCGACCTGCAGGTCGTGCGAGGTGCCCGGCAGCAGGGGGTGCAGTTTTTCGGCCGGCGCTTCGATCCGGAGCACAGCGATGTCATAATCCGGCGCTACGCCCACCACGCGCGCCTCATAGGACTTGCCATCTGGCAGCGTCACGGTCAGCGCATCCGCCTCGTGGATGACATGGTAGTTGCTGATGATGTGCCCCTGGCGGTCCCAGACAAACCCGGAGCCGGCGCCCTGGGGCACTTCGTAGACTTGAAAGCCGAAGAAGCCCGCGCGCACAAGGGCGTTATTGGCCACCGAGACCACGGATGGCGAGACGCGCTGGTAAATGGCAATGTGATTGCGTTCTTCCGGTCCGAGCCCGGCAGGCGCTGGCGGATTATTCGCCAAGGCCGGGTGGCTGAGTGAGGCCACTGTTGTGCGAGCCGGCGTCTGCGACTTGCCGGTCTGGCAGAAGCGCACCAGCAACCACGCCAGCAGCGCCAGCAGCAGCAGGGTCAGCAGGGGTGACCCGAGCGGAAAACGAAA
>JBAXVM010000411.1:0-1416 GCA_037129105.1 bacterium
TGCGCTTGATGAGCGTGGCGGGGCGTTCCTTTTCCGCCCGCCAGGCCAGCGGCAGGTCATTGGTCAGCGCGCGAATCTCGATTTGCGCTGGCAGCCCGGTGTCATCCACCGTGATCACGTTCCGGAAGGTGGTGACCACCCGGTTCGACACCGTGACGCCGGCGTGCGCCGTGGTGGCGGAGAGCAGCAGTGTGGCGGCGGCGAACACCGTTGCCAGGCGGTGATAACTACAAGACTGTGATTTGGTTGTTCGTGGTTTCATCAGTTTTTCTCCAGCTTTTTTCTACAAAGACTTTCGTCGGTTTTGTTGTCCGCAGATTTCGCAGATTAACGCAGATTGAGAGTTTTGGCGTGTGACTCCCACAACTCACAACATCCCAATCTGCGTTAATCTGCGAAATCTGCGGACAACCGCATTCTCATAACTCCTGAACCTGAGTCGCAACCTTTCTTCTTTGTCGACTCGCTACACCTATTTCTCGCACTCACCGTACAATATCCGATAGTCGTGATACGGCACGTACACCGGCCCGTACCGCTCGCCGGCTTTGTCGCCGGATTTGGCGACGAGTTTGCCAGTCTCCAGATCCATCAGCGCCGGTTCGTCCGCCGCCTTGCTGTCGGCGGCCCGCCACGCCTGCTGAAGCGCGGCGGAAACGGCCTCGCGGCCCAGCACGTCGCCCCGCCGCAGGGTGTTCGCACCGCCCAGAATGCGCTTCGCATCGCGGAGATCGAGCGGCAGTTCCACATCGCCGTCGGACTCGTTGAGGATCACGAAGATCGCCTTGTACCCCTTGCCGTTATCCAGCGGCCGGCGATAGACGGTGACACGCACCTGGGATTCGTCGCCGGGCTTGTCGCCCATGCGCACTTGGGCGTCATTGCGCCAGAACGGCAGCTTTTCGATGTCGGCGTCCCTGAAAAACCCGAATTTGCCCAGCCGTCCGAGCAGCCGCACGGCCTGCTCCGCGTGTTCCATCTGCACGTAGCTGATACCGGCACCCAAAAGAACCCCGCCGCCGCGCGTGACCCCGAAGTCGTGCAGCAACGCCACGCCAAGCATCTGCCGATCCAGGCGCGGATCATCGCCAGACCCCACGGGGTTGATGTCCGGCACCATCGTGGTGGACAGGCCGGTGTAGTTCATCGCCGCGAAGCGATAGTACGAATTGGGGAAGGACGTGAGCAGGTCGATTTCGTAAGCACGCATCAAGGCGCCGTCGTCCCCCCAGATGAGGCTGTTCCACATGAACGATTCGAGCAGGCACGCGGCCTTGCCGCTGCGGGTCTGGTGCCGCGGCGGAACGTTGTTCTCAACATGCACACGGGCCAGGCGCTTGGACATGTTGCGCTGGTACTGACCCAGGAAGCCGGGATGCCAGGGGAGTTCGTTCGTGCGGACGGTGGCCAGCGGAC
>JBAXVM010000412.1:0-1411 GCA_037129105.1 bacterium
AAATAGGGAACCAGAAACTGCTTCTTGCCGGCCTCCAGCGAATACTTGTCAAACAGCGTTTTGAACTTGTCGTAGGAGCCGATCCCCGGCTTCATCATCAGCGTCAGGGGCGCCTGTTCGGTGTGTTCTGGCGCAATCTTCAGATAACCGCCAACATGGTGCGTCACCAGTTCCTTCACGTATTCCGGACTCTGCACGGCCAGGTCGTAGCGCAGACCTGAGCCAATCAGAATCTTCTTGACGCCCTTGAGCGCGCGGCCGCGCCGGTAGATTTGGATCAGCGGCGTGTGATCGGTTCCCAGGTTTTGGCAGATGCCGGGGTAGACACAACTCGGCTTGCGGCACGCCGCTTCGATCTGCGGGCTCTTGCAGCCCAGCCGGTACATATTGGCGGTCGGGCCGCCGAGGTCCGAGATGGTTCCGGTAAAACCTTTCACCTTGTCACGGATCTCTTCGATCTCTCGAATCACCGAGTCTTCCGATCGGCTCTGGATGATGCGCCCTTCGTGCTCTGTGATGGAGCAGAAGCTACAGCCGCCAAAGCAGCCGCGCATGATGTTGACGCTGAAACGGATCATCTCCCAGGCCGGGATTTTGGTCGCACCGTCATGGCTGCCCTGCTCGTCGGCATAGCTCGGGTGCGGGCTGCGCGCATAGGGCAGATCAAAGACCAGGTCCATCTCAGCCGTGCTCAGAGGAATCGGTGGTGGCGTGATCCAGACGTCGCGCGCCGTGCTACCGCTGCCGTGGGCCTGCACCAGCGCCCGGGCGTTGCCGGGGTTGGTCTCCAGATGCAGCACCCGGCTGGCGTGCGCATACAAGACCGCATCGCTCCTGACCTGCTCGTAACTTGGCAGACGAATCACACTGCGCTCGCGCGGCGGCACTTTGACACTGCCTTTGCCGTAAAGCGCCGGGTTGGGGACATAGTTCAGCGGCTGACTGCCGCCGTTGCGGGCCAGACCCGCAATCCGGTGTATGCGTGGCGCTGGATCCCGGATCGAGTCCGGGATGACAGTTGTGTTGTCATTGCGGGCTTGACCCGCAATCCAGCTCACCGGTTGCATGGATCCCGGATCGGGTCCGGGTTGACAGCCGCTTTGCAGCGCCTCGTCCTTCACGCACGAAGCGCCCTGCTGCGCCGCCTGCTCACTGGTCGTCTGGTAAGGACTGACGTGTGACTCGACCCGGCCCGGCTCGTCCACGCTGGTCGAATCGATCTCGAACCAGCCGTGGCGGGACTCGTCGTCGGCACGGCGCACAAAGGCCGTGCCCCGCACATCCGTAATATTCTGAACCGCCTCGCGTGCCGCCAGCCGATGTGCGATCTCGACGATGGCACGCTCGGCATTGCCGTACAGCAGCAGGTCACATTTGGAATCCACCACGATGGAGCGGCGCACCTTGTCCG
>JBAXVM010000413.1:0-1405 GCA_037129105.1 bacterium
GCCAATCGGACTTTCTGGAAAATGTCGTGCGTGAGAATTTGTGAAGGTGTGTTGATTTGGCAGTGTCGGAGCGGTGTAAGGAGTTCGCGCCTTCGCGCCTCTTCACTCCACAAACACATGCACCTGCGGCAGCGTGTCGTGCATCAGGCGCACGGCAGGCATGAAAGACCCGAGGGGCGCGTCGGGTGGCGCAAAGATGAAGAGCGTGTTGATGCGTTTCAGCGTGGCCAGTTGTCCCACGCGGCTGTCATCGGTCGGCTTGCCTTCCCGGGCCAGCTTTTGCGTGACCTCCAGGACCTGGGCAGCCACCAACTCACGGATTTTGACTGGCAGATCCTCCGGACGGGACAGCTGAAAATCGGTCGGCGTTAGATCCGGGGTAAATTGCCCTTCCTTGCTCCAGTCCTCGAGAATCTGCACCAGCGTGCAGCTCCAGCCGCCCTTCTTCTCTTTGCTGCGGGTGACGCGCAGTTCCCAGGGTTGCGAGGGGCGGTCGGCGCGCGCGCGCCACCGTTCACCCGGCAGAAAGGCCTTGTAGTAGAGCTGGCCGGCGAGCGGTGCTTCGACGCGCACACCGCTTTCACCCTCGACCATGGTGAATACGCGCGCCAGCTCGCGGGCTGCGCCAAGGGAGATGGCATCGTCCCACGACACCGTCATAAACGGATCGCGCCCGTTCCGGGAGAGCTCGGCTAGGCGTTCGAGTGCGCCTTTGACGTCGTTGGTGACAGGTCCAAGCCCTGGTTCGGTGCCGCGTGTGATGCATTCCAGCGCCTCCAATCCGTTGCTGCCGACCCCGTCGGCGCGGCGACGCGCCTCGAAGGTCAGGTCCACCACCCGTGGCACGCCGTTGGAAAGCGGCTCCGGGGTCAGCGTGATGGTCAGTAGGGTGCCGCGTTCGAATGTGCCTGCGCGCGAGAGCACCAGATTGCCATAGACATCGCTCTGGGGCGCGCGGGACGGGACATCCAGCACCACGGTTGGTTCATTGTAGGTGGAAATAAATGCGCCGGGCGAAGCTTCGTCCGCCAGGCACACGGCGCCGGTCCAGCATGACCCGACATAAACAAAGTTTTCCGGCAGCAGGGTGCGCGGGCGTTTGTCCTGCAGACAGTCGGACAGAGGTCGGGCATCCTTGGCGCCCCGGCCAAACGGGCGGAACGTGGCCCTGACGCGCTCTCCCTTTGGCCAGAACTGGCAGATGGCTGGCTTGACCGGCCGGCCACGCGGCATCCCGACAAACTCCAGCCCCCGGCAGATGTCGCCGGCGTGCGCCAGAGAAACGGCCAGCGACTCGTAGTCCTTCTCGCTCGTCGCACTCACCACCAGAAACTCCGCCAGCGCGTCCGTCGTGAGACCGGTCGCTTCCACCACGAACTCAACCGTGCGCGCCGATCGATCGGCA
>JBAXVM010000414.1:0-1381 GCA_037129105.1 bacterium
CGTCTTGGCGGTTAAAAACGCGGCTTATGTGGTGCTTCAGGAAAAGACCATGCTCAGAAAACGACCAGCATGCTATTCTGTTTGTCAATTGTTTGCGTCTTATATTAGAATCGGATGCGTGGCGTATGCTTGCCCCATGACTAGCAGCCTGGTCGGCACAAAATCTGTACTGATCCAGAGCTAAGTCAGACAGGCTGCTATCCGCCTGCCGGAATTTCTATGAGATCCATACAACTCACCGCCCTGCACGCCATGCAACAGGTTGACGTGCCGAAGCCCGAGCTAACCCGTCCGGGGGACGTGCGGATTCGCGTCGCCTGCGTCGGCGTATGCGGCTCCGACGTACACTACTACTCCACCGGCCACATTGGCAGCCAGGTCGTACAATACCCGTTTGTGGTCGGACATGAATTGGCTGGCACCATCGAGCGCGCCGGCTCAGACGTGCACAACCTGCACCCGGGCGACCGCGTGGCCGTGGACCCCGCCATGCCCTGCTTCGCCTGCGACCAGTGCCGGCTAAACCGCCGCCACACCTGCCGCAATCTGCGCTTTCTCGGTTGCCCCGGCCAAGCCGGGGGGTGCCTGTGCGATTACATCGTCATGCCTGCCTCCAGCTGCCTTTTGTTACCCCGCGGATGCACCCTGGAACAAGGCGCGCTGATCGAACCGCTCGCCATTGGCGCCTACACCGTGCGCCTGGCAGGCGATCTGCGCGGACAGTGCGTCGGCATTCTCGGCTGCGGTCCGATCGGGCTCAGCGTGCTGCTGGCCGCGCGGCAGGCGGGCGCGAGCCGCATCTACGTAATTGATCCGATTGCCGGACGCCGGAGATTTGCGCAAAAGTGCGGCGCCGTGTGGAGCGGCGAACCGGACGCACAGGCCATTGCCGACATTCTGCAACAGGAACCGCTGGCCATGGACACGGTTTTCGAGTGCTGCGGCCAGCAGCAGGCGCTGGACCAGTGCGTTGAACTCCTCAAGCCCGGCGGGCGTCTCATGCTGGTCGGCATCACCCGAACGGAACGCGTCAGCTTCTCCATTGATCTGCTTCGACGCCGCGAAATCGTGATCCAGAATGTCCGCCGTCAGAACGCATGCGACCACGCGGGCGCCGCCCTGTTGTCCTCCTACCCGGAGCTCACAGCGGCCATGGTCACGCACCGCTTCCCCGTCGAACAAACGCAGGCCGCCTTTGACCTGACAGAGGCTTACCGGGACAATGTGATCAAGGCCATGATCTGGTTCGAGCGTTTCAATCCAATTCCAGCGTACAGGTAACATTCCGCGAAACGGCCACCCGCCGAGGCCGGCAATCCCTTGCCGCCGCTCCCCTTCACCCGTGGCTACTAAGGACTCTGGAGTTGTTCTGAGCTTCGCC
>JBAXVM010000415.1:0-1371 GCA_037129105.1 bacterium
CGGAACATCTGGACTTTGACTTTGGTGATGAGGAAGTGATGTCGCGGCATGCCGCAGTGGCCAAGGTGGGTGGCGCGCCGGTGATGCGCGTGGGCAAGGGACGTTACAAGGCGGTGCTCGTGCCGCCGATGAAGACCATGCGGCGCAGCACGCTGAGCCTGCTCAAGAAGTTCAAGGCTGCCGGTGGCGTCGTCTCGTTTGTGGGCGAGATTGCCTGCGCGATCGAGGGTGCGGTCTCGGATGAGGTCAAGGCCTTCGCCGCGACCTGTTCGCACACGCCTGAGATCGGTGCGGCGGTTGGCGCCACAGTGGCTGTGGCCCGGCGGTTGTCTATTACGAGTCCGGATGGCTGCGAGATCACGCCGGCCCTCTATCTCCTGCGTGAGGACAAGGACGCCTTTTACCTATTTGTCTGCAATACCGGCGACGATTATGTCAAATCCAGTGGGCATTTTATGGGGCAGGCGCTGGCGCGCGACCGCACGCTGGCTTTTGGCGATGTGCGTATCCGCGGTTTCGAGGGGTGCAAGGGGACACCGCTGGAGCTGAACCCGGAGAACGCCGGCATTGTGGCAGCGCAGGCTTCGCGATGTGGCGACGGTTGGGAAATCCGGACCTCCCTGACGGCCCTGGGGAGCCGGCTCTTCGTGATTCCCAAGGCGGCGAAGAGCGCCGTGGCGGCGTGCCCTGCGCAAGTGAGCGTAGTGCGCAGCGAACCGCTGGCCGACGAGATCTGGCGCATCACACTTTCCGAATGCGCCAATCTGGTCCTTGACCGGACGCGCTATCGCATCGGTGACAAGCCGTGGCAGGTGGAGACCGAGATCCTGCGTGTGGATAAGGCCGTGCGCGACGCGCTCGGTCTGCAACAACGCGGCGGGAACATGGTGCAGCCGTGGGCGCGAGAGAAGTCGAAAACGCCGAAGTCCACGACGGTCACGCTGGCCTACACGTTCGACTGCCAGGCGCTGCCGTCCGGCGATCTCTTTCTGGCGCTGGAGGAACCGCAGACTTTCCGCGTTTCGCTCAACGGCCATGCGGTGTCCAACACGGCAGAGAGCGGCTGGTGGGTGGACCGGTCCCTGCGCAAGCTGCCGCTGGATACGGCCTGCCTGAAGCTTGGCGTCAATGAATTGGTGCTGGAATGCGAGTATGCAGAAACCCATACGGGGCTGGAGATCGTCTATCTGCTCGGCCACTTCGGCACGACGGTGCGCGACACGGCCGTCGCCATGACGGCTGCGCCGAGCGTGCTCAAGATCGGTGACTGGTGTGAACAGGGGCTGGCGTTCTACAGCGGCTCCGTGGCCTATCGGCGGACGCTGGATGTGAAGCCCGCGGCGGGCGAGAAGGTGTTTGTCCGGGTGCCGG
>JBAXVM010000416.1:0-1368 GCA_037129105.1 bacterium
TCGCCGCTGGCCGGAATGTTACAACAATTTTTCAATGGGAACAACGCGGGGGGGGTCAACCCCATAGGTGTTAATCTAAGTGGTCAAGAACGTAAATCCGGTGACGTATTCTCGTAATCGTCCTCGTCCTCGTCCTTCATCGTCGTCCTCGATGTTGCTCCCGTCTGGTTTCCTCGAGGACGAGGACGACGAGGACGAGAAGGAAATGTCTTCGTACCTACGACTGCGTGTACTAAGGAGAAAGTACCCCGCCATGCAAACCCTTTCCCTCACACCTGCCACACACGACACCTGCCTCCGGGCGGCGGCGGAGCTGCTGCTGGCCGGGGGCGTGGCTGTGATCCCCACGGACACGGTCTATGGCCTGGCCGCGCATCCGGCGCATCCGGAGGCTGTGCAGCGCCTGTATACGATCAAAGGGCGCCTCGAAGCCAAGCCCATTGCACTGCTGGCTGCCGATCCGGCGGCTGTGACCCGCTTTGGCGCGCAACTCCCGCCTGCTGCCGCGCGGCTGGCGGCCATCTACTGGCCTGGCGCGCTCACGCTGGTGCTCGCCTGCAGCCACGGCACAACCGAAGGTTTCCGCGTGCCAGCCCATGACTGGACGCGCGCGCTGCTGGCAGCCTGCCACGGCGTGCTGCGCGTGACCAGCGCCAACCTGAGCGGCGCGCAGCCGGCTGCCAGTGCCGTGGCCGCACTGCAGGATGTGGGGCTGGCAGCAGATCTCTTGATTGACGACGGCACCTCGCCCGGCGGCGTCCCCAGCAGCGTGGTGCGCGTGACTGCCGACCGGCTGGAGCTCCTGCGCGCGGGTGCGATCGGAGAGCAGGAGATCCGCGCAGCGGGGAAATAACCGGGGCAGTCACAGAACATCGAACAAGGTGACCCGGAGCTCCTTGTTCGATTAGCAATTCGCATGATGGCGCGCCCCCCTGCCACCTCGTGCGGCAGGGGGCGAAGATTGGGGCGGAAAGGCGCGACTTTCCGCGGGGAAGCGAAATGCGCGCCGCGGTGCCCCCTCGCGCCGCTGGCGCGGCGCGAGAAATAGGTGCGTGGGTGTGGATGGTGCGATACAGTGGGAGAGAATGTAACGAGTGGGAATGTGGCGGGTGGCGGGTGTCGCGTGGAGGGAGCGTGGCGCTTGTAGGGCGTGCGTCAGCCGACGCTTTCCCTGCTGAACGTTAACAACACCGGTTGGTGTAATTGTAAAAGTGTAAGCATACCAGGCGGGGACAGTGGATTCCTTGTTTGTAATCTTTGTCTCAATCGCGCAGGCGATTGTCCATAGGCCTTCTTTTTCGGTTATCTGGAGAGACCAATTGGAACGCCACGCCGGGTCTCGCGTCTCAGAACTATCGGCCAATTCTG
>JBAXVM010000417.1:0-1343 GCA_037129105.1 bacterium
AGAGTTTGCCGGCTGCCGCATCCATCTGCGTTAATCTGCGTAATCTGCGGAAAAATCCACAATTTCCGGGAGGTAAGGTTGTCTGAACATGCGTGAAAAGCAGGATGGGTCACGCAGTCATTTTGCCTGTTCTATGAGGTATCGCAACCCGCTATCCGCGGGTTGCCAATTAGCAGCCTGGTCGGCAGACGGCTTGTACTTCCAGAAGGCTAAGTCCGACCAGGCTGCTAGACATAACCGAATTTCTTCAGCGTTTCGCCGCAGATCTGTTCAACGATCTCGAATCCGCTGTAGCGGTTCTGGTGGTGGATACTGCCGACGCCGGCCAGGCGCTTCCGGTAGGCGGCGCAAGAGGCATCCGGCTCTGGCAGTTCCAGGAACCGGAAGAGTCGCGGCAGCTCTTCCTGCGGCCGGGCCACGATGTCCTCATAGCGCACTTCGTGGAACTGGGCCTCCGGGATCTGCGGACGTGCGGCCGCGATGAAGGCGGTGGCCTCGTTCCAGAGGTGGGCGGTGGTGCGGATGTCATCGGCACCGTATTGCGCCACGAGGTCGGCCAGCCCGGGCAGGTGCGGGTAGGGAATCAGGTCCGGCAGGTTCGGGGCGTCGGTTCGGCGCGCGCGGATCTGCTGCCACTGCTCGCTGCAGAGGCGGCGCAGCTTGAGCATGGAGTTGGCGTTCTGGCGCGCATCGCGCACGAGGTGGATGAAGCGTGCGCCGGGGAAGAGGTCGCGCAGCAGCAGGATGTGGGGGAGCAGGGCCGGCGTCTTGCACACGAGGCGGCGGCCGGTGCCGCCGAAACACCAGAGCACGCGGCGGATCTCGTCCCGGATGGCGGAGATCTCCGCGGGCGTGTAGTCCGAGATGCGGCTGGGCTGGTACGCGAGCGAAAAGGGGTCCTGCTTCAGCCAGGTGGCCCACAGGCCGACCGGATCAGCCGGGCTGCCGCCGCCGACCTCGACGCTGTCTTGCAGGAAGCGCTCGCCGCGCACATCCAGGGTCAGTCGCTTGCGGAAATGCTCGGCCGCACAGAAACATTCCGGAAACATGTACATCATGTTCGTGATGTAGGCGGCGGACGGATGCGCGCAGAGCAGATCCTGCAGCATGGATGACCCGCTGCGCGGCAGGGAGATGATAAAGACCGGACGGTCCACGGCGATGTCGTCCAGGCAGATGCGCATGCCGTGCGCCTCGTACCAGCGGAACCAACGGTGTGTCAGGGTGTGGCCGCGCACGGGCAGCACCCATTGGTCCTGAAAAACTTTGCGCATCAGCAGCCAGGACTGAAAATTAGCGTAAGCGGGCTTTTTTTTGGGTTGCATGGGCATGGGTGGCAGTCT
>JBAXVM010000418.1:0-1325 GCA_037129105.1 bacterium
GCCTGGTCGGCAGAAGGTTTGTACTTCCAGAAGGCTAAGTCCGACAGGCTGCTAGTCCCGCTCCGCCGTCACATACTCGTAGCAACAGCGCAGGCTGTCGCGGAACTGCTCGAAGCGGTGCGTGGCGGCGATCAGCTCGCGACCCCGGCGACCGATCTCGTGGCGCAGCGCCGGGTTGCGGCAGAGTTCCAGGATGCCGTCGGCAAAAGCCTCCGGCGTGGCGCGTGTGAGCTTGGCCACCTCTGGCGTAAGGATGTCACGGTTGGCCGGACTGTCCGTGGCCACAATGGCCGTGCCGGAGAGCAGATAGTCCAGCACTTTCCGTGGCGCCACCGAACCTTCGATGCGCGGCGCCACCAGAATGTCAGAGGCTGCCAGCACGGCCGCCAGTTCGACCGGCGTCACGCGCCCCAGAAAGCTGACGGTGTGCGACACCCCTTCTTGTGCGAGCAAGCGCTGGTGACGCGAGATCGCACCGGATGTGCCACCCACAAACACGAAATGCACGCGATTGTCGGCGGCACAGACGCGCGGAATGGCGCCGAGCAGGATCTCGATCCCCTGAAAACTGGCAAAGGAACCCACATAGGTTACCAACAAGTCGTCCAGGTTGTGCGTCAGGCGCGCGCGACACTCGGCCACATGCGCGTCCGGAGGTGTGTCCAGCGAGGACGGGATGTCGGCGATGCGGCAGGCGCGGCTGCCGCATCCCATGGTCTGCATGGTTGGCACAAGTTCCGGTCCGGCGCCAATGGCGACATCCGCGCGGCGCAGCGCCATACGCTCGAAATGCCAATAGGGTCGTGCCAGGAGACGCCGCCAGACGCCACGCTGGCGATGGCGGGCATCGGCATGCTTCTCAAAAACAACCGCACACCGTCCAACCCGCCCCACGGCCCAGGCCACCACGCCCGCGTCGTCAAGCCCATGCACCACGGCATAGCGGTTGCGCAGCACAAGCACCGCGCCATACACCAGCAACAGGAGATCAAACACGAACTTGCGCAGCGATGGCCCTTCCGGCAGGCTGCGGGCCAACAGCAGATTGGGCACGCGCAGGATGCGGACCGAAGGGATGGGGTGCTGCGTCCCGATCGGCACAGTCAGAAAATCCACTGCATACCCGAGCTGCGCCAGTGCCAGCAAATCATGCTCCACGCGGATGCACGAACTGCGCCACGGAAAAAACGGCTTTGACGCCAGAAACAACACGCGCTTCATGTGGGGGAGTATAAACGTCCCCCGGCCCGGCCGGAAGCGTGTATTTCGCCCTAGGAGACTGTCGGACTTAGACCTTGGATCGCTCTGAAGCCTCTTGCCGACAG
>JBAXVM010000419.1:0-1319 GCA_037129105.1 bacterium
GTTAAAGTCCGTGTCAGGAACTGGAATAATCAGATTGCATATACGAACGTTTTCGGTAACCGTTCACGGCATCTTTCTTTCTCGTTTCCGCCCGCCGCATGCGGAATCGCGTAGGAATTGGTCCCAGCCAATTCCATCAGCGCAAAGCGTAGTCTCATTCCCCCCAAACCGCAAGCGGAAAAAATAATATTTAGGACTGGACTCGGATGGGCCGATTGTCGTATTCTTTGTGCCATGACGCCAGAGGTCATGATTTTGCAAGGGCGCGAGGTGACGGCCGCGGATATCGAACTGATCCGCGTTCTGCTGGCTGCGTACCCGACACGGGGCCGAACGCCGCTGAGCGCGGAACTGTGCCGCCGCTGGAACTGGCGCAACGCGCGGGGCCAACTCAAGGACATGGCCTGCCGCACGCTGCTGCTGAAGCTGGAGCGTGCGGGTTACATTCGGCTTCCACCACGATTACGACCGTCATCGAACGGCTTGCGCAATCGTCGTCCGCCCGTCGCACCGCTCGCGTGCGAGCCGGTGTGCGGACCGCTGCGCGACGTGCTGCCCGTGAGCGTCAGCATCGTCACGCCGAACTCGCCTGCCTGCGGCACCACTGTGCTTCGCGGTGCAGGCAGAGATGACGCGCAGGTTTTCAACGGATTGCTCGCAAACGAGCACTACCTCGGGCACCGCAACACGGTCGGCGAAAACCTACGCTACCTCGTGCGGGACCGGCATGGCCGCCCGGTGGCCTGCGCCCTGTTCGGCTCGGCGGCGTGGAAGTGCGCGGACCGCGACGCCTTCCTCGGCTGGGACCGCGCCACGCGCGAACGCAATCTGCAACGCCTGACGAACAACACGCGCTTCCTCATTCCGGCCTGGGTGCAGGTGCCGCATCTGGCCAGCCATGTGCTGAGCCTGATCGTCCGGCGCATTCGCGCCGACTGGCAAGCGAAGTATGGGCATCCGGTCCATGCGCTGGAGACCTTCGTGGATCGCTCGCGCTTCAAGGGAACCTGCTACCGGGCGGCCAACTGGCTGCGGTTGGGAGAAACCCGGGGCCGCACGCGCAACGACCGGCACACGCGCATCCACGTGCCGGTCAAGGACGTGTATCTGTATCCACTGGTCAAGGACTTCAAGGAGGCGTTGCGCAATGATCACGCCTGAGCAAGCATTAGCCATTTATCACGCCGGACCGGAAGCCGTGGTCAAAGTCATCTGCGAGTTGTCGCGCCAGGTCGATCTGCTGCAGAAGCGGGTCGATGAGTTGGAGCGCAAGGTGGCGCAGCTCTCGAAGAACTCATCCAACTCCAGCAAGCCCCCGT
>JBAXVM010000042.1:0-15901 GCA_037129105.1 bacterium
CAATCGAGTTTGAACAGGAGGCAACAGAGAGAACGGAGGGTTGCCTCACTCTGTTTTCTCCGTTGCCGTCTGTGTTCTTCGAATCTTCGTGGTGGAAGCCGCCAAAGTGGCGCTTCAGGCAAAGACCATGCCGTTGTGCACCGGCGGTTGGATTTGCCTTGGCAGATGGCAACGACCTTGTGCAAGATGTGCCTGCGATTTCTCATGGGGGCAGAAAAAAGGGCTGAAAGCGAAAATGGCTGGTTTAAGCACATGGCTGGATTGTACAATTAACGCACGAAACATGCCAAGGGAACCGCATGTTGTTTCAGCAAGGTTCGTGATGGCGCCAAAACGCCTTACGGCGTCACTACAAACGGCCTAGAAATGGCAAAATGCCGTTCGTAGTGTGCCCGTAAGGGCATTCGTGTCGCCAGAATGCGAACTGCTGGTGCGTGGTTTTGAGTAAGAGACTTAAATGGCCCACAATTTGCTAGGAACATGTCTAGTAGTTACGAAAAACGGAAACAGGTAACGATCGAACGCGTGAGATTAAACCGGTTGTGTATACATCAGTGAACAATTTGCTGCCAAAACTGTATTGCGGCGAAAGCAGTCGACGCCGTCACGCGGGCGGGCGGGTGGTTGCCTGTGTATCTAAATCGGCCCTGGCGCTGTTGTCGCTGGTTGCGGGTGTGTGCGTCGCTTGGGCCGGCGACGACCTGCGCGACTGGCGGGAACCCGCCTCGTCGGCGCGCCTGGTTTTTGCTCGCCCGCCGCAGGAGAAGATCGTCCTGTTGTCCGGGCCGGCGATCCTGGATGCCGCCCGCGTGGTCGATGGCACGGCATGGGCGGGAAAAGTGCCGCGCCCGGTCTGCCTGATCTGGTCGGATGCCACCAACGCCTTTTTTCTAGTGGAGTGCAGTGGCGTTCCGGAGCAGCAGGAGGTGGCGGTCTATCTCCTGACCAATGCCTTGCCGCAACAGCCGGACGCTTTTGTCTGCGATCCGTTGCCGGTGCGGTTCTTCGCGCAGCGCACGGCCGGGCAGGACCTGCCGGTTTCGCAGGAGCAGATGCGGATTCTGGACACGCGCGTCGACCGTCCGCCGGTTTACCAGTCGCTGGCTGATTTTGAAGCCCGGGACGGAGCGCCCACCGGATGGTATCGCGGCGACTGGCAGCGCAAGAACCACCTGGTCCAGCTCTCGTCCTGGGTGCGCTTTCCGACAGCCGGGCGTTATGTCTTCAGCCTGAACGCCGGGCAGCCGGTATGGCTGACGGTGGATGACGAACCGGTGCTGAATTCGTGTGCCAGCCTGCGGGGGGGCACCACCCGTTCTCCGGCGCGTGAGATTTCCGCCGGTATGCATTACGTAGTGGCACGCGGGGTTTCCCAGCAGAATCTGCGCATTGCCGTGGGGTGGACGCGGGAAGACGGCACGGCTGATCCCGGCGTGTTTGCTGTGGCCGGCGGCGCGAAAGTGCGCGCACGCTGGGAGCTGCGCGACAGCCGCTTGCATGCCTTTGCTGCGGCTGCGGTTGCGCCCGCCTATACTTTTGAAGGTGTGACCAACGTTTTTGTGCCGATGACGCTCACAAGCCGCAGCGTTTCGCGGGAGGGTCTTCCGGTCACAAATTGCTCCTGGCGCCTGGATGGCAGCCCGCTGGGCGTCGGGGCTGCCTGTTCAATCGTGCTGTGTGCCGCGCCCGGCGTCAGTCGCATCGAGCTGACCGTTGCGGATAACCAGGGCAACACGGCGCAGGACATGGTGCCGGTGACGCTGGACGGCTTGCCGCGCTATCAATATGAGGTTTCCGGGCGTCTGGTTGGCGTGCCCGCCGTCGGGTACGGGGAAGACCCTGTCCGGCCGGAAATATACGTGCGCGCCACGTCTCCGGACGACATCGACTTTCTGGCGGAAGCCACCATCGAACGGGTCAATGGCAGCGTCACGAAGATTGCCGGCCTCGTGAATATCGCGCGCTCCTGGGGGCGGCTCGTGCTGCCGGTCGGTGAGGCCGACGCATTCAACCGGATTTCCTGGCGTGTGCTTCACGGCGGTGTGGTGGTGGATCGTGGCGCGACCGTTTTCGAGCACGCACCCTTTCAGCGTCTGCCCGATGCGCTGGATGGCGACATGCTTTGCTTTCGCACCAACCGGCTGATGCTGGTGGCGCGCCGGGCGTCTGCCGGCATTTCGCCGGCCTTCGATGGCGTGCGTCCGGGGCAGCGTGTGCTGCTGCTTGATGGGTTCCTGTCGCCGGATGTGGATCCCAATCCGGGTGCGCGGCTGGATCGCGCCATGAGTAACTTGTGCGGCCGTCTGTCGGCTGTTTCGAGCACGAATGCGGGGATCATGGCGGACGCGACTTTGCCGGTTCCGGCTGCCGCCGTGCGGTATCAGCGTGTCGACCTGCAGTCGCTGGAAGGCGGCGCGTGCGCGGGCGATGGCATGGCGCGTCTGCAGGCGCTGGCGCAGGTTGGCGCACTTCTGCCGGCGGATGTGGTGGTGGTGGCGCCTGCGTTCGAGTCGCTGGGGCAGGGCGAGACCCTGGCACAGTATGAACGCCGGCTGGCCGCGCTGGTTGGCCTGCTGACCGGTCCGGCTAACGCCGTTGTGGTGTTGGTAACGCCTCCGCCTTTTGCCATACTGCCGGGGTGCGAGGGGCTGGCTGCATCTGGCGTTCGCCCGCCGGATTCCCGGCAGCTGGCTGAGATTATCTGTCGCGTCGCCGATGCCTATGGTCTGCCGGTGGTCGATCTCTACACCCGCGGCATGACGGCCGGCGAGGAGCACCCCATGATCCGCGGCAGCGCACTTTCCGACACAGGCATGGAACAGACAATCGAGGCACTGCGGCGGGTGCTGTGTGGAAAAAGATGATGTAGTGAGGAAAGCGCATGTCAGCAATTCAACAGGAGCAGTTCCAAAATCCTGCACCGAAGTATCGCGTGAATCCGATGATGCACGATTGGCCGAAAGACCATCGCGCCGATTTGATGGATGCGGTCAAGGCATTTGGCTTTGGCGGTGTGGTCACGAACCCGAGCCCCAAGAACGGCTTTACCCAGAATCCGGAGAATATCCGCGACTTCGGCGAGGTTATGCGCGAGATGGAGGAGCGCGGCATCGCGTACTGGATCTACGACGAGAATGGCTATCCGAGCGGCTATGCCGGCGGTCTTGTGCTGGAGGGTCATCCGGAACTGGAGGCCAAAGGCTTCTACATGCGCCGTCAGATCGCCTATCAACCGCGGCACACGATCTTTACGCTGGATGAGGAATCGGACAAAATTGTATGGGCAGCGAAATATCCGATCGAAACACCCGGCATGCACGAGAGTTTCGTGCAGTTCGAGAAAATGGAGCCGGTGCCGTTTACGGACACCTTCTGCGAATGCGACCTCGCGGAGAAGGAAACGCTGTTCATCTTCTGCGTCAAGCCCGCATACGAGGGCAGCCACTGCACCCATAACGTCTGTTCCTACGCGCGCTACATCAATATCATGGACGAACGTGCCGTTCGCCGCTTCATTGATCTCGTCTTTGAACCCATTGTCGCGCAGATTCCGGACGCTTTTGCCCGCGCGACGGCTGTTTTCACCGACGAACCGTCGCTGCAAGTCGGTTACGCCCGTGATTACGAGGTCTGGCCGTATGCGCTGGCACCGTGGGTTGACGGCCTGTTTGAGAAGTTTGAGGCTGAATACGGCGTCTCGATCCTGCCGTACCTGCCACTGCTGTTCGAGGGGCAGGCCAACGCCTATCCGATTCGTATCAAGTTTTACCGTTTGGTCGGCAAGATGATCGCGCACGCCTATTCCGGCCAACTCGCGGCCTGGTGTGAAGCGCATGGCGGCAAATTCTCCGGCCACTATCTCGGCGAGGAATCGATGGTCAGCCACGTCAAGGACTACGGCAGCAATCATGACGTCATCAAGGCTGCCAGCTACCCCGGCATTGACGTGCTGTGCTGCTATCCGGAGATTTACAACTATAACACCGCCAAGTATGTGCAGATGGTCGTCCGCAAAAAGGGGACCAACGGCATGATGGCGGAGATCTGCCCGTTTGTCGACGTGCCGAATTTTGCGAAGGATCCGATCGAAAACATGACAGGTGTACTGGGCCTGCTGTACCTGTCCGGCGTTCGTGTGACGCATTCCTATTTCAGTTCAAACTTTGAAAGCTATGATCCAAAAAAGTTTGTTGGACGCAAGGGCTACATGACCCAGCAGGACGCTATCGATTTCAACGCTTATGTTGGACGCATGGGCTACATGTTGGACGGTATCCAGAACGACTGCAATACCTTCGTGTACTACGGCGTGGAGGATGTACAGGCTAAGATGCAGCCCGCCCACAGCGCCTTTTCCGGGCCGGAAACCGCGGCGGATCGCAGCACCACAGCCATTACCAGGAAGATCTATGAAGCCGGCCATGACTTCTACTATGCCGACCGTGACGACATTGTGGACGCGGCTGCATCGCTGGCGGACGGCGCGCCGGTCATCTCCGGTTGCGCTGTCAGAACGGTGATTGCTCCGGCGCTTGATGTGATGTATGACGAGACGGTGGAAGCGCTGCAAACGCTGCGTCAGGCCGGAGTGACGGTGCTGTTTCTCGACAAGGTGCCGTGCTACGGCGCCGATTGGGGCGTCCTGACCGGCGGCGCGGGCAAGGCGGGCGCAGCGGGATGCTTCACTCCAGTGACGGCGGAGGACATTCTATCTCATCTCGACAACCGTGGCGACGCGTTCACCGCGACCGCAGACGGCGTGATGCTGATCAAGGGGCGCTTTATTCGTGACGGGAAGGAGCTGTATTTCGTCGACAACAACACACGGCAGGCTGCTGACGTGCAGTTCGAACATACCGAAAAGACGAACGCGACGGTCTACAACCCGGTTGACGGCTCCATCAAGCCGATTGAAATGGGCAAGAGCTATGCCATCCCGTCGTTCCGCGGCGTGTTTGTGCTGTTTGACTGATCGGAGTGGCGTTGGGCATGGACAGATTGACGGCTGAAGGTCGAAGGGATACTCTATCGGCATGGAAATCATAGCGCTAAACGCGCCGAACATCATCCTCGACGTTCTGACCCCTGAATCCCGCATCCCGCAACGTATCAACCGAAAGGCCCGAATCTCCCTCCATGACATCCTCCGTCGATCCGCTGGAACTGGCCAATTGCCGCCCTGACTGGAGCGCCCGTGAGCCGTTGACGCGCAGGCAGCGCGCCGCGATGATCCTGCTGGCTGGTGCGGTAATTGTGGCAGCAGCGCTGGCGCCGCTGGCGGCGGCACGGATGGCGATCTGGTTTTGTACGCTCTTTTACCTGACCGTCACGGTTTACAAGCTGGTGCTGGTCCGCGCCTCGGAACATGCCGGCGCGATTCTGCGTTTCGATGTCGACGCACTGGCTGCGCGGAACAGCCGCCCCTGGCCGCTTTTCTCCATTATTGTCCCCATGTACCACGAGCCGGAGACGCTGCCGCAAATGGTGCAGGCGCTGCAGGCACTGGATTATCCCGAGGCATGCAAGGACATCCAGCTGCTGCTGGAAGCCGACGATGAACCGACTCTGGCAGCCGCCCGCTCCCTGAGCCTGCCGTCGAACTTTCGCATCACCTGCATTCCGCCGTCCTTCCCGCGCACCAAGCCCAAGGCTTGCAACATCGGGCTGCACCATGCCCGCGGCGAGTTTCTCGTGATCTATGATGCCGAGGATCGCCCGGAAACGGACCAGCTGAAGAAGGCGGTGCTGGCCTTTGAATCTTCGCCGGCCAATGTGGCCTGTGTGCAGTCACGCCTGAACTACTACAACCCGAACCAGAATCTGCTGACGCGCTGGTTTGCGGCGGAGTACTCGGCCTGGTTCGACATGCAGCTTCCAGGACTCGCGGCCCTGCGCGCGGTCATCCCGCTCGGTGGCACGTCCAACCATTTCCGGCTGGCGGTGTTGCGCGAGCTGCACGGCTGGGACGCCTACAACGTGGCCGAGGATTGCGATCTGGGCGTGCGGCTGTGCCGCGTGGGCTATGCCACGCGCATGGTGGCGACCACCACCTGGGAGGAGGCGTGCGGCAGCCTTCCGTTCTGGATCCGTCAGCGCACGCGCTGGCAGAAAGGCTACATCCAGACCTACTGCGTGCACATGCGCCGGCCCTGGCTGCTGCTGCGCGAGCTGGGCGTGGCCGGCTTTATCCACTTTCAGCTGCTCGTGGGCGGCGTGATCTTTTCGTCGCTGATCAACCCGGTGTTCTGGGTCATGGCGCTGCTCTGGTTTGCGGTGCGTCCGGCTGCGCTCTCGGCGCTGTTTCCAGGTCCGGTCTTTGCCGCCGGCGCGCTCTGTTTGTTTGCCGGCAACTTTGTGTTTGTTTACCTGAACCTGCTGGGGTGCTATCGGCGCCGCTATGACCGTCTCATGTGGGCGAACCTGCTGACGCCGGTTTACTGGATGCTGATGAGCTACAGCGGCTGGCGGGCGTTTCTGCAGTTCTTCAGTAATCCATTCCAATGGGAGAAGACCCGGCATGGTCTCCATGCGACAACGAATCGTTGAATTCTGCATTGCCATGACGCTGGCGTCCGCCGCCCTCGTGGTGGCGTTGCGCACCGGTGTGGCGGCGCGGGATTCGCTGGACGTGCTGCAGGGGGTCTGCCGCGAGCTGCTGAGCGGATCCACTGAGGGACGACAGGCGCTGGTCGGTTCGTGCTGGTATGGTCCGTTGCCGCTTTTTGTCAGTACGGTTTTCGCGTGGTTTGGCCAGTTTGCCGGCGTCTCCCTGCTGCCGATTGCCATGACGGCCTGGTTCGGGTGGTCGCTGGCGATCTACCGGTTGGGACGGCTGATCCCCGCCTGCCGTGGCACGCGGCTCCTGTCGCAACTGGCCGCGGCTGCGGGCATTGCAGCCTGCGGGGGCGCGTTGAATCCGGCCGTGGCCCTGCCGGTCTGGCTCGGTGTGCAGGCGGCAGGCTCGTGCGCGGACTGGGCCGCCACCCGCCGCATGGGTGCGCTCGCGACGCTCGGGTTCACGCTGGGCGCTTTGGTGCTGTGCGGCGTCAGCCTGATTGGCTGGGTGGCGCTGCTCATGCTCACGCTGGCCATGGCCACGCTGCTGGCGCCGGATGTGCGCTGCCGCTTGCCGGCGGTGCTGGTGTTGGGCTGGCTGCCGCTGTTTTACGCGCTGGCGGTCTGGACGCTGATCAACTGGCTGCTGTTGGGCCACCCGTTATTCTTTGTGCAGTCGCTGGGCGCGGCCAACGTACTGGCATGGCAGGGCTGGCCGGCGAGCGGTTCGATTGTTTCGCGGCTGGGGGTTTTGATTGGCGCAGCCGCCGTGGTGCTGGCCGTAGTCAGGCGGCGACCGGATGGCGTAGTGTTGGGGCTGATGGGTGTGGGTGCCTGGGTCTGGGCACACGTGTTGGGCGGATATACGTCCGGGGCGTCTGATCCTGCGGCGGGGGCGTTGTCGCTGCTGCTGGGCGTGGCCGCCATGCTGCGCACGGCTGTGCCGCCTCCGCCCGTCGTGTTGACGGACGACGCCCGGACGGCGATATCAGATGCTCCGGTTGCCGCCTGGCATCCGGGAGTGCCCGTGGTGCTGGCCGGTGTCGTGCTGGCGGCGATGGTGGCCGGCGTGTGGCGGGATGACTGCCAGACAGCGCGGGGCGAGCGCCTGGACATGGCGTGCCGGAGGTCATTGCAGAACGCGAAGGTTTATCAGGCTGTGTCGGTGTATGTGCAGGATCGTACGCCGCATGGCCGGGTGTTTGTCTGCGGCTACGAAGGGCTGGGGTTGCTGAACAACCGGCCGGTTGACAGCCGGTTGCTTCCCAACATGGATCTGCACATTTATGAAATGCGGCGGCAGTATCACGGGCAGCAACTTTTTGTGCTGATTAGAAGCCCGGAGGGGCGTTCGGCCGCAGATAGCGTGCACTGGCGCTTCCCCGATGCTTTCATCGGAGGATTGGATGGCGCGATCTTTGCGCGCAACTTTGGTGATTGGCGGCTGTTTGAGGTGATCGGCGCGCCCACGGCCGAGCAGCTTCGCGCCTGGCGGCGCTAGGAACCTGTCGGACTGAGGCTCGCGGAGTGCAGTGCGAGCATGGCCCGCGTCATGGCCAGCTCTTCTTCGAACGACGTGGGCATGGGCGTGCCATCCAGCAGAAAGTTCACATAGTGCTCGATGTAGAGCGGGGACGGCAGATCCTTGGGGATCGGCAGCTCAGTCCGGTCGCCGCGCTCCGGTAAATAAAGCGCATGCCGCCGGAACCCATCCACGCTCTCCGCCATCCCTTTCGTCCCGCACACTCGGAACATATCGTTGCCCCAGGCGCCGAAATTGGAAGGATTGAGATAGTTCAGGTTGATCGTTCCCACGCCGCCGTTTTCCAGCTCCACGACAAAAGCTGCGGCCATGGCCAGACTGCCGGGGCCGGGGTTGCCCAGAGGGGTGCTGACGCCGCGCACCCGCGCAATGCGCAGGCCGGTGGCCCCGTGAATATAGCGCACCGCATGAATGCCCGTCTGGCGCACCAGTCCACCGTCCACCGCGATGTCTGAAGGGCGCCGGTCGTGCCAAGGGTAGGACTTCTGCGCCTGAACCTGCACAATCGTTCCGAGCGCGCCGGCGTCCACCAGCCGACGGATGGCCTGCAGCGGAGCGGCGAGTTCCATGCCGCCCATTTCGCGAAACGTGCAGTTGTGCTGCGCCGCCATGGCCAGAATGTTGTCCAGCATCTCCGGATGGAAGACGCATGGCTTTTCCGCCAGCACATGCTTGCCGGCCGCCAGACAGCGGAGGGCATCCGCCGCCTGATCCACCCGCTGCGGTGAGCAGAGCGACACCAGGTCCACAGCCGGATCGTCCAGCAGCGCCTCCAGGGTGGCATGCCGGCGCACAGAGTCCCGCAGCCTGCCATCCGGATCAAACGCGCCATCCACCACCGCAATCACCTGCGCTCGCACAGACGCCGGGAAGGTGAGGGGCAGCTGGTGCCCGTTCGAGCCGTACAACCCGATGCGGACACAGCCAGAAGGTTTTTTGGCGGGATTCTTCACAAGGCATTCAACCACAAGGAAGCCGCAAGATAGCGGGCTGAAAATGTTCAAAAAGCCGTGTTATAATTGGATTATTAGAGTTGGTGCTCGGGGGGGGAGTCGAACCCCCACACCTTTCGGCACATGCACCTCAAACATGCGTGTCTGCCATTCCACCACCCGAGCACGGGAAAGAGAAGGCAAAAAGATATAACAGGATCGCGGCGTGTGCAAGGAAATCAATGTGATTCGTTTTCGTTGACCTCGCTTAAGTTCACCACCCGCTGCGCTGGAGCCACGGAGGCGCGGAGCTGGCGTAACATTTCCGTGCCCTCTTCCGGAGTACTGTTGCGCGGATTTTGCCACGCTGTGCGGCCATGAGCTATGGATTCATCCCAGTTTGTCTGGCCGCAGCAACCTGACAATCCGGCGATTCCCTGAGCCATCGTAATCATAATCTTAATCGTAATCTTAATTCATTCTGGGGCATTAGATTACGATTACGATCATGATTACGATTATGATTTCGACTCAGGCTGCTAGAAATGGGCCGCAATCGGAGTTGCGGCCGACAGTACCACATCACGCAGCAATTCTCATTATGGCGCAATCCCGGCGGACCCGCCGGACCCGCCGGACGCCATAATGCCCCAGAATGCGAATTGCTACACCTCACGCCGGTATCGGCGATGGATCCGGCACAAGCATGGTGATAGCGGCGGGCAGCACTTCGATCGTGACCGGTGTTTCGCCGATGATGTCGCCGTCTGCCTGTACTGCCAGCGGAAGGGTGGAGCGGATGATTACGCGATGCTTTGCCCGGTGATAGCTCGCCAGGGGCGTGGCGGAACGGCGCAAGATCAGATCCAGGAAGTATCGCGGGAAATCCAGCACCCCGCGCACCCGCAAGATCAGCACGTCCAGACATCCGTCATCCAGCCTGACCTCCGCGCCCTTGGGATAAATCGTGTGTGTCAGCAGGCCGCAGTTCAAAACCGCCACGTCCAGGGCGGACACGACCCGGGTGCGGTCGTCGATCGTGACGCGTACCCGATGCGGCTTGTAGCGAGGTGCACGCCAGATGCCGGTGCCGATATAGGCCATGGGGCCGAAGAACTGCTTTTCCCCGCGCGAGGTGTTGCCCATAATCGCGGCGCTGATGCCGATGCTGGCGTTTAGCAGAAACAGCCGTCCGTTGATCCGCAGGGCATCGATCCGCCGGCGGCGGGGTGCGCCGGCCAGCAGCGCCACCGCATCACTGATTGCGCCCGGCAGGTTGAGCTCGCGGGCCACCATGTTTCCGGTGCCAAGAGGGACGATCCCCAGCGGAATACGGGTGTCTGCCAGGCCATTGCAGGCTGCCGCTACAGTGCCGTCGCCGCCGGCGGCCACGACAAAATCAAGGCCGTTGCGAAGATGCGCATGTACCGTCTCGGATGTCCGGTCGTCCGGTTGTGTTTCGTAAATCGCGTAGCGAATGCCGGCGCGGGGGAAATGGTTGTCCAATTCCTCGCGCAGCCTGTCCGTGGCATCCGCACCCACGGAAGGGTTGATGATAATAAGGGCCTTTTTCACATTAACCTCCTAGGAACCTGTCGGACTTAGGTCTTGGATCGTTCCGGTGCCTTCGGCCGACAGGTTCCTAGTTGTGCAACCCGCGGATAGCGGGTTGCGATAATTCTAAAAACAGGCAGAATGACTGCGCTTTCCCTGCCAGTTGGTTGTGTTTTTGCTTATGCCCTGCCGACAACTTGCGCGTAGATTTTGCTCATGGCGGCGGGTTTCCTAGAACTAGCAGCCTGTCGGCAGAAGGTTTGTACTTCCAGAAGGCTAAGTCCGACAGGCTGCTAGGAGACTGTCGGCAAGAGGCCTCAGGGCGATCCAAGGTCTAAGTCCGACAGTCTCCTAGTGCTCGTCCGGCACGGCTGTTATGCGGTAGTGATGGATCTCAGCATTCCGGCAGGCGTCGAGCACGCCCAGAACCTGCATCAGCGGGGCGTTGGTATCGGTGCGCACCAGCACCATCGAGTCCGCATTTTCATGTGAAAACTTAACCAGTCCTTCGCGCAGCTCCTCTTTCGTCAGCGGCTGCCGGTTTATCGAAAGTGTGCCGGAGCCGTTGATCTCGATGACCATATTGCCTGCCGGCTGCGGGTCTTCCGGGTCATTGCCGGCGACCGCCAGCCACCCGCCGGCTTCACGCGGGGGCGGAACCAGCAGCAGTCCGACGACAAACAGGCCCAGCAGCAGCCAGACCACGTTCAGCAGGGACGCGCTCTGCAGCAGCGGGGAGTCCGTAGGGCGCAGGTGTCGCCGGAAATTCATCGGTCGTACCTGCCTACTACCGCCATGACGATCTCCGCGGCGGCGGATTCAAGCGCCGCGATCTGGCGTGTCGTCCGGCGGCGTAACCAGGCATGACACGCCATGGCGGGTATCGCCACCAGCAGTCCGAAGGCGGTTGTGGACAGGGCTTGCACAATGCCGCCGGCCTGCAAGGCGGCGCGCATCAAAGCCGGGTCGGTGGCTGCAGGGCCAAAAACCTGCAGCAGCCCCAGCACCGTGCCCAGCAGGCCGAACATGGGCGCAATCACGGCGATATCCAGCATCAGTTGCGCCTGGGAAGTCATCAGGTCCGCCTGCCGTGCGCCCTCCGCCTCAACTGTGTCGCGCAGCAGGGAAACGCCGGCTTTGGGCGCATGGCGCAGGTGGTCGAAGGCCTTCAGTGCAATCGCGGACAGTGGGCAGGGGCGCTCCTCGCAACCGCGTCGCGCCGCGCTGAGTTCCCCGGCGCGGACACGGTCGAGCATCTCCGTCAGCAGACCGCGCGGTATGACCGATTGCGCATTCGAGAAGATCAGTTGCCGGAGCATCAGCAGTACGCCACACCCGGCCATGCCGGCCAGGATCCACATGATCCAGCCACCGGCGCGCCACGCCTGGCGTAACGTGAACGTCTGCTCAGGTGCCGGTGGCTGCGTCGCGGGTGCTTCGGTGGCCGTGTTGTTCGGCATGACCACGGGTGCGGCCGGCGCGGGCGCCGGAGGCGGCCCGCCGCTGCTCTGTGCCACGCACTCGCGCGCCGGCAACAGCAGCAGCGCCATCGTCAGCGCCACGACCAGCGGTCGGCGGCGTACGGCCGCGATGCCGGAACGCCGCATGTCGCACACGCGACGGCAGGAGAACACGTGCCATGGATTGACGCAGATGAAGTTCGTCATTCGCAGTTCCTTTTTGCAAGATGCCCGGCGTCCGTGCGAGAGGTTGAACATGTGTGCGGGGACGAATCGCGCGACGTCCGTCAGGCGCTATCCCAGCAGTCGCGCAAAGGCGCTGTGCGTGGCCCGCTGACGCCGCACGGTTTGTCGCGCCATGTCCTTCACGCGGCGGCGCAGCGGCGCAAAATCAACGTCCACTGTGCCACGGCCGTCGGACTTTGCCGCCAGCGCCCGGGCCGGGTGGATGGCCACCAGTTCGTCGAGATGGGTGCGCACATGCTGGTAGGCATCGCGGAACGGCATGCCGCCTGCCACCAGTTGCAGGGCACGGTCCGTCGCAAACACGCCGGGTGTGAAGCCGGCACGCAGTCGCTCGGGTCGCACCGCCAGCGACGTCACCAGCAGCCGCAGAATGCGCAGCGAGGCGCGCGTGGTGCGCAGGCCATCCAGATACAGCGCCTTGGTTTCCTGCAGGTCACGGTTGTAGCCGCCGGGCAGGCCTTTGACAATTCCGCAGGCCGCGCTGCCCTGTCCCAGCACGCACGCCGTCTTGGCGCGAATCAGCTCCAGCACATCCGGGTTGTACTTTTGCGGCATGATGCTGCTCCCGGTGCACAATTCCGGCGGCAACACGAAATAGCCGAATTCCGGCATGGAGTAGAGGATCAGGTCTTCGGCCGCGCGGGACAGCGTCAGCATCACTTGACCCAGTGCGCCGAGGACAATGGCCTCGCATTTGCCGCGGGCATTGCTGGCATAGATCACGTTGTGGTGCGGCGCGGCAAACCCCAGCGCCCGTGCCGTGAAGGCGCGGTCCAGGGGGAGGGGCACGCCGTACCCGGCGGCTGACCCGAGCGGACAGCGGTCGGCATACGCATAGGCCGCCTCAACCGTGAGCAGGTCATCCAGCAGCCCTTCGGCATAGCCAGCCGCCCAGAGCCCCACCGAACTCGGCATGGCCGGCTGCAGGTGGGTGCGACCCACCATGGGAAGGCGCGCATGCAGGCGGGCAAATTGCAGCAGCGCCCCGGCCAGATCCGTGGTTTCCAGCATCAGCCCGGCCAGGTGTTCGCGCGCATGCAGGCGGATATCCACCGCCACCTGGTCGTTGCGACTGCGTCCGGTGTGAATACGGCGACCGACGTCGCCCAGACGGGCGGTGAGCAGGCGCTCGATGGCCAGGTGCACATCCTGGTCGGCGTCGGTGATGACCAGCTGTCCGGCGCGTGACGCTTCCCGGATCTCCGCAAGGGCGCGAATTACACGGCGGGCTTCCGCCGGGCGAATCACCGCCGGGCGCACACGCAGACGCGCCAGCGTCGCGACATGCGCCGCGGTGCCCAGGCAATCCCATTCCGCCAGTTCCAGGTCAAGTACGGGATCCTGCCCGACGGTGAACGCCAGCACGTCCGGATGGATTTTACCCACCAGTGTCACCTTGGATTGTTTTGCCATGCGCTCCTATTTCCTTTCTTGATGCCTGTCCGTTGACGCGGTTTCCGCCACCGGATCGCGCAACAGCTCTCCCTGCAGCGCCCGCGTCTCCAGCTTCCGGCGCGCTTCTTCGGCCTGCTCCAGCATCGTGTGCAGCTTCCCCCTGGCTTCGCCGGCCGCCGCCGCTTCAAGAAGTGCGGCATAGGCCACGGTCACGCGTTGCAGGGCGCCATCGCGTCCGGCGGAATAGATGCGAATGGCTCTAGCCTTGCTGAGCAGGGCATTCTTCACTGCCGGTGTGGTTGGCCAGGTCAGGCACTCCTCCAGCGGGCGTCCGCGCCAGGACTCGGTCATCGGCAGGCCATGGTCGCCGGGATAGATCAGGAGCTGCGCACGAAACGCGCGCACCAGTTCCGGCGTGGTCACGCCCAACTGCCGGATCTCGCGCATGGAGCTTGCTTGCCACGCATCCCACGCTTCGTTCAATGAAACGTTCGTACGCTGCGCGTACAGCGTCTCCGCCACCAGTCTCGCACTCCAGGGCGTGCCGTCCGCCAGCCGGCGCAAGAGCGCGACAAGTGGCGCATCCGGATGATCGAGGATCCACGCCGAAAGTACGGCCGGCAGCGCCGGGTGCTGCAGTGCGGCTGGCGGGTCGGCGGACAAAAGATCCGTCAGCAGCGGCAGCCGTCCGCTCCGCCACTGTGCGTGCACAGAATCAAAATCCGCCGGCCGGGTTCCGGCGCCAATATGCCGCGCCACGCCTGCTAGCAGCCAGGCTGGCGGTTCCATCGGCGGCGGATGGTCGCGGGCAGACGGCCATGAACGTTGCACCTCGCGCACCATGGCCTGCACCAGTGCCGTGCGCAGCAGGTCCATGTTCGCATGCTCGGGGTCCGGAACTTCAATGATCTCCTGCATGTCGCCGCCCGCCATGGGCGAACAGGTGCCGGTCACGCGCAGGTCGTTGGTACTGCTGCCCAGCAGGATCGTGATCGGGTATTTGACGGGGCCGAGCTCCAGCTTTGTCGTGCGCTGAAATTCTTTGCGGAACTGGTCGACAAAGTAAAGCACCGGCCCCCGGTATCCCAGGGTGGGCGGCGGAGCGGATATTGCAAAGACGCGGTCGCTGGAAAGGATGGTGGCGCGTGACAGCAGGCCAGACGGCACGAAGGAATCCGGCGCCGTGCCGGCATCTGTGGTTGCAGGTGCGACGGCATAAAACAGGATGCACCCTGAAAGAACCGTCACCTGCCGAATGTTAAACCGCCTATTCACACGGATTTCATCCTGCATCTGCTCGGTTAACGAGCTTCATTTTTTTGCGACGGACCGGCCAGCCTTTGCGGAGCGACCAGCCTTTGTATCGCCCCCGGACTTGGAAGCAGTCGTGGCCGTGGCAGGCGAGGCGGCACTGGCTGAGGCAGTGGAAGTGGAAGAGGAAGAGGAGGTGGACGTGGATGAGGACGGCGGGGGGGACACATCGGCTTTAGCCGCCGACTGGTAGGATGAGCTCCGGTAGTCGGTCTGGTAAAACCCCTGGCCCTTAAAGATGATTCCGGCGCCGGTTCCCAGCAGGCGCTTGACCTTGCAGCCGCATTTGGGACACCGCTTGAGCGGCTCATCCCGCATGCTTTGAAATTTTTCAAACAAGTGGGAACACTTGGTGCATTCGTATTCGTAGGTTGGCATGATTGAAAGATTCCAGTCGCGGTTTGCACAGGATGATACGTGCAGTCGGGGTGTAGCGTCAACCCGTGAACATCAACGAACAGCAGTTCTCAATATGGCGTGCCCCCCCCTGCCGCCTCGTGCGGCAGGGGGCGGAGATTGCTGCGGCAGCCAAGAAAGGACAGCCAAACATACAACAAACAAACTTTTGCATCTTACTCGTTGACCCTGCCCACGCTGTCTGCTAATGTACGCACCCGTTATGGGACAACAACTTAGAAAACGTGTCAAGCGTGCTCGCCGGCTTCGTCGTGTCAAAGCTGTGAAGGCCAAGCGTCGCGCGACGATGAAGAAGAAGACAGCGTAGCGTCTTTGTGGCGCGATGGCCGAGCGGTTAGGCAGAGGTCTGCAAAACCTCGTACAGCGGTTCGACTCCGCTTCGCGCCTCCACTTCTTTTTCACAATAAATCAAGGGTTTTACCCCTTTTTTAGCCAAACGTCTGCCTGTGACACATGGTCGCATGGCGGCGTATAACGGCGCTTTTAGG
>JBAXVM010000420.1:0-1313 GCA_037129105.1 bacterium
GGGTCTGTGAGGGGGATGGGGCGCAAGCCCCATCCCTACTCGGAAGCCAACCGCGAGACTGCGCCGCGAACAAACGGCCTTGAGCCATAAATTAGCCGTTTGTAGTGTGCCCGTAAGGGCATTCTTGTCTGCCATAATGAGAACTGCGGACCCATGGCGTAAGGGTGCCAGATGAAACAAGCTATGAGAAACGTTCCTCCCCTGGCATGGCCGGCAGGCGGAATATTCGGGTATGTTCGGCCACGGCATACAGCTGCTCCGGCGGCGGAAACCCCCGGGCGGTCAGATCGCTCAGCACCTCCTGGAGAAAAGACTCCGGCGTGGATGCGCCGCTGGTGATCCCCAGCACGTGAATCGACGTGAGCGGCAGGGCCGCCAGGTCTGCACAGGAGCAGATCAATTGCGCGCGGCCGCCGGCCTGCTGTACGGTTTCGACCAGCCGGAGGCTGTTGGAGCTGTTCTCCGAGCCCAGTACCAGCACCAGTTCCGTCTGTGCCGACAGCATGCGGACCGCCAGCTGCCGGTTGCGCGTGGCATAGCAGACGTCCTCGCGCGGCGGCTGGCGCAACTGCGGGAAGCGTGCTCGAAGGGCGTCCCGGATGATGTCGGTGCGCTCAGGGTTCAGCGTGGTTTGTGCCACCATGGCAACTTTTTCGGAAGCAGCCGGCTGCACCTGCTGTGCCTCCGCCTCTGTTTCCACCACCTGGACATATTCGGGCGCTTCGCCGACGATGCCGATCACTTCGGCATGCGCGGCATGGCCGACACAGAAGACCGTGCAGCCGTCGGCTACGAATTGGCGCACCTCCCGGTGCACTTTGTCGACAAAAGGACAGGTTGCGTCAATCACCTGCAGCCGGCGCGCGCAAGCTTCTGCCCGCACCGCCGGGGCTACGCCATGCGCCGAAAGCAGCACGACCGCGCCCGGCGGAACATCCGCCAGGCGCTCGACAAAACGCAGGCCGCGCGCGGCCAGCCCGCGGGTCACCTGCGCATTATGCACAATCTCGTGCAGGCCGTAGATCGGGCCGTCGCATCGTGCCAGCGCCGCCTCGGCCGCCGCCACGGCGCGCGCCACGCCGGAGCAGAAACCGTGCGGATGTACGACAATGACGCGTTTTGTAGGCATGGGGACGTCCGGATTGTTGTGAGTTCCAGATGCAAACGCCACCTGATGCATTGACCTTCGCTGCGCTTTCGTTTAAGAGTATCTGTGAACGGCAGGGATGGGAAGCCGCAATTGCGGTGCGCTTTCCCGGGGTGCATCTGCGATTCATTGACCTTCACGGTAGGGACGGCTTTACGCCGTCCAT
>JBAXVM010000421.1:0-1302 GCA_037129105.1 bacterium
GTGCAACCCGCGGATAGCGGGTTGCGAGACCTCAAAAAACGACCAGATTGCCAGCCGCTAGTCAAAGGCAATACCTCTTCCAAGCGCTGGACATCAGCAAATATACAACCAACTGGCAGGAAACGCGCAGTCATATTGCCTGTTTTGTGAGGTATCGCAACCCGCTATCCGCGGGTTGCCAGCTAGCAGCCTGGTCGGCAGAAGGCGTGTGACTCCAGAGAGCTACGTCCGACCAGGCTGCTAGTCTGCTGCCGCGGGCGCCTTGATTCGCGGCGGCTCCGGATAGATCCCCGCCAGGGCGTTTTCGGCGATTCGCCGGGTGTCGAGCGGAAAATCATTTTTCATGATCCACTTCAGGAAGCCGGGATCGTCCTTTGTCAGGGCACGAACGCGCGTGCCCTTCTTCTTGCCGAAGTTCACGACCAGTTCGCCATCCACCCAGCGGAATCGGCCGGAGCGGTCCGCGTGGAATGGATCACGCGCGTTGAACATCCGGTCCAGTTCCTCCATGTCGGTCGGCAGGTCGGTGTACTTCTGGAACTGACCCAGCAGCACGTTCCGTGTGGCGCGCACATCGCCCTCTGCGCCGTGCGCATCCACGTGCGCCTGCCCGCAGTAAAACACCAGCGCCGCGGAAAGGTCGCGCGGTTCGCGCAGATGAAAAATGCGCTGCGCGTCCAGCACCCGGCGGCTGTCCGCCTCGAAGGCTACGCCAGCCCGCAGAAATTCTTCACACAGCATGGGCACGTCGAAACGTCCGATATTGTACCCGCCCAGGTCGCTGGTGCCGATGAAAGTCTTCACCTCGCCGGCTATCTGCGCGAAAGTCGGGCAGCTCTTCACCACATCGTCGGTGATGCCGTGAATGGCCGTGGTTTCAACCGGAATCGCGATGGTCGGATTTACGAGCCAGGTGCGGAGCTGCTCCGTGCCGTCCGGATCAAGGCGCAGGATGGCGAGCTCGACGATCCGGTCCGCGCGCGGACTGATGCCGGTGGCTTCGATGTCGAGTATGGCCAGGGGGCGGTCGAGTTTGACAGGGAAGAGGGCATCTTTCATGGACGCGAACTGTGACATGCCGGCGGGCATGAGTCAAGTATGGACGCAGGGCGTTTGTTCGCGGCGCCGGATTTCTGCTCGGGAAGGCCAGCGCAAATCTGCTAGTATGGGTACACGTTATGCCTGCTTCCGCCTCACATTGCTTTCCGGACCTGGCCGCGCTGCGTCGCTGGCTGGGGACGATGCGTCAGCGCCCCTGCTGGCACGACTGGCGCTGGCAGGTGCGCTCCGCGCTGGGCGCAG
>JBAXVM010000422.1:0-1297 GCA_037129105.1 bacterium
ACAGCGACTATCACACCAACATCAACATGCAGATGAACTACTGGCTCACCGGGCCGACGAATCTGATCGAATGCCAGGAGCCGCTGTTCTACTGGATGAGCCTGATCGAACCGGCTGGCCGCGAGGCCGCCCGCAAGCTGTATGACTGCAACGGCTGGGTGGCGCACCACGTCTGCGATGTCCATGGCTGCGTGGAACCCATGGATGGCGCGTGCGGCATTTGGCCGATGGGATCGATCTGGCTCGCGACGCATTGTATGGAACATTACCGCTTCAGCGGCGACCGGAAACTGCTGGCCGACCGGCTGTGGCCGCTGATGCGCGGCGCCGTGACCTTTGCCTGCGATTTCCTGGTTGAAGCTCCAGCGGGCACGCCTTGCGCGGGGAAACTGGTGACCAGCCCCAGCCATTCGCCGGAAAATGTTTTTGTCGCGGCCGACGGTACGCACAGCATGTTCACCTACGGCGCGACCATGGATCTCTCGTTGATTGCGCAACTCATCGAAGACTGTCTGGATGCCATGAAACTGCTGGACCTCGACGATCCCGCCTTGGCGGCGCGGTTGCGCACCGTCCGGGAGCGGCTGGCGCCGGTCAAGGTCAGTCCGCGTCTGGGCAACGTGCAGGAATGGATCGAAGATTACGAGGAATGCGAGCCGGGGCATCGCCACATTTCGTCGCTCATCGGCCTGCATCCCCTGACGCAGATCACCCGCGGACGGACGCCGGAGCTTTTTGCCGCAGCTCGCGCCACGATCACCCGACGCCTGGCACATGGTGGCGGACATACGGGCTGGAGCAAGGCGTGGCTCATCAACTTCCTAGCGCGCCTGGGCGATGGCGCGGCAGCCCACGCGCACATTCTGGGTCTGTTACGGGAAAAGACACTCACCAATCTTTTTGACGATCATCCGCCGTTCCAGATCGACGGCAATTTCGGAGCGACCGCCGGCATGGCGGAACTGCTGCTGCAAAGCCATGACGGCCTCATCGACCTGCTGCCGGCGCTGCCGCCAGCCTGGAGCCGCGGGGCGGTGACCGGTTTGCGCGCGCGCGGCGGCGTGACGATTGATCTGTGCTGGCAGGACGGACGGCTCACAGCGGCCACGCTGACGGCGGACCGTTCCGGCACCCATCGCGTCCGCCTGCCAGACGGCGCGATCCGCGACGTGTTGTTGAAGGCGTCCGCGAAAACCGAACTGCCGGTTGTGTAGTCCGGGGACGATAACCCACACACACTCCCACACGGGCGCATCCCCGTTTCACTGACCTGTCAAGCGGGCGATCCTGTGGACAG
>JBAXVM010000423.1:0-1245 GCA_037129105.1 bacterium
GCGCTGCACTGCACCCGCAGAACCTCGCCTACCTGATCTACACCTCCGGCAGCACCGGCAGACCTAAGGGGGCGGGCAACACCCATGCGGGGATTGTGAACCGACTGGACTGGATGCAGTCGACCTTAATGCTGTCGGCTGATGATGCTGTGCTGCAGAAGACCGCGGTCACCTTTGATGTGTCGGTGTGGGAGATCCTGCTGCCGCTATTGCATAGCGCACGAGTGGTGCTGGCGCGACCCGGTGGGCAGGGGGATCCGGGGTATCTTCTGGATCTCATGCGGAGAGCCGGGATCACAGTTCTCCATTTCGTGCCATCAATGCTGGTCGCTTTCCTGGCCGCTGTACGCCAGGCACGGCCGGTGAGCACCGTCCGCCATGTGGTGACCAGTGGTGAGGCGTTGGATCGAGCTAGCCAGGCGGACTGCGAGAGTGTGCTGGGTGGTGCGTTGTGGAACCTCTATGGCCCAACGGAAGCAGCGATCGATGTCACGTACTGGCGTTCGGCTGTCCTTGCCGAAGGCATCCCGATCCCCATCGGCACGCCGATCTGGAACACACAGATCCACGTGCTGGACCTAAGCCTTCGCCCGGTGCCGATTGGCGTCTGGGGTGAGCTGTACATTGCAGGGGCGGGCCTTGCGCGCGGTTACGTCAATCAACCCGCGCTGACCGCCGAGCGGTTCATCGCCAGTCCCTTCTCCTCGGAGGGTCAGCGCATGCACCGCTCAGGGGACCTGGCGCGCTGGACGGATGCGGGGGTGCTGGAGTTCGGCGGTCGTGCGGATGAGCAGGTCAAGATAAGAGGCTTTCGGATCGAGCCGGGCGAGATCGCGTCCGCCTTGAGCAGTATCGAGGGGATCGGTCAGGCCGCCGTCGTGGTGCGCGAGGTAGCCGGCGAGAGACGCCTGATTGCGTATCTCACGCCCCAGGTCTCGGGCTCTGTTCCTGAGGCCGCTATCTTGCGACAGCGCTTAAGCCAGAGCCTGCCGGAGTACATGATCCCCTCCGCGTTCATGCAGCTTGAGGCGTTGCCGCTGACCTCCAGCGGCAAGCTGGATCGCAGGGCGTTGCCGGCTCCTGAGATCTCAGGCGATAGCGTTTATGTTCCCCCCGAGACGGCGAGCGAGATCCTGCTGTGTAGGCTGTTTGCCGAACTCACTGGCGCAAAAGAAGTCTCGGTCGACGATAACTTCTTCTCCTTGGGCGGCCACTCGCTGTCGGCGATGCGCCTGGTCTCCCAGT
>JBAXVM010000424.1:0-1236 GCA_037129105.1 bacterium
GGACGCGGCGCTGGCGCAGCGGGTCTTCCCCAGGCTGGGGCTTGCGCTCCTGCAGACGCGCCCACAGTTCCTGCGAGAGCTTCAGGCGTTTCTTGTAATAGGCCAGCGGGTCGTCGCCGAGATCGAAGCGGTTTACCAGGGGATCCATGCCATCGTTGTTGGCACCGCCACCGGCATCGCTGTCATCGCCATAGGCCAGCGCGCTCTCGGTGCTGCGTGCCGCGATCCGTCCCAGTTCGGCAACTTCAGTCGCGGCCTCCAGCGGCTTGTAGGCGTATTCGATGGCCCAGTAGTCGTAGGCGCCCAGCGTCGTATTGTTGTAGCTGCCCTGGCGCTCGCCCTCGAGCGCCAGGTTGTAGGCGTTGTAATCCATCACGGAGCCGGATATGCCGTGGGTCTGGGTGTAGCTCAAGTCCTGCAACTGGGCCTGGGTGACGGTGGTCGATGCCTTGAAGTTGTGTTTGAGTCCCAGTGTGTGCCCGACCTCGTGCATGATGGTGTCGGTAATCACTGCCCGCACAAAGGCCTCGGCCTCGGGACTGTCGGGCGCAATATCGCCACGTGCTTCCAGCACGTCCAGTGCAAAGTTCATCTCGGCCGCCGCCTCCTGGGCGTAATTGCAGTAGGCATCGTGCGCAGCATGGGGCGCACCGCCTCTGGCCGCATCTTCCACCACAAAACGCCGTGCGCCGCGGGCAAAAACATCACTCATGCCGATGTCCGCGTCCAGGATTTCGCCGGTGCGCGGATCGGTGTGGCTGGGGCCAATGGCAAAGCCGACATCCGCCCCAACGAACCAGCGGATGGAGGCGTGCGCCGCGTCCATGTTGTCCCAGTCCGCATCATCGGGCTGCTGCTTCGCAAGGACTGCATTCTTGAACCCGATTCTCTCAAAAGCCTTGTTCCATTCGGTGATGCCGGCCTGCACCGCCGGGCGATACCTGGCGGGAATGTTCTTGTCCATCCAGTACACGATTGGACGCACAGGTTCCGACAGCGCCGACGACGGATCCTTCTTCTCCAGACGCCAGCGCTGGACAAAGTGAACGCGGGCGTTGGCCTTCATGTCAGCGCTAAGGTCGGTAAAAGACTCCATGAAATGTCCCAGACGCGGATCCGCCAGTCGCGTTGCCATCGGCGTCTGCGGCAGGGCCGCGAAGTTGTAGACATAGCTCACAAAAAAACTGCGCGGATCGGGCGTGGCCTGAGGCGGTGTCGGGCTGGGTACCGGCGGTG
>JBAXVM010000425.1:0-1218 GCA_037129105.1 bacterium
AGCGCTCGCGCATCTTACGGGGAAGCGTGAGCGTTCCGCGCAGCGTCACTGTGGCCGTGGTTGTCATGGGACTAAAATAACGTATTGCAGAATTGCCGTAAAGCAGAAAAACGGCAGAAAGAGAACGGGTGTGGGCATGTGGGAATGAACTGAAAAGATGGCCCGATCGTCCTCGTCCTCAGTGAGCGCAGCGAACGGTCCTCGTCCGTCGTACTCGAAGAGCCACCGGGCCGCGCCACACGGAGAACGCGATTTCGAGGACGAGGACGACGGACGAGGACGATTACGATTGAAACCCGTCTGCCTTTCCGCGGGCAACACGCACACACCGCGGCCACCCACCTGCGCCTCTTCGCTTTCGCTCGGGGCTCCGGCGGGCGAGCCGGCCGCGGCTACAGGGATTCTTCGTGGCCTACGTGCCTTAGCGCGGTAAAAACGGGGCCCCAAATGACCAATGTCTACTGACCAATAACCAATGTCTGAGCCGCAGGCTCAGACATGGCTCAGGCATATTCCCCGGCCCCGGCAACGGCCACGATCTCGCCGAAATAGACGCGATGATAGTCTTTGGACGGGTAGTTGGCGGCGATGGACGGGTTGACAAACCCGCGGGGGTCCATGTCCTGCCAGTAGATCTTGCGGCATTCGATGGCCAGGCTGGCCTCGGCAAAGACCGGGGCCGCCACGGTTGTGGCGGCGGTGGGCGTCAGGCCGGACTCAAGGATCTTGTTACCGTCGCGGCCGGACTTGGCCCCGAGCAACTGCAGGGCGCTGCGGCAGGCCGGCGGAAACGCACAGACTGTGAAAGTTTCAAACTCGTCCATGAACTTCCGCGTATGGCGCTGCGGCCGCACCACGACCTGCACGAACGGCTTGCCCCACATGGTGCCGAGGCTCCCCCAGGCGATCGTCATGGTGTTATAGCGGCGGGCGCTGAAATCGCCGGCGGTCAGCAGCAGCCACTGGTTGGAGAAGAGGTCGTGCGGCTTCACCTGCAGCGCGGCCGGATCGATGGAGGCACGAGCAGGCAGACTTCCCTGGACAACTTTGGCTGGCATAGAGAAACTCCAACGACACGCGCGCCGGGCGCGGCACACGATTGCTCACGGCGGGTCCGGCGGCCCCGCCCTACCCGCGATGTCCGCACATCGCATCGGCGACAAGACTGAATTTCGCGTACCCGCGAAATTCAGAATGGCATGGGATCGTCGTCCGCCG
>JBAXVM010000426.1:0-1208 GCA_037129105.1 bacterium
CAGGAAAAGACCGCTCTCTACCGCCAGGTCTTCCCTGCGACGCGCGAAATTCTTAAGCAGCTGTAAGCCTGCGGCGCTCCTCCGGATCGAGTTGCACCTGCAGGGCGCCCATGCTCTCGCGAATGTGATCCGGTGAACGGCTGCCGATGATCGGAAATGTCGGGAAAGGCTGGTGCAACAGCCAGGCCAGCGCCACCTGACTCGCGGTGCACCCTTTCTGCGCCGCCATCTTCATGGTCCGTTGCAGCCGCTCCCGGTTCGCAGGCGAATCATAGCTCGCGCCGCGTGGCGCTGATCCCGTAAAACCTTGCATGGCCCACTGCACGTTCGCTTCGCCAAAATATCCGCCGGCCTGCGAGGAATACGAGCAGAGCGGCAGCTTTGTGCGCGTATGCCAGTCCAGCGTCGCGTCATCCACATAGAGCATGGGCGAGACATCAGCCACGTTGTTTGCGTGCGCGGCCAGGCTCCACCCCGGCTGGTTCGCGATAAAGCCCTGGAGGCCCGCCTGCTGTGCATAGGCGTTCGCGGCCTCGATGCGGGCCGGCATCCAGTTCGAGGCGCCGAAACAGCCGATGCGATTGGAGCGGTTGAGCTCCGCCAGATTGTCCATGATGGCGTCCACCGGTAGACCGGGGTGATCCCGATGGAGCCAGTAAATATCCACGCGCTCGACCTGCAACCGCTCCAGGCTCTGGGCGAGATCCTGTCGCAGATCCTCGAGGTTACAACGCGCGCGATCCATGGCGCATAAATCCGGATGCCCGCCCTTGGTGCCAAGGATGATCCGGTCCCGCACATGGCGCGACCGGAGCCACTCCCCCACTGTGCGCTCGCTGGCCCCTACGCCGTTGGGCTCCCAGCTGGAGTAGACATGCGCCGTGTCCAGCACGTTCCCCCCGGCGTCCAGGTAGGCATCCATCACCGCAAACGCCTCCTCGCGCGGGATATTGGAGCCGAAGCTCACGGTGCCGAGGATGATGCGGGAGGGGGAAAGAGTTGTGGCAAATAGATTCATAAGAGTTCTTCGCAGGCACAGTCTCGCAGTTCAAGCGGGTATACGTCAAGGGCGCGGGCAGGAGTGGTGCACGTTGCGGGGATGTATGGAATGATCTAGGCGCGCAAAAAAACGATAGTGCAATGCGCCCGCGCCGCATGGTCTTTTCCTGAAGCGCCACTTTGGCGGCTTCCACCACGAAGATTCGAAG
>JBAXVM010000427.1:0-1196 GCA_037129105.1 bacterium
AGGGTCGCGATCGCCCTTGAGCGCTCGCTCGAGCTGGTCATCGCGATCCTGGCAACGCTCAAGTCCGGTGCGGCCTACGTGCCACTGGATCCGGAGTATCCGGTCGATCGATTGGGTTACATGCTCAATGACAGCGCAGCGTCTCTCGTGATCACCATGCGGGATCTGGCCGAACGCCTGACGACCGGAGCAGTTACTGCGGGAGCGCAGCAAGTACTGCTGGATGATCCGGCTGTTCTGGACGCGCTCGAGGTTCTTAGTTCAGCGCCAGTGACAGATGCGGATCGGCGCATTGCACTGCACCCGCAGAACCTCGCCTATCTGATCTACACCTCCGGCAGCACGGGAAGACCTAAGGGGGTAGGTAATACGCATGCTGGTGTCATTAACCTGATCGCCGCCCAGAGCAAAGGCTTTGATCTGAAGGCCGGTGATCGCCTCCTCCAGTTTGCCTCACAGGCCTTTGACTCCTCGGTCGCGGAGCTGGCAGACAGTCTGTCTCAGGGCGCTGCGTTGGTGTTGGTGTCCGAGCAGACCCGTCGGGATACCGATCTCCTGGTGCAGGTGATTTCTCGCCAGAGTGTGACGCATGCGTTCTTGCCCCCCGGGATCCTTTCCGGCCTTAACCGTGATCAGTTGTCAGGACTGCGCACCTTGGTTGTGGCGGGAGAGGCCTGTCCGGCGGAGTTGGTTACGCGGTTTTCACCTGGACGCCGGATGATCAATGCCTATGGCCCGACGGAGACCACGGTCTGCGCAACGATGACGCAGGCTCTGGATGCCGACCGGGACCTTCTTGGATCCGGTGTCCCGATCGGCGCGCCGATCGGGAACACACAGATCCATGTGCTGGACGCCGCCCTTCGCCCGGTTCCAATCGGCGTCTGGGCCGAGCTGTACATTGCAGGGGCGGGCCTTGCGCGCGGTTACGTCAATCAACCCGCGCTGACCGCCGAACGGTTCATCGCCAGTCCCTTCTCATCGGATGGCGAGCGCATGTACCGCTCAGGGGATCTGGCGCGCTGGACCGATGCCGGCATCCTTGAGTTCGGTGGCCGCGCCGATGAGCAGGTCAAGATAAGAGGCTTTCGGATCGAGCCGGGCGAGATCGCGTCCGCCTTGAGCAGTATCGAGGGGATCAGTCAGGCCGCAGTCGTGGTGCGCGAGGTGGCCGGCGAGAGACGCCTGATCGCGTA
>JBAXVM010000428.1:0-1196 GCA_037129105.1 bacterium
ATGAAATCGCCGTTGTCCACCCTCTCGCCCGTCTGCTCCGTGGGCGACACGACCAGGCGCAGAGTCAGCGCGGACCTGCTCAGCATGCGTTCGCGCGCACGGTCGAGACCCGGCCCCAGCCGGATCGTCTCCTTGTGCACGGCCGCATTGTAGCAACCGGCATTGCCGTTATTGAGCGCCACCACCCGCCACAGGCGGAAATAGAGCTGATCCTTCTCCCGTGTATAAGCGTGCAGCGTCGCCGCGGCGTTCATCGCGGCGCCGCCGCGCAGTTCGAACAGGTTGAACCCCTGCTCGAACGCTGCGCGCGGCATGGACGCCGTGCGGGTGGCACCTGTGCGGATGTACGCCCGCGCTTGCGCGATCCCTGTCACACACAACTTCACTTCGTTGTAGGTTTGCTGAAACGGTAGATACGGCAGCACCTTGCGCGCCGCGGGCTCAACAAAGAAAGGGATCCGGTCGAGCCGCACTTCCAGCAGATCACCCTCCCGGGTGTGGCGCAGGTGCTTGATGCTGGTGCGCGCTGTCCCAGTCGCCTGCCGCGTGGCCAGATCCACGGTCAACTCCTCGCTACGCGGCGACACACCCAGCGCCTGCAGCAGACCGAACGCCATGACCAGATGTCCGGCCGGATCCGGATGCACGCTGTCCGGGATCATGCAGAAGGCCGGCCCCGCCGCCTTGGCCGCGGCATCCACATCGTTCATTAATTTGTGTAGATCGGCAGCGGGCAACTGCTCGGCCGCGGCCAATGCCAGTACCTCATCGGCCAGCGCGCGCAGCGACCGGGTGTTGTACTCGACCTTACGGAGATCCGGATTCACGGAAACATCCACCATACCCGGAGTCAGCAGCACCACCCGCACATCGACCGCCTTCAGCCGACTCACCAACTGGCGCATGCCACCCACAAACGCATCGCGGATCTCCGGCTTCATCGGGCAGTAGCCGCCGTCGTTCATGCCGTAGCAGATCGTGACCACGTCCGGCTTGAGCGCCAGCACATCACGCTCCAGGCGCGCGCAGCCGCCAGGTGCCGTATCCCCTCCCCAGCCGGCGTTGAAGAACGTCAGCTTCAGCTCCGGATAACGCGACGCCAGATAGGCCTCGACGTAATTCGTGTAAAGCTGCTGCTCGGTTATCGAATCCCCGAGAAACACGATACGATCGCCCTTACGCAAAACAAAGTTGTT
>JBAXVM010000429.1:0-1194 GCA_037129105.1 bacterium
GAGCAGAGGTGCAACCCGGCCCGGGGCAGGACTGTCTTGCGGGCGATGCCAAACCTGCTCCGGAAGGCCTTAATCCCGATGGCCGACCATTGACGAAGCACAGAGTTCATGGACTGTGTCTCCTTCCATCCCGCATGCCGCGCCGCTTCGCACCGTGGCCGGCAACGGGCTTGCGCGAACACCCCATTACCATGCTTCCACTTTACAAGCCCGGAGATCGGCGTCCAGTTGCCAATCGCAGTTATTTGGACCCGGACACAGCGACAAGCCAGTGTAGGACGATGGGAGACTGCGTGTAGGATAAATAACCCGTACGCCTTCCGCAGGAAAGCCATATACTCTAATTATTGCTTACTCTTTCCGACGTCTATGTTTTCGTTTTTTATTGAAAGACGCTGCCGATGGACAGATCTTCTCAACACGACAGGCGTGCGTTCTCCTTTCTTCACAATATCCCGATGCTCCGCAAATGGATCCGCCGCTGGCCGTGGTTTCTGCCGTGCCTGGTGCTGACCGCGTCGCTGGCCGTCACCCTCCTGGCGTGGAACACCACGCAAAAAGCGGCGTCGTACGAACGGCAAGCCGAGTTTGATTTCCTCGCGCGCGAAACCTCCGCCCACATCGCGCAGCGCCTGAAGGCCTACGAGCAGATCCTGCGTGGAATCGAGGGCCTCTTTGCCGCGTCCGTCCAGGTCACGCGCGGCGAGTTCCGCACGTATGTCGAATCGCTGCGGGTCGAGGAGAACTACCCCGGCATCCAGGCCCTGGAGTTCGCGCAGGTTGTGCCGGCCGCCGCAAGGGCCGCGCACCTGGAGGCCATACGGCGGGATGGGTTTCCCGGGTATGCCATCCGGCCGGAGGGCAGGCGGGAGACCTACACCTCCATCGTTTACGTGGAGCCGTTCTCGGCTCTCAACCAGCGGGCATTCGGCTACGACATGTTTACCGAGCCGGTGCGGCGGCAGGCCATGGAACAGGCCCGCGACACAGGCCGGGCAACCCTGTCCAGCCGGGTGACCCTGGTGCAGGAAGATCCGGCAGGGCGCGTTCAGGCCGGGTTCCTGATGTTCATCCCCGTGTATCAGAACCGTCCCGGCTTGCTGGCACCCGACACGCAGGATGAGCGCCGCGCACGACTATCCGGCTGGGTGCTGGCCCCCTTTCGCATGGAAAACCTGATGGCCGGCATCCTGG
>JBAXVM010000043.1:0-15857 GCA_037129105.1 bacterium
GCTCATGGCCGCACAGCGTGGCAAATCCGCGCAACAGTCCTCCGGAAGAGGGCACTGAAACGCTACGCCAGCTCCGTGCCTCCGTGTCTCCAGCGCAGGCTAAGTCCGACAGGCGGATAGTCGGGTTACGCCGTTCATGTACGGCACGATGGCGGGCGGGAGCAGGACGCTGCCGTCTTCCTGCTGGTAGTTCTCCAGCAGCGCAATCATCAAACGCGGCAGGGCTACGCCCGATCCGTTGAGCGTATGCACGAAGCGCGTCTTGCCTTCCGCGTCGCGATAGCGAATGTTGGCGCGCCGCGCCTGAAAGTCCTCGAAGTTGCTGCAGGACGAAACTTCGAGCCAGGCCTGGTGCGCCGGCGCCCAGAGCTCGATGTCGTAGCACTTCGCCGCCGCGAAGCTGATGTCACCCGAGCACAGCTCGAGGACACGGTAGTGAAGACCCAGCCCCTGTAGCACGTCCTCGGCGTTGCCGACCAGCGTCTCAAGTTCGGCGTAAGATGTCTCCGGGGCGACAAACTTGACCATCTCAACCTTGTCGAACTGGTGCACGCGCAGGATGCCGCGCGTCTCCTTGCCCGCCGAACCGGCCTCACGACGGAAGCACGGCGTGTAGGCCGTAAGATACACCGGCAGCGGACGGTCCAGAATCTCCTCGCGGAAATAGTTGGTCACCGGGACTTCCGCCGTGGGGATCAGCCAGAGGTCATCTTTCTCGCAGTGGTACATGTCCTCAGCCATCTTCGGCAACTGTCCAGTGCCGCACATGGAGGCGGAGTTGACGACAAAGGGCGGCAGCATTTCGGTATAGCCATGCCGGCTTGTGTGCATATCGAGCATGTACTGGATCAGGGCGCGCTGCAGACGAGCGCCATCGCCCAGGAGCAGCGGAAAACCCGTTCCGCTCATGCGCGTGGCGCGGGGAAGATCCAGAATGCCGAGTCTTTCTCCCAGCGTCACGTGGTCCTGCGGCTGAAACGCAAAGACGCTCGGCTGCCCCACGACACGTGCCACGCGGTTGGCAGAGGCGTCCGGTCCCGTCGGAATGCTGGCGCACGGAATATTCGGCACGCGCAGCACGGCGGTTTGCAACTCCGCTTCGATGGTGCGGATCTGCTCGTCCTGCGCAGTAATCTGGTCGCCCAGCGTCCGCACCTCGGCCTGTACCGCGGCCGTATCCTCGCCGCGCTTGCGGGCGGCACCAATCTCCTTGGATGTGGCGTTGCGGCGGTTCTTCATCTCTTCGGCCGAGGCCAGCAGCGCGCGGCGCTGACGGTCGAGTTCAAGCACGGCATCCAGCAGCGCCGGCTCCGCGCCACGGCGGCTGAGTCCCTGGCGAACTTCATCAGTCTTTTCGCGAATACGTTTGATATCAAGCATGGCTGTTCCCCTCTGTAAATCAGGGACTCATGCTAGCCCATTCAGCGAAAATGTGCAACAGGTGGGCACGGCGAAAATGTGAATAATGCGTGCTCCTTGCTGGTTTGTGCTTGGCGTGGGCGGCCGAAAGAGCGAAGATCTTATTTGCAGGCGTCACGCCCGGGCTTCCCGAATCGCCGGGGGTGGCGCGCGGTTCTTCCATGGCGGTGCCGTGCCGCATGCGGGCTCTTTGCGCACGCAGCGCTGAAATGCAATCCAGCACACGAAATACGAGGGACCATCTGCAACCGGAGAATTCAGTCACGCCGCATGCCGCGGGAGCGAAGCGGCGCGGGATCGTGGCCCTGCTGGCCGGTGTGCTGGCCTTGGGCGCACTCGGTTCCGCCTTCCTGATTGCGCTAACCAATCAGGCGCAGCGGCAAGATCTGCTGCGGCAGGCCTCCCTCGTCGCGCAGGCGGTTAATCCAGATCATCTGTACGCCTTGACCGGTACGGAGGCTGACCTGCTTACGCCGCGATACTTGCGGCTGAAGCAGCAGCTCCTGCTGACCCGCAATTACAGCCGGTCCTGTCGCTTCCTCTACCTCATGGGGCGCAAGCCGGACGGCTCCGTATTCTTCTATGTGGACTCCGAACCGGCTGACTCCAAAGACTGTTCGCCGGCAGGCCAGATCTATCGTGAGGTCCCGGAGGAGTGCCGGCGTGTCTTCGACACCCGCATGGCCGTCACGGCAGGGCCGATTACCGATCGCTGGGGCAACTGGTTCAGCGCGTTTGTGCCGCTGTCAGATCCCGCCACAGGGCGACTGACGGCTGTGTTGGGCATGGACGTCGACGCCCGGGACTGGAAGAGCATGTTGATCTGGAGCTCTTTTCAGCCCATGATCTTTGCGCTGGCGCTGGCGCTGATACTGCTGCTGGGCTGGCGCCTTCTGCGCACGGACGCTGGTTCGCGCTGGCGCACGTATGTAGCGCCCGCAGTGATCATTGCGGTCGGCAGCGTGCTCGCCTTTTTTACAGCTTGGATCGTGCAGAAACATGAGGCGCGCATCTGGAAAGAAGCGTTTCAACATCTGGCAGTGAGCCGGACCGATTCCATCCGCATGACCCTCGCACGCGTCCGCGACACAGAACTGGAGAGCTTGGCGCGGTTTTGCGAAGTGAACGAATCGCTGTCGGCCGAACGGTTTCGGACATTTTCACAATATCTGACGCGGGACCCCAGCGTGCAAGCGTGGGAATGGATACCGGTCGTGCCGGCCACAGAGGCCGCCCGGTTTGCGGACGAACAGGGGTGGCCACCCGGCGACGGCATCTGGCAGCGCGACGCGTCCGGGCAGCGGGCCACTGCCGCCGGACGCGACGTCTACTATCCCGTTTCTCTGGTGGCGCCGCTCGCGGGGAACGAACGTGCTCAGGGCTTTGACCTGGGATCCGAGCTCATGCGACGAACCGCCCTCGAGGAGGCTGCGCGTAGCGGCCTGTCCACCGCCACCGACCCCATCACCCTGATACAAGAAACGGGCCAGCAGAAGGGGCTGCTCCTCTTGTATCCGGTATTCCGCCCGGCCACGCCACCGGTCTTGCGTGGCTTCGCTCTGGCGGCGTTACGCATGGGTGACTTCCTGCACATGGTTACGCCGGACAATCCGATCATGCTGGAGCTCGTCTTGCTTCAGCCGGATCGCCCCCACGAAATCCTGGCCACCTCATGGCAGCCGCCTTCTTATCCGGCCCCGCGATTGGCGCTGACGCGCCCGGTTTTTGCTTTCGGCAAGACCTTTGCCATCAACGCCTACACCGGACCTCATTTCATGCCGCTCTATGCGAAAAGCGCTGGCTGGCTGACCTTGTTGGCGGGTTTGGTCCTGTCCGGTGTTCTGGCGCTGACCATCGCCTTGATCCTGCGCGGCCGCGAAGAACTGCAGCGGATGGTCGCCGCACGCACGGCGTCACTGAGCGATAGCGAAAACCTGCAACACCAGCTGCTGGAAAACATTGACACGGGTGTCATCATCATTGACACCAACACACATGTGATTGAAATGGTGAACCGAAAGGGAATCGATCTGTTCGGCAGCCCGGCCGACCGTATTCTCGGGCGCGTCTGCTGTGGCATGCAGAGCGCATGTTTCTCCGGCTGCAGCCACATCTCGGATCAAGACTCGAGCTTCACAACCGGGGAATGCAAGCTGCTGCGGGCCGACGGGCGCCAGACGCCGATTCTGAAATCGGTGCGCCGGATCCTCATCCAGGGCCGTGAAAAACTCCTGGAAACGTTTACCGATATCACAGAGCTTAAGCGCGCGGAGGCCGACTTGCAGGCGGAGCGTCAGCGCCTGAGCGGCATTATCATCGGCACCAATGCAGGCACCTGGGAGTGGAACATCCAGACCGGCGAAACCGTCTTCAACGAACGCTGGGCGGAAATCCTCGGCTACTCCCTGTCAGATCTGGCGCCGATCTCAATCGAGACCTGGGGGCACTTGACGCACCCGGACGACTTGAAGACCAGCGGAGAGCTGCTGGAGCGGCATTTCAAGAAGGCGCTGGACTATTATGAATGTGAGTGCCGGATGCGCCACCGGGACGGTCGCTGGGTCTGGGTGCTCGACCGCGGCTGTGTCTTCCAGTGGAGCGCGGATGGGCGCCCCCTGCTCATGGCTGGCACGCATCAGGACATCACGGTGCGCAAGGAGGCTGAAGATGCCATCCGCCTCTTGAACGAACGCATGGAACTGGCCAATCAGGCGGCCGGAATCGGCGTCTGGGATCTGGCGCTCAACGAACAGAGCCTGGTGTGGGACGCGCGCATGTACGAGCTGTACGGGGTCTCCGCCTCTGTCACCCCCTCCTTTGCCCTCTGGGAGAACGCGCTGCACCCGGACGACCGTGCGGCAGCCGTGAGCTCGATACAGTCCACCCTGCGCGGCGAGGCGCCATTCCATGCGACGTTCCGCATCTGCCGGCCCGATGGCAACGTGCGCTATCTGCGCGCCTTCGCGCGCCTCTTTGCCGACGAGCCGTCCACGAGCACCCGCTTGATCGGCGTTAACTTTGACGTGACCGCCCAAAAAGAGCTGGAGAACCAGCTGCGCACCCACGGGACACTCGAAGCCCTGCTGGCCAGCATCTCCACCCGCTTTATCAGCCTCGCCGCATCCGAGATTGACCGTGCCATTCAGGAAAGCCTTGGCGAGGTCGGACACCTCGTACACGTAGATCGGGTCTACGTGTTCATGTATACACCAGACCTGTCCACCTGCTCCAACACCCACGAATGGTATTCGGATGGCACGGTGCCGCAGCGCGAGAATCTACAGGAAGTGCCATCCGACGCACTCCCCTGGTGGAGTGCCCGCATGCAACACTTTGACAGCATCATCATCCCGGACGTGAAACAGATGCCACCGGAGGCCGCCGCGGAGCAGGAACTGCTGAGCGCGCAAGGCATACAATCGCTCCTCGTCGTACCCATGGTATGGGCTGGACACCTGGAAGGCTTTATTGGATTCGATGCGGTTCGCGAGCAGCACCAATGGAACCAGGACGACATCACAACGCTCGAACTGCTGGCCAGCACCATCATCAACGCACTGAAGCGCAAGCAGTCGGAACAAAACCTGCAAGCCACCCAGCACTCCCTGCGCGATCTCAACGCGACGCTCGAAGGGCGTGTCGTGGAACGTACCCGCCAGCTGCAGGAAGTGCAATCCCGCCTCTACCTGCAGGACAAGATGGCCTCGATTGGCCAGTTAGCCGCCGGGTTGGCCCACGAGATCAACAATCCCGTCAGCTTCGTCGCCACCAATTTTGCCACACTTGAGGAGGACGTACGCATCTTCAATGAGATGCTGAACGCCTATCGGTCCCTGATGTTCGAGGCGGTCGCCGTGGCCCCGATGCTGGCGCCCCGTTTCGCGGAAGTCCGACGGCAGGAGGAGAGCCTGGCCATGGAGTTCATTCTCCGCGACCTGCCAAACCTCTTCGAGGAATCCCGCGAGGGGTTCCGCCGGGTCACGGCCATCATCAACAGCGTGCGTAACTTTGCCCGCAAGGACGAAGTCCGTGAATTCACCCCTTATAATCTGAACAAGGGCGTGGAGGATACACTCGTCATTACGCGCAACGCCTACAAGTACCGCGCCGAGGTCAATTTGGAAACCGGTCACGTTCCCGACCTCCCCTGCGTCCCCGGCCAGATCAATCAAGTGCTGCTGAATCTGATTGTCAACGCCGCTCAGTCCTTGACAAACACGCCAGCGAACCCCGCCGTGAACGGCCGAATCACCATCCGGACCTGGGACGAGGCGGAGCAGGCGGTGTGCGAAGTGGCTGACAATGGCCCGGGCATTCCGGCCGGCCTTGAGCGCCAGATCTTCGACCCGTTCTTCACCACCAAGCCACCCGGGGAGGGAACCGGGCTGGGGCTGAGCATCTCCTATGCAATCATCGTGAACAACCATGGCGGCACAATCACCGCGTACAATCAGCCGTCCGGCGGCGCCTGCTTCCGCATTACGCTGCCACACCACCCGCCCGGCGCACGACGGGAAGGCCTCGATGGAAACTAACCCCGCCGTGCTGTTGATCAGCGCGCGTCCGGTGTTGGCCCGGGCGAAACATGCCCGCACCGGTCCGCGCCGGCCTCCTCCTCCTGAAACAGATCCGGATATAGTGTCTTGACACACGAGGGGCAAAGGCCATGCGAGAAGACAGCCTGGGTGCGCTCGCTAATGTAGATCTCGATCTGCTGCCAATATCCTTTGTCATCGCGGATCTTCTTGCACGACGCACAAATCGGAAGCATCCCTTCCAAGCGCTTGATCTGGCCCAGGGTGGCCTCCAGTTCAAGATTCCGACGCTCCAACGACTCCATCAACTGCCGACGCTCCGCGCGGATTTGGTACAGCTCAATGGCCTGGAGAATCGTCATCTGAAAGGCAACAGCCTCCTCTAAAGGTTTGGTGATATAACGAAACACCTCCCCGCTATTGATCGACGCTAAAATCTGCGCCACCTCGGTGTGGCCGCTCAAAATCATGCGAATAGTCTCGGGATATAACTCCTTGATCTGACGCAGCAGGGACAAACCGTCCATGCCCGGCATGCGCATGTCGGAAACAACCACCTGCGCCGGATCTTGTGCCATGCTTTCCAGCGCCTCCAGTCCGCTGCCGACAAAGCGCCTCCGGTACGGTTCTCGAATCAGATTGCGCTCCAGCGCATTCAAGACGTTGCGCTCATCATCCACAAACAAAACCTGAATATCATGCATCGCACGTACCCCCAAACCAACGCAGCATAATAATTGACATTTAGACTTCCATTAATAGAGCATCACGAGCAATGCGTCAATCCGGCATTTGATGCTCCCGCGGCCAGATGGTGAAGTGTGCTTTCTTCACCGCATAAAATCGGGCATACTATGTTTTTCGTATCCGGAGGGGGTTGTTTTGCACATCGATCATCGGCAAATGGGGAGCTGCGCGTGATTCACGAGATTGTTACCTACGGGCAGGAAGTGCTGCGACACAAGGCGCAGCCCGTGCCAGCTATCACAAAAGAAATCAAAACGCTGGCCCGGGATCTGCTCGATTCCATGTACGCGGCACGCGGCGTTGGCCTGGCTGCCGAACAGATCGGGCGGGAGGAAGCCATCTGCGTGATCGACGTGCCGGCGGAATCGGAGAATCCAGCGTTCGTAAAAGACAACGCCGCGATCCCCATGCCTCTGATATTGGTCAACCCGGTGATCACCGCCACCACCGGAAAGCAGCGCAACGATGAAGGCTGCCTCAGTTTCCCGGACATCAGCGCGCCCATCACGCGCCCCATGCAGGTGACCGTGAACTATCTCGACCTCAACGGCATGCCGCAAACCGCCACGGCACAGGGGCTGCTGGCGCGCGCCATCCTGCATGAGACGGATCACCTGTCCGGCGTGCTGCTCGTGGACCGCATGAGCGCCATCCAGCGCCTGGCCGTGGCCGGACAACTCAAACGTCTGCAGGCGGATGCCAGGCAGTGTGACCGGTAGCCCTAGGAACCTGTCGGACTTTCGGGAGAAATATCGAATATCGAATACGGAATCATGAATCATGAAGGTTGGTGTAACGCTCAAGCACTGGCCACAGGGGCCGGCGCAGCGGCCTGTGCGGCGGCGAGCGCGGCCGCGCGCTGCAAGGCGCGCCGCTGGTTGGACCGCTTCAAAAATTCCTTGGCGAACAGACGGTAGGCTTCCGCACCCTTGCTGCTCGGATCGTAGGCAATTACAGGCTTACCGAAACTCGGCGCCTCGCTGATGCGCACGTTGCGGGGAATAATCGTGTTGTATACCATCTCGCCGAAGTGTGACCGGACTTCGCTAACCACATCCGGACCCAGCTTGGTGCGGGCGTCGAACATGGTCATCAGAATTCCCTCCAGTTGCAGCGCGGGATTGACACCGCTTACGCGCATCTTCTCCACCAGATGCGTGATCACGCTCAGCCCCTCCATGGCGAAATACTCGCACTGCATGGTCACCACCACACTGTGCGATGCCGCCAGCGCGGATGTCATCAGGATGCCCAGCGAAGGCGGGCAGTCCATGATGACAAAATCAAAGACCGACGCCTCGAGCAGCCGGTCAATCACCTTCTTCACGGCGTGCAGATGATCCACCTGCCGCGCAATTTCGATCTCTGCACCGGCCAGATCCAGCTCCGCCGGAATGATATTCACGTTTTCGTACGGCGTCGCCTGGATCATATCCGCAATGTCGGCCGCACCGGTCAGCGCCGGATACAGGCTGACCCCCTGCTGCTGCGTCAACCCCAGTCCGCTGGTTGCATTCGCCTGCGGATCCAGATCAATGACCAGCACGGTCTGCTTCAGTTGCGCCAGGGCTGCTGCCAGATTGACCACCGTTGTCGTTTTTCCCACGCCACCCTTCTGGTTGGCAACGGCGACGACACGTGTTTTTTTGGAATACGCCATGATTTTCAGCTTCTTCCCTTGACGAGCGCAAAAAACCGGTCCTGATACTGATCGAAAACATTGTGCTGCTGCAGCAGGCGTCCCAGCGGCTTGACCAGGTTGGCGTCCCGGCCGGCAGCCACAAAGGCCAGCTCAATTTCGTCACGCACCCCCTGCGGCAGGCCATCCTGGATTTCGAACATCCGCTTGGCAGCCATTTCGCGGAAATTGGCCTGCGCCGAGTTCTGGATAACCTGCCAGAAAAGACGAACCAGACAAACATCCCACGGCTCATCCACTCCCTTGACAATGGCGCTGAACGGGTCGTTGCGCCCGGCCACATCTTTCTGCACGCGCTCGATTACCGTGCCGATCTTGTCGGTGACGATGTGCTCGCTGAACGACTCCTGCCGGAGCGTATAACCGTAGCGCAGAATCCGCACCTGGTCTTCGTGCTCGCGCAGCCACTCAAGATACTTTTCCGCCTGCTCGCCAAATCCATCCAGCACCATGCTGCTGTAGGCGGTTGGCGTAACAATCTGCGGCCGCATCGCCTGCATGCGACCCTCGCGCACACGCACCTGGTTGGTGGAGTCCATGAGTTCACAGACCATGTGGTAGTTGATCAGTGTATTGCCGAAAGTCTCAAGGTGCCGGCGGGGCATCAAAAGCACTTCGGTGTTGTTTACCGCGTACCAGAAATCAAATTGTGTCGGCTGCTTGCTCATGAATAACAACTATGTTAGCGGAATTGATCTGACATAGCCATACCGCATTATGGCCGCCGGCTCGCTACGCCACCCGCACGCGTGGATCCAGCCATGCATAGCAGACGTCCGTCAGCAGGTTCACCAGCTGGTACAGCAGCGCGCCGACGATCACCACCGCCCGCACCACGGTCATATCCGAGGAGTGCATCGCGTTCAGGCTGACACAACCGAGCCCGGGGATGCCGTAGAAGCTTTCGAGCAGGAGACTGCCGGTAAACAGAAAGGGGATGGATAGACTGATATACGTAACAATCGGGATCAGGCTGTTGCGCAGCACGTGCCGCATCATCACCTGTGTGCCCGTCAGCCCCTTGGCCCATGCGGTGCGCACGTACGGCTTGTAGATCTCGTCCAGGATCACCGCACGATAAAACCGGATATCACGGCCCAGACCACCCAGCACGCCGATCAGCACCGGCAGCAGGATATAGGTCCAGTTCTCAAACCCCCAGATGGGGAACAGCTTGAGCCGGAAGGCCAGAAAGTATTGTCCGGCCAACACCCAGACCACGTAGTTGACGCTCATCAACACCGTTGAGACCAGCAGGATCGAGCGGTCCCCCACCCCTCCCCGACACATGGCACAGAAAAGGCCCAGCATGACGGCCAGGATGGATCCGCCCACCAAAATCGGCACCGTGATCGCCAGCGATGGGCCGACACCTTGCCGCAGCACCTGTCCCACCGAAGTGTCGTATTCCGCTGACCGTCCCAGTTCACCACGCAGCAACCCGTAAAGAAAATGGCACAATTGAGAATCAAATAAATGACGGGTGCGCCTCCGTAGGCGCGCGCCTTCCGGCGCTGCGCCCGCCAGCACAATGGCGACGGCGCGCTGTTCATCCGGCACGGTAAACAAGACCTGCCAGCTATCCCCGGCACGCACACCGGCGCTCACGTTGGTGCGCAGATCTCCGCCCGACACGGGCTGCATGACAAAAGCCGCAGACGGAGTGCCCGCGCCGGAGGGAGCGGAAAACAGCAGCCGATAGGAACCGGTCGGCAGAGCATACGCCAGCGGCACGCAACCGCCCTTCTCCGCATCACGCGTTCCGCCTTCCGCCTTCCGTCTGTCGTCTTTCGTCGAACGGTCTTCCAGCGCCCGCAACCGCGCCCAGTTACCGAAAAAAAGCGGCTTGTCATAGCCATACTTGGCATCAAAAGCCGCCAGCGATTCAGCCGTAGCGTTTTTACCCTTGATCGTCTGCGCCGGAGAGCCGCCCACCACATGAAACAAAACAAATGTCAGCAGCAGGATGCCCAGAGTTGTGGGAATCATCTCCAGCACACGTCGCATGGCGTAACAAAACATAGATGTGCACGTACAACCGGCAAACTACAATCATGTCAGCGGTCCCGCAGGTCCCGCTGTACTGCCATGGTCCTGCACCACGTACAGCGGGACCTGCGGGACCGCTGAGCCATAGGGCAGGCGGACGCGGCCATTCCGTTTGAGGAGCGGCCAGGAATGCCTACTTCTTCTCCCCCTTGGCAGGTTTTCCCGCGTCCTTGACGGGCTTTTCTGCCGGCGCTTTCGTCGCCTTGACCTCAATGTCCACCGCAATCATCTTGTATTCCACCGTAACCTTCTCGCCGACCTTGATCTCGCCGGAGACCTTGGTTGCGGCATCACGGGCAATCTGCCACTTTCCGTCATCCCGCTGGATCACGATCCGGGTATCTGTCACTTCAACCACCGGCCCGGTCACCTGATACTTGTCGACCTTCAGCCCCCTGGCCAGGGAAGCGGCATCCTCCGCAGCAAAAGTCATTGCGCCGCACGCGGCCACCACTGCACCAAACACAAGTAAACGCTTCATAAATTTGGAAACCTCCGTTGCGCATAATGGTAGGCGTCAGCGGCTGAACTGTCAATGCGACGCATACAAAAATCAGCCGTTCGCATTCGGGCGACACGAATGCCCTTACGGGCACACTACGAACGGTTTCTTGCCGTTTCCAGGCCGTTTGTAGTGCCGCCGTAAGGCGTTTTGCGCCATATATGAACTGCTATACAAAAACCTTAAGCGCGCACCATACTTTGTCTTTTCCCTAGTCTTTCTACCTTGTCTTTCGCTGTCACGACAACGCATCCGTGCACAGCTCCACCGTCACCGGACCATCGTTGAGCAGGCGGACTTTCATGCTCGCGCCGAAAACACCGGCCCCGACACGCGCCTCGCCCAGTTGCGCGCGCAGCAGACGCAACAGCTCCTCGTAAAGCGGATTGGCCACCTCCGGACGCGCCGCGGCCAAAAAGCTCGGGCGGTTACCCTTGCACGTTTCAGCATAGAGCGTGAATTGCGAAATCACCAGCATTGCGCCGCCAATATCGGCCACCGACCGGTTCATCTGCCCGTTCTCGTCTGTCAAGATCCGCAACGCAGGCAGCTTGCGCGCCAGCCAGGCCACATCCTCCGGACCGTCCGCATGCCGCACCCCCAGCAGGACGAGCAACCCCGGGCCGATCTGCGCTACCAGCCGTCCGTCCACTTCCACGGACGCCTCCGCCACACGTTGCACCAGCGCCTTCATGCGATCCTCCAGAAAGATTCAGGGTTGCACATACATTCAGCCGCGACCGGCCCTTCGGTCTGGCGCGACGCGCTCACCCCACGTGCTGAGCAAACAGGTCGCTTAATGCCAGCTCAAGCTCCGCCCGCATCACCGGTTTGAGCAGGCAAACAGCCCCGGACGACATGCCCATTTGCAGCAGCGTGGTGCGCGGATACCCGGACACGAACAACACCGGCAGCGCCCGGTGTGCATGCAGCGCCTGCACGGTCTGAATACCGTTCAGCTTGCCTGCCAGGTGCACGTCCATCAGCGCGCCGTCAGGTTGCTCACGGTCGACCATCTCAAGCGCTTCTTCCCCCGAAACAACCGGCCCGCACACTGTATAGCCCAGACGCGTTAAAAACCTGGACAGCACCATAGCCACCAGGGCATCATCTTCGACAATCAACATTTTGCGCATCGCGAGTGCGTCCTTTGCAACGAACCGTCCGCTTCCGACGCGCCTCAAGCATGGCCTGAAAGTCCCGTGCCGATAGGCCGCCGCAGCGCGCAACCGGATATTGCACCGTACGAGTCACGGGCATGTGCTCTCGATACCACAACGCCCCCCAACAGTCCACCACCATTCCAGCAGCCTGTCGGACGCAGCGCGCTAAATGCCGGTGCGCTGCGTACGGTAATTGGCAACGCGACCGGCTGCCTACAGCACCAGCAGCCGGGTCTGATCGACAATATCATCTGCCGAGGAACCGCGCGGGATGTAGGCGGCAGGACGGGAGATGCCCTGGAGAATCGGGCCGAACACGCGGTAGTGAGAAAATTTCTGGAAAATCTTCACGGCGATATTGCCGGCGTCGAGCGACGGGAAAACCAGCACATTTGCGTTGCCGGCCACGGAGCTGGACGGCGACTTGATCCCGGCCACAGCCGGCACCAGTGCGGTATCGAACTGCATCTCGCCATCCACTTTCAAGCCGGGCTTCTGTCGATGCGTCAACTGCACAGCTTCGGCGATCCGGCGCGCAGACGGATGATCGGAGCCGCCGGCCGTGGAAAAAGAGAGAAATGCCACATTGGCCTCAGTGCCGGTCAGGCGCTCGTAGGTGGCGGCCGACTGGATGGCAATGTCAGCCAGCTGCTCAACTGTGGGTGCCGGCACGACGCTGACATCTGCCAGCCCCACCAGGCGATGCCGCATGAACGGACAGTTTTCAAAGGCCACCAGGGAAAAGCCGGACATCGTCCGGCACTCGTTGGCCAGCCCCAGCACCTTGAGAAATACGCGCAGGGCATGGCCGGCGGTCGTGGCGGCCCCGGCAATTACTGCATCCGCCCGCCCCACCCGAGCCAGCCATGCACCAGCCACCACGGGGTCGGTCGGGTCCGTCACTTCTGCCGGACCCAGTCCTGCCAAGGCCGCGCGGATCTCCTTCTGCATGGCGGCGCTCTCGTAGTCGACCAGCTCAATCCCCTTAAGATCGGCCCGATTACCGACCGCCGCCTGATCCAGCAGATCCGGATTTCCGAGCAGAATCACCTTTGCCAGATGGTGCTGGTTGAGCGTGTGCGCGGCACGCAACATGCGCTGGTCAAACGATTCACAGAGCACGACGCGCGCCAGCTGGGAGATGGGCTTGATGGGAATGGGGATCATGGGTGTGGCTCCTGGGTGTACCGTGAGTCGTGCATCCGGCTTATTAGCCCTCTTTATCAGCATACTGCTGCTTCAGTCTTCCAATTACCGACGGATCGGCCAGCGTGGTCACGTCACCCATCACCTTGCCGTTAGCGATGTCACGGAGCAGACGCCGCATGATTTTTCCACTGCGCGTCTTGGGAAGTTCCGCAGTGAAAATAATGCTCTCCGGGCGTGCTAATGCACCGATCTTCTTGACGACATGATCCTTGAGTTTCTGTACCAGATCCACGTTGGTCGAGGCGGACTCCTTAATTGTAACAAATGCCGTGATGGCCTGCCCCTTGATTTCGTGGGCCGTGCCGACCACGGCCGCCTCAGCCACGGATGGATGATCCACCAGCGCGGACTCGACTTCCATGGTGCCGATGCGATGTCCGGCAACGTTCAGTACGTCGTCTACGCGACCGGTGACCAGAAAAAAACCGTCCGTGTCGCGTTTGGCGCCGTCGCCGGTGAAATAGATGCCTGGCCACTTCGACCAGTAGGTCTTGAGGAATCGCTCAGAATCGCCATACACACCGTTTGTCAGCCCCGGCCAGGGCTGAGTCAGCGCAAGGTACCCGCCGCCCACGCGGATCTCCTTGCCGTCATCGTCCAGAATCGCCGCATGTATGCCAGGCAGCGGCTGCCCGGCAAATCCAGGTCGCATGGTGCTGATGCCGGGCAGGGTTGTGATCAAAATGTGTCCCGTCTCTGTCTGCCACCAAGTATCCACAATCGGGCAGCGTTTCTTGCCGATGGTCTCGTAATACCAGATCCAGGCTTCCGGGTTGATCGGCTCGCCTACGCTGCCCAGCAGGCGCAGGGAAGAGAGATCATGGCGGTCGACCGGCTCCGCGCCCCATTTCATGAAGGTCCGGATCGCCGTGGGCGCCGTGTAGAGGATGGTTACGCCATACTCCTCAACCAACGCCCAGAACCGATCACGGTCTGGCCAGTCGGGAGAACCTTCATACATGAGTATCGAGGCTCCGTTGCAAAGCGGCCCGTAGATCACATAGCTGTGGCCTGTGACCCAGCCGATGTCCGCCGTGCACCAGAAGAGATCCTGCGGCTTGAGGTCAAAGACCCACTTACTGGTGGCATAGCAGCCGACCATGTAACCGCCGGTGGAGTGAACGATCCCCTTGGGCTTGCCAGTGGTTCCCGAGGTGTAGAGAATGAACAGCATGTCATCCGAGTCCATCGGCTCGGCCGGACAGTCAGCCGAGGCGTTCTGCATTAGGTCATCCCACCAGAGATCCCGGGCGGGATGGATGCGCAACGGGAACTTGCCGCGACGCACAATGATCACCTTCTCGATGCACGGCGTGTCACGCACGGCATAATCAGCATCGTGCTTGAGAGGTACCAGCCCGCCGCGGCGGTAGCCGCCATCCGCTGTGATCAGAATCTTTGCGCCAGCGTCGTTGATGCGATCCGCCAGCGACTCAGCGGAAAAACCGCCGAAAATAACCGCATGTACGGCGCCAATGCGCGCGCAGGCCAGCATGGCAACCGCCAGCTCGGGGATCATGGGCATGTAGAGCGCGACGCGATCACCCTTGACCACCCCCAGCCCTTTTAAGACGTTGCTGAACTTACAGACCTGCCGGTGCAGCTCAAAATATGTCAGGGTGCACTTGTCGCCGGGTTCGCCTTCCCAAACAATCGCCGCCTTGTTGCGCAACCCCTTGGCCAGGTTGGCGTCCAGGCAGTTGTAGCTTAGGTTCGTCTTGCCGCCGACAAACCAGCGGGCGCGAGGCGCAGCCCACTCCAAAGACGTTTCCCATTTTTTGAACCAGTGCAGCTCGTTCGCGTATCGATCCCAGAACTCCGGTCCCCCCTTGCGTGCCAGATCGTAGATGGCCGGGTCTGTCACGTTAGCCTGTGCAACAAACTCGGCCGAGGGGCGGAAGGACCGCTCTTCCCGCAACAAATCGGTAATGACGCCGCCACCCGGCGCCACGGGCGCTGACGCCGCCGTGCCCGGCGCGGCCATCACACGTGCCGCAGGTTTCGTTGCGGCTGCCGCTTCCACCGGTGCGCCTTGCGCCTGACCCAGCCACTGCTCCAGATCCGCACGGTTGAAACGCCACTGCTTGCCGACCTTTTTGGCAGGAATCGAGCCCGCTTCCAGCATCTTGTACAAGGTGCTCTTCGGGGTCTTGAGAAAAGAAACCGCTTCATCCAGCGTCAAAATGCCTGTAGACATGGCAAAACACACCTTTCTCGTAAGTGTCGGATATTATCCGTTAATGCCTGATATGCAGCAAGCGTAAATCCCAAAATTATCGCATCCGCGTCATGGTCTTCTCCTGAAGCTGTCGGAAATTCTCACCACGAAGGACACGAAGATCACGAAGTTCAATAAATTAGACAGTTTCGGTCATTTCCAGCGTCCGATTAAGGGAATCTTCGTGTTCTTCGAATCTTCGTGGTGGAAGCTGCCACAGTGGCGCTTCAGGAAAAGACCATGGCATCCGCGTCCTGCCCGACCCTAATCCTCGCCTAAGAAATTCAAAGTTTGAAAAAAGTGATGCCAGCACGAC
>JBAXVM010000430.1:0-1189 GCA_037129105.1 bacterium
TCCTGCAGGCGGGTCCAGAGTTCCTGCGAGAGCTTCAGGCGTTTCTTGTAATAAGCCAGCGGGTCGTCGCCGAGATCGAAGCGGTTTACCAGCGGATCCATGCCCTCGTTGTTGGCACCGCCACCGGCATCGCTGTCATCGCCGTAGGCCAGCGCGCTCTCGGTACTGCGCGCAGCGATCCGGCCGAGTTCGACAGCTTCGGTTGCCGGGTCCAGTGGCCTGTAGGCGTACTCGATAGCCCAGTAATCGTAGGGGCCCAGCGTGGTATTGGTGTAGCTGCCCTGGCGCTCGCCACTGAGCGCGAGGTTGTACGGGTTGTAATCCATCACGGAGCCGGATATTCCGTGGGCCTGGGTGTAGCTCAAATCCTGCAACTGGGCTTGGCTGATGGTGGTGGAGGCCTTGAAGTTGTGTTTGAGTCCCAATGTGTGCCCGACCTCATGCATGATGGTGTCGGTAATTACCGCCTGCACAAAGGCCTCGGCCTCGGGACTGTCGGGTGCAATATCGCCGCGTGCTTCCAGCACGTCCAGCGCGAAGTTCATCTCGGCTGCCGCCTCCTGTGCGTAGTTGCAGTAGGCCGCGTGCGCAGAATGCGGCGCGCTGGCGCTGGCTGCATCTTCCACCACAAAACGCCTTGCGCCGCGGGCAAAAACATCGCTCATGCCAATATCTGCGTCCAGAATTTCGCCGCTTCGAGGGTCGGTGTGGCTCGGGCCGATCGCGAAGCCGACATCCGCCCCAACGAACCAGCGGACGGAGGCGTGCGCCGCGTCCATGTTGTCCCAGTCGGCATCGTCAGGCTGCTGCTTCGCAAGGACCGCATTCTTGAACCCGATTCTCTCAAAAGCCTTGTTCCATTCGGTGATGCCGGCCTGCACCGCCGGCCGGTACCTGGACGGAATATTCTTGTCCATCCAGTACACGATAGGACGCACGGGTTCCGACAGCGCCGCTGTCGGGTCTTTCTTCTCCAGACGCCAGCGCTGGACCAAGTGAACGCGGGCATTGGCCTTCATGTCGGCGCTAAGGTCGGTAAAAGACTCCATGAAATGTCCCAGGCGTGGATCCGCCAGTCGCGTTGCCATCGGCGTCTGGGGCAAAGCCGCGAAGTTGTAGACGTAGCTCACAAAGAAACTGCGCGGATCGGGCGTGGCCTGAGGCGGTGTCGGGCTGGGTACCGGCGGTG
>JBAXVM010000431.1:0-1156 GCA_037129105.1 bacterium
AACATGCCCTGCGCCGTGAACCTCCCGGATGCGAAAGTCGCCTGCAACTCGCGCAATTTCATCAATCGGCTCGGCGCAGATAACCAACCATCAATCGTGGCGGCCAGCGTTGTTGCGTCAATTGTCGTTGGCAGCAGCGCCTCTTCTGTTCCGGGGCCAAAACACTCGCATACACCGCCGGCATCCAGCGCCAGCACGGCACAACCGGAGAGCATGGCCTCGGGGAGGACTAGGGGGAAATTCTCCATCAAAGACACATGCACATACAGGTCAGCCAGGCGCATCAAGGCACGCACATCGCGGCGCACCCCCAGAAATCGCAAGCGCGCCGTCACACCCAGTTCCGCGGCAAGCGCCTGCAACGCGGTGCGGTCGGGCCCGTCCCCGACCAGCCAGAGTTCGACGTCGCTTCGGGGTATATGCGCCATGGCCCGGATCAACAAGGCCTGGTTCTTCAGGGGTTCGAGGCGGCCGACGTTCAGGATCACCTGCTGGCCGGTTGGCTTATCTAACTTCGTCGCCTGGCCGTCATCCAACGGTACCCCGTTATGAATCACCGTGATCCGGCTGGTTGCTGGTACCCAGCGCCGGAGGTTCCCGGCGGCGTACTCCGAGACGCACACATAGTCGCGCAGGGGTTCAAATTGCCGCCGGAACCAGCACCCGAAGATCCAGCCTTCCAGGCGGGTGAACCGAGCCGCCCGTACGACCTCTTCCACGGGGTCGCTGCAGTGGCAGGTGACAAGGACAGGCACTCCAGAGCCCATGGCATCGCGGGCGCCACGGGCAACCATGATGTCCTGCGCTGCGACCAGATCCGCGGTGCGCCCGCGACAGGCGTGCGCACTCATCCAGCGGTACATGACCCGGGGCATGATTTGCCGGCTCAGGTTGCCTAAGAGGGCGGCAAACCGGATACACCAGACAGCCACGCGACGCACACGGGGCGAACAGTCGAGATGCGTGACACGCTCCACAACATGCCCGGCGAGACTCGCCTGTTCGCACAGGATGTCGCAGTGCACGCGTACACCGGTTTGGGAACCGGGAGGTTGCGTAGATAGGAGCAGGATTCTCATGGTGCGTCTGCTGCGAGTAGCTGCGGGCAGTCCCTTGCCCGCAGCATAACGGCGAAAAGCGTTGGAAGAATTACGGC
>JBAXVM010000432.1:0-1135 GCA_037129105.1 bacterium
GCTAGCAGCCTGTCGGACTTAGCCTTCTGGAGGTACAAACCTTCTGCCGACAGGCCGCTAGTCATGGGTGCACGCATCGCTATAGCGTAACGCCTGCCATGCAGCGGGTGCTCAGCCCCCGCTGTACCAGAAGGCAACAGATCGCCGCTACAGCAAAATCAGTCGTGCGGTTGGGAGGCAGGGGCGTTGGTTGGGGATGGGTGGTCCAAGCGGTACAAGGCTAACTTGCCGGCGTGTTGAAGACGTGGGTGGCTCTCTTTTGCGGCCTCCTCAAACGCACTGCGGCTTTCGGTATCGCCCCAGGCACTCAGGACAACCATGGCTGCGATGCGCACGACGTTGTTGGTGTCGTGCAGAGATCTGCGGATTTCGGGGGCTTGGTCGCGGAGGTTCAGGGAATCCATGCCGTGAATTGCAATATCGCGCACGTCTTGAGCCGCTGGATCGCGGAGCCACTGTTCGGCTGCTTTCTTCCCTTCCGGCTTTCCCAGACGTACCAAGGCCAGCAACGACTCGCGGCGTACCTCCTTGTCCGGATCGCCTAAACGCGCCACAAAGACGCCATCCAGGGCCGCCCGTTGCTTCTCATCCGCAGTCGCATAGTTCTCATAGAGATTCTGTACGCAGAAAGAGCTGAAACGCGGCTCTTCCGCCGGGTTCATCAGGATTGCCAGCAGATCGGGGATCAGATCCGCATAGCCAGAACGGGCCAGCAACTTGGCGGCCTCGTTGCGGACCGTGTCGCCATCGGTCGTATCCTTCAGGATCGCGACCACGGCCGCCAGGTCGTTCGACGCCTGCACGCGCTCCACGCGCGTGGCAAAGTCGGCTGTGACCCGGTTCTTGCACTCCCGGTCCACAAAGTTCGCCAGCATAGGACTGACGCGATAACGCAGCGGCAGCGTGTCCGGAACAGCCATGGCCCGTGGGGTCGCCGGCGTCGCAACCAGTGCCGGCACCGGCGTCGGCGCGACAGCAATGTTCGTTACAACGGTACGGGGTGGCTCCGGCAGACGAGCAGGCAGCGGCGACTCCTTGGCCGGCCAGCAGCAAACCACCACAGTCAGCACCAGTGCCAGAATGGTCAGCGCGCAAAGCCAGAGCACCCACGGATCGCGGTGGCGGATGGATGCTG
>JBAXVM010000433.1:0-1104 GCA_037129105.1 bacterium
CTAAGCTTTGATCGAAAAATGATCAAATATCACCCACACTAAGTCCGGATGACCCGAAATAGAAAGTAAAGACCCTGACCGAGCCGCCAACCGTGCTACTTTCTTGCGTGTCTTACCATTTTTTCATCGACCGGAGCTCGTTACATGCCATGGAGATTCGCGCTTTCAAGGACTGTCGTACCCGCCGTTGCGCTACTGACGCTGCTGGCAGGCTGTGGGAAGGACGCGCCGAACGCGGCGACGGGTGCGGCTAGCGGCAGCGACGCCGAACGGGCCGAGATCGGCTTGAAAATCGCGCCCGTGCCGTTGAATACGCAAGGTCTCGACACCGCGCTGGTCGGACTGGGCAGCTACCTTGTGAATGCGAGCGGCGGCTGCAACGATTGCCATACCGTGCCGAACTTCGCGGCCGGCGGCGACCCGTACAAGAGCGAGAAGCTGACGATAAACGCCGCCAACTATCTGCAGGGTGGCCGTCAATTTGGCCCGGTCACTTCCAGAAATCTTACGCCCAAGGGTGCGGAACGTTTACCCGCAGGCCTGAGCTTTGCGCAGTTCAAATGGATGATGCAAACCGGCGAGGATCCCAAGGATTCACGGCGGGTTCTGCAGGTCATGCCATGGCCAATTTTTGGCCACATGCGAGAAGGCGACCTGCGCGCAATTTACGAGTTTCTGCGTGCAATTCCCGCGCTTCCCGACAGCCCAGCGCCGCAGCCTGCAGGCTAATTAGCAGGTGACTCGGTGGGCCATGGCCAGCGCCATGGCCCACCTGGTTCGGACCCGGACGATCTCCCGCTCGGCTGCGCCGTTTAGATGCCAGCGTCGCGCCCGGCGGAAACCCCTCCATAAAGGCCGAGTGCTTTTTCCGCTACGAGCCCCTGGCGGCCCAACGGCCGTCTGGTCGCCGCAGAACGCCCGCTCGCCACCTGCGCCGGCACACCAGTCGCCCCAGACCCGACCAACAAGTAATGCACAAATCCCGTACAACGCCCGTTCCTGGCGACGGAAGCGCAGGGACGCGCTGACCCCGCTGCGACAGTTGCGCTAGCAGAGGAGCTGCGGCCAAGTGTTTATGGCTCATGCCGCGCTCGTTCCCGGGCT
>JBAXVM010000434.1:0-1076 GCA_037129105.1 bacterium
GCGGGTTGCCAACTAGCAGCCTGGTCGGCAGAAGGTTTGTACTTCCAGAAGGCTACGTCCGACCAGGCTGCTAGCGCGGCCGGCGCAGTACGGTATCGGAGAGATTCCGGCCATCGGCCAGTTTCGGCGTTTGGCGTGGCCGCCAGCCTTTGCGCCGGCCATACGCGGTGACCAGATAACCGCGGGAGAAGAATGCCAGGCAGTCGCACAGGCGCGCCGTCCGGTAGAGCGCGGTCAGATGTAGCGCCTCGCCGGGTTCCGACTGCCGGCGATCGGCCCATTGCCGCACCAGCTGCATCCAGAAACGACAGTAGGTCCGCAGGCCAAGCCAGTCGAACCCGGTCTTCAGCAAATCGAACAGCGCGGCTTCTGAATACCGCCCGCTGGCGCCGGGCATCTCCGGGCGATGGTTGAGCAGATTGGCCAGGCCGAACGGTTTGGCGTATTCCACCGTCAGGATCAAATATCCCGAAACCTTGAGCACGCGATGGCACTCGCGGATGAGTGTTGTGTCGGCATCGTAATCCCCGGCCAGCCGCCCCAATGAGAGTACCACGACGTTGAACTGCTTGTCTTCGAATGGCAGCAGGGCCTGCGGACCGAGGCATTCAATCCGCTCCTCCAGTTCGTCGGCGAGCCGCGCGCACGTTTTGGGATCAGCCGCCACGGAAGTCCAGTAGCCGCCGCAATCCCGTAGCTGCCGGCAAGCATCCGGCGAAGAAAAGCCAATATCGAGACACGACTGGTTTGTGACGCGCAGCGCCAGCAAAATACGTTGGACCGCATCCAGTTCCAACTGGAGCGGAAGGGCGCAGCGCCGGGCAGGCGCGTTTCGGGCCGGAGAAGCAATGGACGGAAGATTTCCCATATTACAATAGCCGGCCCGTGTTTCACGAACCAAGACAGAACCGTAACGTATCAATACTCGTGCGCATTGACAAGTTTGTACGATAAGGAGATGCCTGCGTGACCATGGTCTTTTCCTAAAGCACCACATAAGCCGCGTCTTTAACCGCCAAGCCGCCAAGTACGCCAAGTTTCCCAGACGTTGTCTCTCCGCAGGCGAAAACATCGAA
>JBAXVM010000435.1:0-1063 GCA_037129105.1 bacterium
ATTATCCGTATTATGTGTCTATGACGGATATGGGCTCCCGTTCTGCGATGGCGCAACTCCGATTTGACGCTCGGTTGCCGAGCTGTGGATCTTCGACACGCATGGACGCCGAACCAGGTGGCCCGGGCGCTCCGCGCGCGGGCAGATGCTGGAAATGCGCGAGGCCAGCGCCAAGGACGATCTTACGTCACCGAACTTTCCACCGTGAGTACTAAAGTGGGCCACGCCCACAACCCAATCAACTTGAACAGGAGGCAACAGAGATAACAGAGGAATTCTTGCTCTGTTTACTCTGCTGCCTCCTGTTCAAAACAACTTGTTTTTTGTAGTGGTTCACGGTCTGTAAGGTGCTAAGCGTAACCGACTAAGAGTGCCCGCCACCCTCCACCTGCCACAACTGTCCTTCAGCCGGTGGACGATGACGGCGACGATAGCGGTGGACGATTATCTCTCGCTCTCCTCGTGCACCGTTTTCGTCGCCGTTCTCGTCAACCGATCACTGTCCATTCCTCTGAAACACTTATTCGTCCTTCACAACCACCCTGCCTGCCGCCACAATAGCGACCGGACTGCCCTCATGGAGACGCCTCTTGGCCCGGAAAACCCAACCGCTTGTTCCTGCCCGCCGTGTGCGCTATTTGCAGCCGCTCTGCCTGGCGCTGCTCGCGCAGCAGCCGGCCAGCGGCTACGATGTGCTGGCTGCGCTGCGGGTGCTCTCCATGTTCCAGGCGTCAGCACCCGACGCCCCCGGCGTCTATCGCACCTTGCAGGCGTTTGAAACGAACGGGCTGATTTCCGGGCGGCGCCGGCTCTCGAAAAAGGGGCCGGTGCGGCGCGAGTACACCCTGACCCCGGCTGGACGCACCCGCCTGGGCCAGTGGCACACGATGCTGGAGGCAGCCCGCAGCGAGCTGGATGTTGTCATCGCACGGGTGCAGCAGGCAGGGGCGACGTCCCATCGCGCTGCGGGGCAGCGCTCCTACGCCCCGGACAAGCGCCGGATGGAAGGTAGGAGCGCTGCCCCGCAGCGCGATCCCGCCGTGCGTGCCAAGAAACGATCGCG
>JBAXVM010000436.1:0-1047 GCA_037129105.1 bacterium
GCAGGTGCAGGTCCAGATAGAGCGGCGCGCTGGCAGCGCGCGTCACGGCGCCGCTCACGCCCTGGCTTTCGCCGGCAATCACGATCACCGTCACGCCCTGCGCGGTTACGAAGCGCGGTAGCTCCTCGGCCCTGAAATCGCGGTACCAGGGCGCGCTCATCTTGTCGCTAGCGGGCAGATTCAGCCACAGCTGAAAGCCTTCCATCACGCCGTCGGTCTGCTCTGGAATCTCGGAATGAATGACGCCGCGCCCGGCCGTCATCCATTGCACGGCGCCGCCCTCCAGCAGTCCTTCGTGGCCGGCGCTGTCGCGGTGGCGCATGCGCCCGGCGATCATGTAGGTCACGGTCTCGAAACCGCGATGCGGATGATCCGGAAAACCGGCGATGTAATCGTTCGGGTCGTCACTGCCAAAGGCGTCGAGCATGAGGAAGGGATCAAGCCGGCGCTGCAGATCCTGTGTCAATACGCGAGTCAGCTTGACCCCCGCGCCGTCGGAGGTGGCCTGCCCGGCAATCAGCCGTTCCACCTGGCGCGATGTAGGGAGTGTGTTCATACGGAAGCACTCTAAACGATTGTCGACAGGCGTGCTTTTTGGGGGGCATGAATCTGTGCCGTCGCAAAGGCGACACAGTGAAGGTTTTTCCCTATTGGCCATTGAGCTTGGAGTCAGGAACAATGGACTGCTCGCGGGGCAGGTCCCCGATTCACCAAGGAACACCATGCATCCTCTACGTCATATTGTTGCCCTTACCGCCACTATCTGCTTCGCACAGGCTGCGCTGGCGCAGGCGCTTCCCGCACCCGAATCGGTGGCGCTGGACAAACTGGGCCTGATGAGCACCTTTCCGCCAACGGACACGCAGCGTGTTGATTTAAGCAACTCGTACAAGTACCCGCAGATGCGCTGGGCCTTGCAACATGTGCGCGAATTGCATCCAACACACAACATTCGTCACGGCAGCACGCCGGTCTCCAGCCTGCCGCTGGCACTCAAACCGATAGGCAGCTTCAGCTTCGACGACGACAAGGGCAACAAGACCACCA
>JBAXVM010000437.1:0-1044 GCA_037129105.1 bacterium
ATCGAATAAGGAATCATGAATCATGAAGGTAAGAGGCCGGCAAATGATCTTCACTTCATGATTTGTGATTTCTTATTCGATATTCTGCGGTTCAGCAGCCTGTCGGCAGACGGTTGCTGGCTTTCGATGAATCCGGCCATGTCGTCCGTGATCTGCTGCCAGCTGTTTCCCAGCGGCAGCTCGTGGGCGACATCGGGAAGGACGTGCACGACCTTGACCGCCGGGACGACCGCGAGCCACTGTTGTGCGGCAGGTGTGTCCACGACGCGGTCATTCGCTGCCAGTGCCGCAAATACCGGCACGTGCAACGCCGACGCGCGTGGTGCCAGCGCTGCGATCAGCGTGAACACATGCTGATAGGTGTGAAACGGAATGAACCGGTCACGGCGGATGATAAAGGCCGGATCGTCCTTTGCGACAACGCTGGGTGCAAAGCATGACTCGAACGTGCGGGAGAAGCGGAACGTGCCGCTTGCCAGGCGGAACCACACCGAGGGCGGCAGCACGGGTGCCCGCCGGCGCGAGACGCGCAGCAGGGGCGCGAGCACCACCACACCGGCCAGCTGGCTGTCTGGATCGAGTGCAACCTGCAGCGCCAGGCTTGCACCCATGGAGTGCCCAACCACCCAGACCTGCGTGTGCCGTTGCCGGAGACTGGCAATCTCAGCGCGCACGGATTCTTCCAGGTCCACGAGCGACACGCGCGCGGCGTCCGAGACCGGTTCGCCGGCGCCGGGTAGGCGCATAGCCCGGCAGGTGAAGCGGCCGGTGTCGGCCAGGCGCTGTGTCATGCGCCGGAAAACGGCCGGTGAGTCCGCGAACCCATGCACCCAGAGCAAGGCCACCGGACCCGTGCCGACGGTATAGGGCGACACGTCCGGACGTAATCCCTGTGCATCCCGAACAAAAGTCTGCTCCCAGCGCCGTAAGCGTGTGCCGATCCAGAGGCGGTGAAACGCATTCGCTGCCAGCCAGCAGAGAAGCAGTTCTCCCAATGTGCTGAGTATGGCCATTGCGGGTAAAGTCTAGCGCAAAACGTGAACC
>JBAXVM010000438.1:0-1018 GCA_037129105.1 bacterium
CGCTGCGCTGGCTGGCGCTGCACCAGGAACCGGACGGCTCCTGGACCGGCGGAGAGAAATGGAACCTTGAGGATGCCCCGTTCGACAACCTGCCCATGGGCAACATCAGCGCCAACCTGAAAAACAGTCCGAAAGACAAGGCTGCCTCTGGAGCGCAACCCGGCGTCGCCATGACCGCCTTTGCGCTCATCGCGCAAATGGGCGGCGGGCACAACCTGCGCCGCGGCGAATACCGCACACACGTCATCCGCGGCATGGAGTGGTTGATAGCACAGCAGAATCCGGTCACGGGGTATCTGAGCGCGAACATGTACGAACACGCCATCGCCACGATCGCGCTCTGCGAAGCTGTGGGGCGCTCGCCGGATGAACGCGTCGGCATGGCCGCGCGCAAGGCCGTGGATGCCTGTGTGGCAGGTGTGGCCAAGGATGGCGGATGGCGCTACCAGCCGAATTCCAAAGACTCCGACATGTCCGTCTCCAGTTGGTTCCTTCAGGCGCTCAAGACCGCCAAACTGGCCAACATCCGCTTCGACCATTCGGTCTTTTCGCGCGGCCTGCTTTTCCTGGACCAGGCCACGGACAACGCCGGCATCGGCGAATCGAGCGGCGCGGTCTTCTATCAGCCCACGGGGTACGGTCCGATTGAGGCAACCTCCGACTCCAAAGCCAATCCCTGCCCGGCGCTAACCTGCGCCGGGATGGTCGTGCGCCAGTTCAACGGCATGGGCGTGAAACAACCGATCCTCGTCCGCGGCGCAGAAATGACCCAGGCGCTTCCGCCTGACTGGGACAAGAAAAAGGACTTCTACTACTGGTATTACGCCACGTTTGCCATGCACAACATGGGCGGCGAATATCGGCTCTGGTGGACCCGCCGGATCCGCGATGTCCTCCTGGAACACCAATCCAAACGCGGCCATCAGACCGGCAGCTGGAACCCGAAGGAAGAAAAATGGGGAAAGAGCCGCGTCTACACCACCGCACTCGGCGCGCTCTGCCTCGAGGTCCATGACCG
>JBAXVM010000439.1:0-1011 GCA_037129105.1 bacterium
GGTTATGCTGCTGTTGTGGTTGGCCCTATGACGGGGCTACCTGAGTAGTTACTATCGAAGCACCCTTGTGCTAGCGCGCTTCAGCAGGCGCCGGTGTCGGTTGATCAGCCGGAGCAGCGGTGCCGGTCCGTATCCCGAGCAGGACGATGCCGGCGGGCAGCGACGGCACCAGTTCCACCGTTGTCACGCCCGGCGCGCAGCGCGGCAGATCGAAACGGAACGATTGTGGTTGGAATGTGCACTCGACGGGCAACTGGAGCAACCCGCCCGTCTGCGCGCACAACGTCCCAACCGGCAGGAATCCCTGCTGTACCTGTCCGTTGCGCAGGTCACGCACGGCTACCGGTTTTCCGAACGGACCGAAATGGCCGGACACGCCGCTTGCGCTGTGGAATTGGACCACCTGGTCCGGTGCGCAGGCTGCCAGTTGCAGCGTGACTGCGACCGCGACGGATGTGGCGCCCGCGTTGCAGATCAGGATCGAGCCACCTGTCGCGGACAGCACGGGCAGCGGAATCTGCGCGCCGCCGCCGGTACGGCAGGGAATCACGAACCATCCGGGGCCGATTGTAGCGGCTGTGGGCTGGCCGCGACGCGCAAACCAGGCTGGCAAATCGCTGTTGTTGTTCCAGCTTACAACCGGATCGTAACCGCCGAGATTGCTGGGCCACGCGTAGAGATTCAACCCCCGGCGCTCCAGCGTGGCACCGTCGGAATTGACCAGCGTCTGTTGGTGCGCAAAATGCTCGCCCAACCAGGACCAGTCTGCGCGTGGGTTGGCAGATGCAGAGTGTGAGCTGATGTCATAAAATGGCAGGATTGGAAATGATTCGAGTGTGCGGCGGATGTAGCCGTCAATATCCAGCGCGACATATTCCGGAGCGGTGTTGTAAACAGGTGGTGCCGCGAGGCGCAGATTGGCGGGCAAATAGTATTTCAGGTACTGTATTTCATAGCCCGCGCGCGACCGGCTATTGCAACACCGGTGTATGAAAAGGTCACGCGGTAAGG
>JBAXVM010000044.1:0-15509 GCA_037129105.1 bacterium
GCCCGTGGCTGACTTGACCCCGGATTACATGCGGCAATCGCCGTTCGCACAAGGGCGTCGAGCGCCAGCGGTGCCGGTTCAGGCTTGGTTCCGGGTTCCAACGTCCTCTCCGCCCCCCTCAACATGATCATTCGCACGGGGTAGCTCAAGCGTCGATGTTCCAGCCGCGCCTCCACTTCCTCGGAATCGCCTCGCTTGATCGCATCCTCCACGGCGCGCAGTTCAGCCGCCTGGACGGTCATGATGTGAGGCTCCAAAGAACGCAACGGAATCCGTGGAGGGTGGAAACCGTTTACGCTAATGCCGTATACCGGGCACAATTTGTAAAACTCATCTGCCGTGCGCGCATCAACAGAAAATCCCATGCGACCGGCATCCCAGTAAGGAGACGTCGCTTCCATGCACGCTCCCGTGCAACTATACGCCACTAACAACCTCGTCTGAATGAGCGACGCCCACAACTCAAAATCGCCCGGCCCTTTGTGGACAGCTTTATCAAACAACCTCCGCGCCTCTTCATTCTTGTCAGCGCTGGAAAGCTCAAAGACCGCGCCCAGACGAGCCAAATCAATGACCTCCTTGCTATTTGGATAGCGATCGATGCATGTTTCAAAAAGCCGGGTCGCGGCCACGAAATTACTTTCAGTGACAAGGCACTTGGCTTCCTCAAGCAATCGCTTTGCCGCCGGATTGGAAGCCCTTAGAACACGGCCAAGCACTTCATCGCGGGTCAGTGCTCGAGGGATCGGCGTCCATCCATCCGCCCACGGCGGCGGCAGCGGTGCAGTCCTGCAACCGGCAGCCAGTAGCAGACCGCCGGCAGCCATCCACACTGCACACTTCGCCATCGCTTGAAACCCTGTCGTCATAAGACCATGTGAGTTCAGTTCTATTCGTTTGGCTTCAATGAACGGTTGTTTCTTCCCCGTCATCTAGCTGACTGGGGTTGCTGGTATACGAATAATTGCCTTCGTCCGGTGGCAGAATGAGTGCGTAATTAAAAATACCAACATATTCGCCCGTGTTGGAATCATACTCGCTACGGAACCCCGGTTCGCCCGTCGAAGCGGTCGCATCCGAGGTGTTGACGCGGAAGGACCGCCGTCCGCCGTGGAAAGTTGAATGGTATCGATCCGACATGGCGAAGTTGATGATCAGGTTGGGAACATACGGGTGTACACGCAGTGTGACGCGTGCGGGTTGGTCGTCCACGACGACAATACCCGGCACGGATGAACTACTGAGCGTGAATTCGTCTACAGGCTGCTGAGCAACCACCGGGCCGGTCGAACTCCCCAACCGCACCTGTAAAACCGGCGAACCGCGCTTATGGGACGTCAGGGACAGCTTCACACCCTTCGCGGTTTTGGCGATCACCTTGACATCGAGCAGCGAGGAATCGTTACCCGTAAAGAAGACCTCGTTCGCGGGTCCCGCCAGAAGTATAGCCTTCTCTCGGCTACGACCGACTTGAATAGCGATTGGCCCCTTGATATCTACATATACCACGCTAACTGCGATGCCGCCGACAGAGGCGCCATTGATGTAAGCGACGGCACGGAAGACGCCCACGCGATCGAAGCGTAAGGGCACACGGTCACCCGGCGCATTCGTGGTGGCGCGATAGACTTGGTTGCTGGCATCCGTCACCACGATTCGCATGACCCCGGTCTGACCCGGTTTGCCGGCGGACAGGAGCAACGAATCGTCGCGACAAATGCGCATGTCCGGCGCAGCCTGATCGAGCTGCACTGCGCACCAGACCACGCGGCCCGTCAAGTCCGATGCGCCGCTGCGGTGCAAGGTAAGCGGGGTCGGCGCAACCGGATTAAGGGGATAGCGCAAGTCGCGCCCGATGCCGGCGGCAATCGTGCCCGATGGGCCGTCCACAGAGATTTTCGGGATGGAACCGTCAAACCGTTCATAGTCAACGGGCAGGTAAAGGGGCGAAACAAATGATTTCGCGGGGAAGGCTTGCGTGGCGCGGGAAAACGCGGCGGAAGTCTCGACGGATGCCTGCAGCGGCGAACTAAAGCAGCGGGCCCGCAAGGTCATTTCGGTGGTGACGCGCAAGGGGCCCTGCACCAACGGCGAAGCTTCGGTTACAGGCGTATTATCGGCCGTGTAGCGGACTTCCGTTTCGGGCTTGGGCCAGTCGGCCAGAACCAGCTCGCGCGTGCCGGTCGCATAGCCGCCCGCGAGGCTGACCCAGAAACGGGTGGCACCGAGGGGGGCGGTTACGCGGCCGCTGGCGGCATCCCCGGTGTAGGTGACCCAGCCGTCATCGTCCGTGGCGGCACAAGTGAGCGGGCGGCCATCAACAGTCACGCGCACCTTTTCGCCGGCATACTCGATACGTAGCGGCTCGGTATCGAATCGCGCAATCACAAAAGGGTCAAACTTTGCCAGCGTCTGGCCCGGCAGCGCCAGAGCTTTGCCCAACGCCACACTTCTCAATTCGGGAGTTGCCTCGCCAGTACCGTGGGTATTCGAGACAAAGTGCAGGTACACGCGATTGCCGTTATTGGAAGAGCTTAGTCCGTGGTTGCGCCCGTCCCAGCGCAGATTATCCGTGACGCCGACCAGGAGCTCCGGTGGATAATTGGCGCCACTGCAATCGGCGAGAGACCAGATATACAGCGGGATCGGCGCACCCGCCTCGGGAGAGAGATTCACACTGGCAAAGGTGTTCCTGTTAGAACAAACCGTACGCGCGCGTATGGCCAGGACCTGCTGGCCGTCATAGGAGCGTGCTTCCACCTGCTCAATGCCGGCGCCTGGAAATCGGACGCCAGCACGCCAGCCGGGAATGCCGGCCAGGGGCGTCATCTCCGGCGGCACAATGTTCACCATCACCGCTTGGTCAAAAAAGCCACCCGAGGGGGTGATTGTCGGGGCAGGCACGATTCCATGAGGCCCTTTGGGTGGAGTTTTGCGGGGCGGCTGTGGCAGCGAATCTTCTGGCCATGCGTTCGTTACCGCAATGGCGATCAACGCCAACGTACTCTCCAGTTCACCATCCGACACTTTGAACATGAATTGATCGGGCCCGACATACCCGGTCGCAGGTGTGTAATAAATGTGGTTGGACACAATGGACGACAACACCCCGTGCTGTGTGTTACTGACAATGACAAACTTGAAGTTTTCTTTCCATGACGGCTCGCCGCCCTGCGGGTCAGGCCTGGAAGCATACAGCTCGATATCACATGCGGCATTGGGTTTCGCGATCACATCTGAACTGTAGGCAGTCGGCGGTGGCCTGCTGATCAAGACACGTACCGTGCCGGTGGCGGAAGCGCCGCCATTATCCCACACCGTCAAGACCGCGACGTAGGTTCCCGTCGTGGCAAACGTGTGTGAAAACTCCGCATTCGTAGCGACGACGGCCTTTCGAATTCGCCATTCGTAGCGCACAATTTCCCCATCCGTATCGATACTTTCACCCGCTTCGAACTGGAACGTGTCGGTCACAAGCCCCGCATCCGGATCCACACGAGGGGCGGCCACCGGCGCTTCGTTCATCGGCGTAACCGTCACCATAACTTCGGGGTCGAAGCCGGTGAGGCGATTGTTTTTGCGGGCATCGTCGTCTGTCGTCAGGCCCGGGTCTTCCGTCTCTGGCGGCTGATTGCCGTCTGCAACCGGGTAGCGGATCACCACAATGCCGGAGCCGCCACTTTCACCCGCCAGCGCGGTGTTACCTGCCGCGCCCCTGCCGCCATTGCCGGTATTCGCCGCCCCGTTCGCACCGCGCCGGTCTTGTAAAGCAGTCGTGTGCCTGCCGAAACCGTCCACGGCATAAGTTGCGGCGCTGCCCGTCAGCGTGTATTGACGTCCCGCACTGCCGGTTTCCGGCGATGTTCCGACTTTCTTCGCCGGGCCGCCCTCACCACCCGGTGCCTTCAGGGTACTGAAAAGGGAGGCCTGGCCTGGCGTTCCGTACGCGCCCGAAACTCCGCCAGCGCCACCGGCGCCAACCGTCACAGCGAACCGGCCAATGGGCACGCGACATATCATGCAAACCAATCCACCCGCTCGCCCGCCACCCGTTCCAGTTCCATTCTTGACGCTCCCCGCCCCGCCACCACCGCCGCCGACTACCAAAACCTCCACTATTCCGTCGACGGTCACATTCAATACGTTCGTTCCCACCGGCTTGAAAATATGCGCCACAAAATTCGTGCCATGCTCGGTGTACTCCGTGACGAGGCCGCCGCTGGCCGATACGGCCATGGTCCGCGGCGCAGCCACAAGCAGCAACCCCACGGCCCAGACTAGCTTGATAAGAAATCGCTTTTCGGCAGCCCGCGCGAGACCTCGGCTCGCACGAGCCGAAAAACTGCCGGAACCCGTGTGACACAGTGTAGTCATTCAGAGAGCATGGCAGAAGCAGCCATGACCGTCAAGTTCACCACCAGCGGTTTTTTGAAGGGCGCATCTGCGATTCATTGACTTGCCGCTGCATTTGGGTAGAGACGGCTTTACGCCGTCTACCCGCAAATGCCAGACAATGGACGGCGTAAAGCCGTCCCTACCGTGAAGGTCAATTAATCGCAGATACGCCCCTTTTGGAACCCATGGTCTTTTTCTGAAGCGGTCGGGAATTCTCACCACGAAGCCGCCAACGTGGCGATCCATGAAAAGACCATGTTTGGGAACCGCCGGAGGGAACAGCAGATGCGAGCACGTTATTTACCGGCCCTTGCCCTGCCCGCCCGCGGAGCGGCCGGGCCACCGTTGGGGTCACAGGGCGCCAAGACCAGTAGCTTGGCGCTTCCAAGTACAACGGGACCTGCGGGACCGTTATTTGGGGTTGCGCGCTCGCGGCCGCATTAGGGAACAACTCGCGTGGCAGGTGTGCGGTCGCGACTGAATAAGCTTATGGGACAGTTCACTGCGAAGTATTAGGAATGTGGAGATATGGCCCGTCTCGATCCCCCAACTTGTACGGTGAGGCGTTTGTGGAAAGCACAGGAACAACCAAACAGACGTTGCCCAAGTGCCACTTCTGGCACAGGTCGAGCAGAGCAATCAGGTCCTGGACCGCGTTGCTGCGCGAGGAAGGCACGCAAATCGCAAAAGGCGGAAAACACTTCCTGTTTCTGCGGTTGTCTGCGATTCGCCCGGTCCCCGGATACGAGCACGTTAGCGCAACGCATGAAATAGTGTGGCCGCTCCATCGTGCCCGCATTTGCTCGAAATTGCGACTACATTATTACTGAATTTGCTCTAATTACAGGCCTCCGCCCTGCCCGCCCGCGGAGCGGCCGGGCCACCTGGGGGAACCTGTCTGTCGATGGGAACAGGCAAACCGTGGACGGCGTAAAGCCGTCCCTACCCTGCCTGCCCAGTGGCCAGGGCTTGGACGACACCTGCCACATCCACGCGCGCCGGGGTGCGGCGCTTTGGAGCCGTCAAGACCTCCAGCAATGCGGCGACGCCGCAAATGATCGTTTCGCCTTCGGTCAGGCTGGCAGACTCCAGGCTGTCGCCGGTAAAGCAGACCACCGGCACTACGGTCGTGCCATAATTGCCGCCGCGCCCCAGGCGCGCCTGCAAGGCCGCAACCGCCTGCCGCACCTGCTCCAGCGGCGCGCGGCGCGGCGCCAGGCCATCGACCAGCAGGCGCCCCGACACAAGCGCAACCTTGCCGCGCCAGTTCTTGGTCTCGATCACATACACGCCGGTGGGGCCAACCACCACATGGTCAATGTCGCCGTGACGCCACATCAGCACGCCGCCGCCCATGTCCAGCGAATGGAACACATGATACCCGGCCGGCAGATGCGCCAATTCGCGCGCCACAATCTCCTCGCCGGCCGCGCCCTTGAAGAACGCTGCAATGCGCCGGAGGCTGGACGCCGCACCCAGCAGCAACAGCACGCCAGCCAGCAGCAGAATCACGCCGACAGTCCGCCCTTCCAGGTGCACGCCCGAGGCCGCACCTGCCACATAGCCAATACAAAACAGCGCCACCAGCAGCGGAAAAACAGCACGGGCAATGCCCGCCGTCCGGGCCCCTTCGCCGGGCGATCCGTGGAAAGTGGCGTGGTCAGTTGCGTGATCGGTTGCGGACATGTACGGCTCCTTGGTGGACTATGGGGCAGTGGGCGTTTAGGGGCCTGAGGGACGGGAGGGACCTGAGGGACATGAGGGACATGAGGGACATGAGGGACGGGAGGGACTCAATGGGGCTTTCCCTCCACCGCAGCAAGGGTCTTACCCAGCCGCTCCAGGCGCGCGATGGTGTCGGTCAATTCGATGCGCTTGGCGCGCTGCTGCTCGATTACCTGCGGCGGGGCCTTGGCTACAAACCCCTCGTTGGAAAGCTTGGACTCAACGCTCTGCAGAAAACCACGCGTCTTAGTCAGTTCGCCCTGCACGCGCGCAATCTCGGCGACCACATCGATCAGGCCGGTCAGCGGCAGGTAGATGGTGCCGAGTTTCCCGAGCGCGCCCGGCATCCCCTTGGCCTCGCCACCCGCCACGATCTCTAGCGGTTCAGCGCGCAGCAGCGCCTGCAGGGAGCGGCGGTCACGCTCGAATTGCGCGGCCGTGGCAGCGTCCAGGGTGTGGATCACATACCGGATCTGCTTGGCCGGCGCAATGCCGTACTCGGCGCGCAGGGCGCGGCCGGCGCCAATCAGCTCATGCTTGGCATCCACGTAGGCGGTGACTGCGTCGCTCAGCCCCCAGGCCGTTGTGGTCGCTGCATCCAGCGGTTGCGGCCAGGACGCAACCAGGATGGACTCTGTCTCCGTGGCGTACCCCATGCCATGCCAGAGCTCCTCGGTGAGGAACGGCATGTACGGATGCAGCAGCTTCAAGATGTTGGCAAAGACGTGCGTCATCAGGCGCAGCACCTGTTCGCGGCGCGCGACATCCTCGCCGTAGAGGTCGCCCTTGGCATACTCGACATACCAGTCGCAGAAATCGCTCCAGATGAAATCGTAGAGCAGGCGCGCGCCGTCCTGGAAACGGAACTGCCCGAGATGCGCCGTCATGGTGCGCACGGTCACATCGCACTTGGCCAGCAGGTGCCGGTCGTCATCCGTGAGCAACGCGGGGTCAAGCGCCGGCGTCTCACGCGCCAGCGCGCGCCAGTCGAGGCCCGGTGCCTTCTCCATGTGCAGTTGCAGGAAGCGCGCGGCATTCCAGATCTTGGTGCCGAAGTTGCGGCCGATCTCGAACTTGTCCATGTTGACCTGGACATCCTGCCCGGTGGCCGTGATCATCATCATGCTGAAGCGCAGCGCATCCGCGCTGTACTTGCCGATGATGTCGAGCGGGTCGATGGAGTTGCCGAGGCTCTTGCTCATCTTCCGGCCCTGGTCATCGCGCACCGTGCCATGGATGTAGACGTTGCGGAACGGCGGTTCGCCCATGAACTTGCAGCCGGCCATGATCATGCGCGCCACCCAGAAGAAGATGATCTCCGGGGCGGTGACCAGGTCATGCGTCGGGTAATACTTGCGCAGATCGGCATTCTCCTGCGGCCACCCCAGCGTGCTGAACGGCCAGAGCCACGAGGAGAACCAGGTGTCCAGCACGTCCTCGTCCTGCGTGAGGGAGGAAACGGCGGCGCCACACTTTGCGCAGGTCTGTGGCGTCTGCTTTGCCGCCCACACGTGCTGACAGTCGCGGCAGGTGTAAACCGGAATGCGATGCCCCCACCAGATCTGTCGCGAGATGCACCAGTCGCGGATGTTCTCCATCCACTCCAGATAGACTTTCTCCCAGCGCTTGGGCGTGATCTGCACCTGCCCGCTGCGCACAGCCTCGATGGCGGCGGCGGCCAGCGGTTTCATGCGCACGAACCATTGCAGCGACAGGCGCGGCTCGACCACCGTATCGCAGCGGTAGCAGTGCCCCACGGCATGCAGATGCGGCTCGACCTTGACCAGCAACCCCTGCGCCTCCAGATCGGCCACCAGCTTCTTGCGGCAGGCAAAGCGGTCCATGCCCGCGTACGGACCGGCTTCCTCGTTCATGGTGCCATCGCCGTTCATCACGTTGATGGACGGCAGATTGTGGCGACCCGCCACCTGGAAGTCGTTGGGGTCGTGGGCCGGGGTGATCTTCACCACGCCCGTACCAAAGGCGCGATCCACGTAATCGTCAGCCACCACGCGCAAAGTGCGTCCGAGGATAGGGAGCGTGACGGTTTGCGTGTGCAGTCCGGTGTAGCGCTCGTCCTTGGGGTTCACGGCCACGGCCGTGTCGCCCAGCATGGTCTCCGGACGTGTCGTGGCCACAGTCACGAAGCTGCCGTCCGAGACCGGATAGCGGATATGCCAGAGATTCCCGTTGGTCTCCTGGTGCTCGCTCTCCTCATCCGAAAGCGCCGTGTGGCAGCGCGGGCACCAATTCACGATGTAGTTGCCGCGATAGATCAGCCCTTCGTTGTAGAGTCGGCAGAAGACCTCGGCCACGGCCGCGCTCATCCCCTCGTCCATGGTAAAGCGTTCGCGCGACCAGTCGCAACTGGCGCCGAGCTGGCGAAGCTGGCTCACGATTGTGCCGCCATACTCCTTGCGCCACTCCCAGACCCGCTGGACAAAGGCCTCGCGCCCGAGTTCATGCCGGCTCGAACCGCCTTTGCGCAGCGCCTTTTCAACCACGTTTTGCGTGGCGATGCCGGCATGATCCGTGCCCGGCATCCAGAGTGTGTTGCGCCCTTCCATGCGGCGCCAGCGCACCAGAATATCCTGGATGGTGTTGTTCAGTGCATGCCCCATGTGGAGGATGCCCGTCACGTTCGGCGGCGGGATCATCACGCAATAGGGCTCGCCGCCGTGGGCGGCGTCCGCGCGGAAGAACCCCTGCGCCTCCCACCAGGCATACCATTTGGATTCGACGGTCTTGGGATCGTAGTGTTTGTCCATGAGGAGGTTTCAGGGTGAAGGGTTCAGGTTTCAGGGTGAAGGGTTCAGGGGGCAGGGATCAGGGGCAGCGGTTCAAAGATTAGATTGTTCCGTTGCAACATGCAAATTGGTTTTAACGCAATATTTTCGCTAACGGCAAAGTCATGCTTCTACACCAGTCTGGGCGATCAGCACCTGTTCCACGGCCATGTCTATTTGTCTTTCTCCGCAAGCGCCGCCAGAACTTTATCCAGTTTCTCATGCAATGCAGTCACCGCGACGTCACATCGGCGCCCCGAGCGCCTTCTCCACGTCCGCCATGAGTTCCTTGTCGTCGGGCTTCGTGCGGCTGCCGAACCGCCCGATGATCACCCCATCCCGCCCGATCAGGAACTTGTCGCAAGCTCTTGTCGTAAGCTCTTGTCGACAACAGTTCACGACAAGAGCTTACGACAGCCACCGTGAACCGTTCTGTTTTCTGGAGCGAACGTTATATAGAGAGCCAATCGCTCTTGCCGGCATGAACCGACGTAGCAATTGCCAGACCATTTGTTGCTGAAACGTTAGACCTTTGCTTTGTGAGCGTCAAATGGAATCGCATCCCATTTGTGATGAAGTAGTTTTGACGGTGAGATTTGTTTTGCGTCTGCCGTGGGCGGTTTTCGCGGATGCGGGAACGGTGTCGCAGAATACGGGTCAATGGCGTTTTCGGTATGGTGCTTGACGACGTAGTGCCTGAGCATGGGTGCTGAAAAAACCTCTAGCAGCCTGTCGGACTTAGCCTTCTGGAGGTACAAACCTTCTGCCGACAGGCTGCTAGTTCTAGGAAACCCGCCGCCATGAGCAAAATCTACGCGCAAGTGGCAGCCAAAGACCCGGCAAAACAGCAAAATTTCTTGTTTTGGTGCCAATCACTAACCGTTTACGGCGGGTTTCCCTGAGCGAAGTCGAAGGGCTAGGCCTAGTTCAAGCGAGTGTTTCTGTGCGCGGCTGGTCACTGAAACCAAAACGTCCGCATTTATTGGTTATCATGCGATCTGTTATAATGATCGCAGGTCGGTTTAAGAGGCATTTCAAGTGCAGTAATCCGGGTCCTCTTCCGGTTGCACTACAGAGGCATGTGTGGTGCTCAAGTTTCGGCTGCCGGTGCGGCTACAGCGAACAGAACTTTCACTGTTTGGCGCAACAACGAAGTCGCAGGAGAAGCAATCGTTTGGCACGGGGAAGTGCCGTCAGCATCGGCGCGGTGCGTTCACGCCTCCCGCGCGTGATCAAGCAAGGCGGCCCCGCGCCGAGGGCTGGGCGTCGCGGATCGGGTCGCGGCGCAGCCGCCCGATGGGAAGCGCGTCAGATTGGCCCGTATGCAAGGCTTGAGCCGAAGGGGCAGGACTCTTGTCCGCCCCGAGGCGAAAACGCAGCAGACGGGCCAATATCACGCGCTTCCCAGCGGCCCGATCCGCGACGTGCGTACGCACGACGCAGTCCCTGAGCAGCGTCGAAGGGGCAACACCAACTGGAACTGTGTCAACGGCTCAGTCAACCTAGCGTTGTGCCCCAAGCTGAGTTCTGGTGGCAAGTCAATGAAACGCAGATGCCCCCCCAGCGCATGGTCTTTTCCTGAAGCTTCACAATTTGTCAAACCGCCAAGACGCCAAGGTCGCCAAGACCAACAAAATCGATGTTTTCGCCTGCGGAGATCCAACGTCGGGGAAACTTGGCGTACTTGGCGTCTTGGCGGTTAAAAACGCGGCTTATGTGGTGCTTCAGGAAAAGACCATGCCCCCCAGCGCCCCTCCCCGATTCCGCTCTCGTCAGACGCGCGAGCGTACAGTATGATTGAACGCATATTGGACTCGCACTCCGGCTTCTTGCCAGCCGGTCAACGGGGAACAGAGCAACAGCATGCCGGATGGACAGATCAGACTGAAAGGCGCCGTTGAACCGGGCGTCGTGGCGGAAGTGATGCAGTTTCTCAGCGGCCGGACTGACCGTGTGGGGTATCTGCGCGTCACCAACACGCGGGCTGACGGCCGCATCTGGTATCAGGACGGCGCGATCGTGGCGGCGGAGTGCGGCCCGGAGCGGGACAATGCCGCCATCCGCCGCATCCTCTGCATGAAGACGGGGGAATTCTCATTCGTGGACGCCAGCACCGTTCCGGCTCGCACCATCTACGACGACGTCACCACGATTCTCCTCGAGTGCTTCCGGCAGATTGATGAAGCCAAAGATGTCGAACCGGACGCACCTGAGCCTGCGAGTGGACAGCCCCTGGACACGATCAGCCGGCCGGCCGCGCCATGGGCCAGGCAGGGGCCGAACACGTTAGGCCAGTCCGCCGCACCCCCGGCGCCATCTGCCGCCAAGCCTGCGGCGGCCACGCCTGCGCCGCGTCCCGCGCCACCCGCCGCTACGCACAAGCCATACACCTACCAGCAGCCGCGCACGCATCTTCGAAAATGGGTGCTGACGACCGTTGCCCTGATTGCCCTTGTTGTTAGCGGGGCACTGCTCTGGTGGGTGCTTAACGAGAACCGCCGGCCTGGATCAAACAGCAACCCTGACGTATTTTCTGAGGCGCAACCGACCGTGGCGGGAAGCCCGGCGGGAAAGTTTTCATGGAACACGCTGCGGCCGGCACGCCCCCCGCCACCGGCGGCGCCCGCCATGGTCTGGCCAAGCATCCGGCTCGGAGGCATCATCGCCGTGCCCGGCAAAACAGCTTCGGCGATCATCAACGGGCGCTTCGTAATGGAAGGCCAGCCCGTTGAGGGAGTCCTGCTGGAGACGGTTACGCGAACAGGTATCGTGCTGCGCAGCGGCGAGCATACGTTATTCGTATCCGAAAGGACCATGGGGCAACCGGATGAATCGGCCGTGCGAACAAACACCGTGACGGCCGTCACAAATGGCCCGCCCTCGGTTTTCGCCGGCTTCCGCAGTCTGATAAAGCGGATTTTCGACTAATTATTCCACCACCACGGCGCGACAGTCGAGCAGCCAGTGCAACTCGTGCGCAATTTCCATCGCCCGGTTCATGATCGTCATAAAATCCTGCTCCGGCTTCAGCGCCACGACCACAAACAGAACATTGGCATCCACCAGCAGCAGCATCGGCTGGGACGTGGGGATGGCCATGCAATGCACATCGGCCTCCAGCAACTGGCGGAAATAGCGCCGGGTGCGCCGGAACATCTGCGGCACAATCGCCGCGTAACGCGCGGCATCTTCCTCCCCCGGCTGGCTCGCGGCCAGCGGCATGCCATCCAGCGTGCTGAGCACCACGTCTGCACCATCCAAACGCGCGGAAAACTTCTGCGCAATCAAAGAGAGCGACGGGCGTGCATCCGGTGCCAGACCCAGCAAGCTGTTCAGCACCTCGTGCCGGTCCATGCGACTCTGCTGCGAAAGACCGGTCAGCTTACGAAAGAGCTTCGGGCCAACACCCTCCACGGTTGCCAGGTCGAACACGCTGGTAAAGGGGCCATGCTGCTGCCGATGTGAGAGCACGGCCTCCGCCACATGGGGACCGACACCCGGCAGCTTGAGCAGATCCTCCTTTGTGGCGCGATTGATATCGATCGCATTCGGCCCGGCATCGGCACGGGAATCCCGTCCGTCCCAACCGGAAGAACCCGCCGCGGCTGACTCGGGCGCAGGCGCAGCAACCGGCGCGGACGCGGCAACCGGCGCGGGCGCGGCAACCGGCGCGGGCGTAACAGCAGGCGTGGGCGTAACCACAGGCGTGGGCGCAACGGCAACGGGCGTTGCAACCGGCGTGGGCGCAACCGCAGGCGTGGACGTAACGGCAACAGGCGCGGGCGCAGGCGTGGGCGTAACCACAGGCGTGGGCGCAACGGCAACGGGCGTTGCGATGACCGCTGGCGCAGGCGCAGCAACAGGCGCAGCCGCAGCAGGAGTCGCGGCGGCGGGCATGACCGCTGGCGCGGGCGCAGCAGACAGCCGAATGGGGGTTGCGGACAGGCGCACGGGGGGCATAGGCGCCGGTGTGGGCACAGGGGCGGGGGCCGGCACAGCTGCGGCAGGAATTGCGAGCAAGGAAGTGGCGGCCGGTGCCGGTGCAGCATCTGCGGCAGGCGCCCGCTTGGCCACGAAGAAATCGCGCATCTGCCCGACGTCCTTCGCCACCGCGCTGGTCTGCCCTTTCGGCTGAATCCACTCACGCGGAATACGCGGCACAACCAGCGCAAGATCCAGTTCTATCGGCACATTATGTGGCGCATGCGCAACCAGCCAACCCACCGGCAGATCGAGTATGAACTGGGAAAGCGGCAGAACCACGCGACCGGTCTTCAGTTGCGCCAGCAACTCCTTGCGCGAAACTTTTACCTCCCGGTAAGGAAAAGAATCCGCCCGCCACTCCGGACCGCGGAGTTCGGCCGGCAACCGACGCAGTATGGCCGCACAGGGGACCGACAGGGTTGGTTCTTCTTCCTCGGCCAGAGCTGCATGAATGGAACGAAACTCTTCAATGGCGTGCGACAATTCCGCCGTTTTCCCGAGTGCGCTCTTCTTGCTGTCTCGCACTTTGGCGTCCGGCAGGACTGGCTTCGGCTCACAAGGCTTCACGGGCACACCCGTATCCGCCGGCGCTGGCCGGACCGGAAGCGTCGGGCTCATGTGATTCCGCTCAAACAAGCGCTGGAGAAAGCCGCCCGCCATAGTTCAACACCCTTCACGATCTCAGCCGCTGGCCCGATTTGGCATTCTTACAGCGCAACGGCGGAGGGAGTCAGGAGCCGGAACCCTGACCTCGGATCTATCTGTCGGAACCAAAAAAGCCACAAAAGTCCGGCAAGTTCCTATAACGTCGCGCTGCCCATGTGCCGCAGCTTGGCATAGCGTCGCGTCGCGAGCTCATCGCCGCTCAGCGGCTTCAAATCCCGGATGCGTTTCAGGACTGCAGCCTTCACGGTCTTAACCATGGCCTGCGGGTCGCTGTGCGCGGCGCCGGCAGGCTCCGGCAGGATCTCGTCAATGATGCCCAGCTGGAGCAGGGACTCCGCCGTGATCTTCATGGCCTCAGCCGCTTCCGGCGCCTTTTTGCCGTCGCGCCAGAGGATCGAAGCACACCCCTCGGGAGAAATCACCGAGTAGACCGCGTACTGCAGCATCAGCACCACGTCGCCCACGGCAATGCCGAGCGCACCGCCGCTGCCGCCTTCACCCGTGACCACAATGATGTACGGCGTGCGCAGCCCGGCCATGACGGTCAAATTCCTGGCAATCGCCTCTGCCTGCCCGCGCGCCTCAGCCTCGAGCCCGGGATAGGCGCCGGGCGTATCCACAAGCGACACCACCGGCAGGTGACACTTCTCGGCCAGCTTCATCAGCCGCATGGCCTTGCGATACCCCTCCGGGTTGGCCATGCCGAAGTTAAACTTGATGTTATCCTCAACGTTCTTCCCCTTCTGGTGCCCGAGGAGCATGACGCGCTCGTTCCCGATCGTGGCGAAGCCACCGATCAGGCCGCGATCATCACCAAAGGAGCGATCGCCGTGAAGTTCCACGAAGTCGGAACACATGCCGGAGATATAGTCGCCGATCAGCGGACGTCCGGACATGCGTGCCAACTGAACGATCTGCCAGGGCGTGAGAGGTTGGGTAAAATCAAAATCGCTCATGGTAAACTCCTGTAAGCTGTCAGGGAACCGTGTACCGCAGCACATTGGCGAGGAAGGCCTTCATGGCCTTACGCTCGACGATGTGGTCGAGGAAGCCGTGCTCCAGCACGTACTCCGCAGTCTGGAAGTCGTCCGGCAGCTTCTGCTTGATGGTCTGCTCAATCACGCGCCGGCCGGCAAAGCCAATCAGCGCCTTGGGCTCGGACAAATTCAGGTCGCCGACCATGGCGTAGCTGGCCGAGACGCCGCCCGTGGTGGGGTCCGTCAGCACCGAGATATAGGGCAAGCCGGCCGCCTGCAACCGGGCGATCGCCGCGCACGTGCGGGCCATCTGCATAAGCGAAATAATCCCCTCATGCATGCGTGCGCCGCCGGAAGCGGAGAAAAGGATATAGGGCTGACGCTTCGCCAGCGCCTCCTCCGCCGCCAGCAAAATCCGGTCGCCGGTGCCGCTGCCCAGACTGCCGCCCATGAAGCGGAAGTCCATCACACCGAGCACCACGGCAATGGCATCGATCTTGGCCGTACCCGTGACGACCGCCTCCCCGAGCCCGGTCTTTTCCACGGTGCTCTTGGCCTTGGCGGCATAGGGGCCGCTGAGATCCGAGAACTTAAGCGGATCAGAAAAGGTGACCTGGGCGTTAAGTTCCTGGAAGGAACCGGCGTCCGTCACCAGGTCGATACGCTCACGGCAAGTGAGTCTATCGTGGAACTGACAGCGGGGGCAGACGCGCAGCGCAGCGTTCCACTCCTCGCGCGGAACATAAGCTTTGCACGCAGGACACACCGCCCAGACGGCATCCGTCAAAACCCGTGCCGGCGGTGTGGCGTTCTTTTCAAACCAAGCCATGACATATTCTCCTTTTGTGTCAAAAGCAGCGCTAGTATCCCCAAAAGTCGCGCCTGCCGCAAGTGGTGTTTTAAATTTTACCCGCCCCCCATGGTCTTCTCCGTGGCCTCTGTTACCTCCTGTTCAAAAACACTGAAAACCCTGGTT
>JBAXVM010000440.1:0-1000 GCA_037129105.1 bacterium
AAACTTTTTCTGACTGTGGCGGATGAGCAGGCGCGCGCAGTCGTGGCATATGACGCACATACCGGCAGGGAGCTCTGGCGGCAGGTTGTGGCGGACGGCGGCACGGGTGAGGACCTGCCCAAGACCACGGATGACACGGGCCTGGGCGCATCCACGCCCGCCTGCGATGAGAACGGTGTTTATGCGGTGTTTGGCACGGGCGACCTTGTGGCTTACACGCAGGACGGCAAACGGATGTGGCAGGTGTATCTGCGCCGGCCTAACAATTCGTACGGGCACGCCTCTTCGCTTTGGGTGCAGGAGAGTAAAGTATATGTGCAGTACGACCAGGCGGACGGCGGCCGCATGCTGGCAATCGATGCGCGGAGCGGTAGCACGGTCTGGGAGCAGCCGCGCATCAAGGAGCCCGTCTGGTGTTCGCCGATGGTGGTGGCAAGTGTGGATGGCAAACCGCTGTTGCTGGCGCTCGGGCGCGACACAGTGGATGCCTATGATGCGGTTGCCGGCAAAGCGTGCTGGAGTGTGGATGGCGTGTCGGGCGAGGTTGCGCCGTCGCCGGCCTATTGGAGCGGGCGGGTGCTGGTCGCAAATGCGGGGGCGCGGATGGTTTGCTATGAACTGACCGCAAAGCCGGAAAAAAAATGGGAGTACAAGGACGAGCTGCCGGATGTTGCCAGTCCGGTCGCGGCCGGTGGACTGGTTTTCCTGGCCTCGAGCAGTGGTCCACTTGTCTGTCTGGATGCGACGGATGGACGGGAGCTGTGGAAACACGAGTATGCCACCGGCTTTTATGCCTCGCCCATTGTGGCGGGCAATCGTGTGTATGCGCTCGACCGTGACGGCGTCATGCGCATTGTGGCTCTCGAACGAACCTTTCGTGAGATCGCATCCTGTCCGCTCGGCGAGGCTGCCGACGCCACGCCCGCCTTTGCCGACGGGCGCATCTCCTGGATCCTGGATCCTGCATCCCTGCCGCCCATTTGAAAACACGCTCTCCGAG
>JBAXVM010000045.1:0-15446 GCA_037129105.1 bacterium
GTTCTTGGTTCTTCGTTCTTGGTTCTTGGTTGCGGCTCGCGAGGACGCTCGCCCTCCAGTTCTGGGCAAAATCAACAGGCGTCAGCAACCAAGAACGAAGAACGAAGAACCAAGAACCAAAACGTCCTCATCCCTTCTCCAGCTTGTCCAGAATGTCCTCAAATTTCTGTAGCAATTCCGGCTGCATGTCATCCAGCACGGAACGACCTTCGCGGTCGGCGCCGCGCAGTTGTTCGGTGTAGGGGATCATGCCCAGCAGTTCGTCTTCGTCAAAAGCTGCCCGCACAAAAGCCTCATCCGCAGGACTCGTAATCTTATTCCCCACCACACGAAATCGGCGCAAGCCGATTTCGGCGCCGAGGGTCTTCACGTGACGCGCGGTCTCGATCGAACGCTGGCCGGGTTCGACTACGATGATCAGGGTGTCCACGCCGTGCGTGGTGCCGCGGCCGAGGTGTTCAATCCCCGCCTCCATGTCCATGACCAGCGCCTCGTTGCGATGCAGCACGACGTTGGAAACCAGCGCCTTCAGCAGCACGTTCTCCGGGCAGGCGCAACCGCCGCCGCCGCGCGTGACCGCCCCGAGCACCAGCAAGGCCACGCCGGCATGCCGCCAGGCGTAGGCGTCGGCAATGTCGGCAACATCCGGGTTCATCTTGAACATCTGGCCGAACTTGCCGGCCTGGGCGCCGGTGCGCTCCTCGATTAGGGCGATCTGCCGGGAGATGGGTACGATCCGCTCCCGTACGACCGCGGGAATTCCCAGCGAGGCGGCGAGGTTGGCGTCCGGGTCGGCATCCACGGCCAGCACCGTGCGGCCACGCCGCACCAGCAGCAGCGCGAGCGCTGCTGCCAGCGTGGATTTGCCCACGCCGCCTTTACCGCTGATGGCGAGTTTCATGTTCTTGGTTCTTGGTTCTTGGTTCGTGGTTCTTCGTTCTTGGTTCGTGGTTCTTCGTTGCGGCTCGTGAGGCCGCTCGCCCTCCAGGTTGGAGCGTATGCGGCTGGCGACAGCAACTAAGAACCACGAACAAAGAACCAAGAACGATTCCTATTGCTTATCCTTCTGCACTTCCCGTCCGAGACACTTCTCCGCTTCCTTACACCATTTCGCGCACGCCAGGTCCAGGCGCGGGTTGCGCACCTCGCGCTTGCAGCCGGCGCAGACGCGCACGGGCTCATCCTTCCAGAACTCAATCTCTGCGCCGCACTGCGGGCAGGCAACCTGGAAGATGTCTTCCGGTTTCCAGTAGCGTTGATCCTGACCTGGGCAATGGACGTCGCTCATGAAACATCCCCGTTTGTCGTTCTTGGTTCCTCGTTCTTGGTTCTTTGTTGGAGCGATGCGCGTATCCGTTGCCAACCAAGAACGAAGAACCAAGAACGAAGAACGATGCCGTCCGATCTCAGAACTTGTACTTGGCCTTCATCGCCTTCGACAGGGCGCTGAGGGATTCGAATACCTTGATCGCGTCGGCCGGGTCCAGCGAGCCGGTGCCGCACGAGGGGGTGATGAGCGCCTGCGCGGTGATCTGCTGCAAGTCAATCCCCGTGGCGGCCAGGTGCTGCATCCCCTGTTCGAGTTTGGCTGCGAGCGACTCGACGGTCTGCTCACGGATGATGGCGGATGTCGGCACCACGCCCCAGGCCAGAAGACCGCCCTTGTTTAGGTGGGCCTTGACGCTGTCGGCGTACATGGCGATGGTTTCGCCGAAGCCGAAGGCGTCGAAGTTCACGATGTCCACGCCGGCGTCGATCAGGATGCTCCACTCGGTGTTGCCGCAGCAATGCACGCCGGCGAGTGCGCCGTCGGCGTGGACCGCCTCGACGACCTCGTTGACACGCGCCACGACGTCCTCGCGCTTGACCGAGACATAGGTCGAGCTGCCGAAGGCCGAGAGGATCGGCTCGTCAATGAAGCAGATTACGCGCTCCGCATAGGGGCGGAACTTTTGGATCTGCCAGCGGCACTTCATGGCCAGCGTCTTGACGACCATGTCGAGGAATTCCTCGTTGTAGTAGATGGCGCGCTTGTTTTCGTCCACGAGCGTGAGGGCAAAGCTGCACGGTCCGGTGACCTGAACCTTCACGGCCGGAAGCTTGCGCCCCAGGGCCTTCAGCTTCTTCTCGAGCGCCGGGATGCCGCGGGAGAACTCGGGACCGATCGCCATGGCAGAGCAGTCGCCGGTCTCGGTGGAGGTCATGTACTTTTCGTAGAACTGCGCAAAGGCATCCGAGTAGTCCTGGTTGGTCTGGAAGAACATGCGCTGCTTTTCGCGGTCAATCACCGCACAGGGCATCCCTTCGGAGTACTGGATCTCCATCTGCTCGTTCATGCCAAACTTCGGCAATTGCGGCCAGATCGGCGCTTCGGAGAGGTATTTCAGCGAAACATCTACGGCATAGTCGGCATTGTCAAACGGCATGCTGCCGATGGCCGTGGCCATGAATTTGGGTTGAAAGGACATCGTTCGTTCCCCGTTCTTCGTTCGTAGTTCTTGGTTTTTAGTTCTTGGTGCCGCGTTCTTGGTTTCTGGTTAAGAGGCTGCCGCGTGATTTCGTGTGCTGAGCATTCTCCCAACCAAGAACCAAGAACGAAGAACCAAGAACGAACATTTACTTCTACTTCTTCAGCCCATCCACCGCCTTGCGGATGGCGTTGATGTGGGCGGGCGTGGTGCCGCAGCATCCACCGATGATGTTTGCGCCGGCTGCGACGAGCGCGGGGACCAGCTGGGCCATGTCTGCCGGGGTGTCCGGGAAGATGTCCGCGCCATTCACGTTCTTCGGCAGGCCGGCATTGGCGTGTACGAGGATCGGCGTGCTCGGGGAGGCCTCGCGCATTTCGCGCACGATCTCGATCATGCGTTCCATGCCGTTGCCGCAGTTGGTGCCGATGACATGCGCGCCAGCCTCGACCAGGGCTTTGGCCGCATCAGCCGGGGAGACACCCATCATGGTGCGGTATTCATCCTTTGTGTTCTTTTCAAAGGTGAAGGTGCAGATCACTTCGCAGGAGGTGTGTTTGCGGGCGGCCTGGACCGCGAGGACGGCTTCGTCAATGGCGCTCATGGTCTCGATGCAGAGCGCATCCGCGCCGCCCTTGGCCAGCGCCACGGACTGCTCCCGGAAGGATTCGAAGATCTGCTCATCGCTGACGTCGCCCAGGGCCAGCATCTGGCCGGTGGGGCCGACGGAGGCGATTACCCACTTGTCGGGGCCGGCGGCCTGGCGGGAGATTCGGGCGGCAGCCTCGTTGATCTCCGCGACGCGGCCTTCGAGGCCGAAATGTTTCAGCTTGAAGGATGTGCCGCCAAAACTGTCGCTTTCGATCATGTCTGCGCCGGCCTGGATGTAATTGCGGCCGATATCCTCCACGTCGGAGGCGTGATCAATGTTCCAGAGCTCTGGACATTCGCCCGGCTGCATCCCCTTCTTCTGCAAAAAGGTGCCCCAGGCGCCATCGGATATCAGAATGCGGCCACTCTTGATGGCTGCCACGATCGTTTGCTTTGCCATGATCTTGTCTCCTCGTTGCTTCACTCGAAACCACGCTGCGCGCAGGGCGCATGCAGGTCGGGCGGGGCCGCCGGACCCGCCGCATACAGTTGACGGCGGAGCCGGCGGCCCCGCCCCTTACAGGTTTGTGCTCACGATTGGGTCTGAGATAATCCTTTTTCCAGAAAATCGTACCAGGCATCCATGCCGGCGCCGGTGGCGGACGCGACCTCCAAAATTTGTGCGTCCGGTGCCACCTGCGCCAGATTGGCGCGCGCCTTGATTCTGTCGAAATCCGAACCCGCCGCCGGGGCAGTTTCGTTGATCACCACGGCCGATGCGTCCTTGAAGAGAAACGGAAACTTTAGCGGTTTGCTCTCGCCATTTGCAACCGAAAACATCGCCACGCGCACGGTTTCGCCAAGGTCATACACAGCTTGGGCTGCGGCGCTGCCGCCATTCTCCAGCAGGACGATCTCCGCCGTGTCCAGGTCCAGGTGGTCTAGCGCATGGGCGATTCCATGGGCATTCAGCGACGCATTCTCGTCCGGCGCCGGGGTGTCGGCATGTGCGTGCCCGTCGTGGTCCTGGTGGTCATGATGGGCGTGAATCTGATCCAGAAATTCGCTGGTGACCACGCGGAGTTTCCGGCGCAGGCCATACTCGGCCACGGTGCGGGCGACAAAGGACGGCGCGCCGGACCCGGCGAAGGAGAGGAGGTTGACCACAAAGACGCGTTTGGCGAGAAAGAAACCGCGGTTCCGTTCGGCCAGGCGGTCCTGCCGGGAGAGCTCAGTCGCTTCAGGTTCGTGGGTGTGTGCGTGGGCCGCGGCGTGCGTATGCGCCAACGTGTGGCCACGCTGCCGCAAGGTGGGCTCCGAACATCCGCACTTTTCGCACATATTCACGGGTCCTTATACGTCTGGGCCAATAGACCGACACGTGTTTCATAATAACCGATTCGGTCGGTCATGCGATAGAGGAGATATGTTTGAAATAATGGATGGTGCTCCGGTTTGGCATGATCCAGTCATGAGAATTACTGCCGTTGCGTGATTCGCCATTGACGTTTGCCGCGTGGTCGGGCATGTTCTTGCTCGTTCGCAAATAGTCGGGTGCGCGCGGCGGCAGAGGCGGCCGGCGAACCTACCGGCGGAGGCAGGCATGATCCGGAATTTCAGGCTGGACCAGGGGCGGGTGGTGGAGGTGACGGACAACGGGCCGGCGAGCATTCTGCTCTGCACGGACCTGACGGATGCCGAGCGCGCGATGCTGGTGAACCAGCACCAGATCGACGAGCACAACCTCTCCTCCGCGCTGGACCGCGACGAGTTGCCGCGTGTCGAGCTGGACGTCAACCACCTGGCGCTCATCTTCAAGCACCCCAAGCGCTACAACGCCAGGGATAACTTCGTCTTCCATATCAACGCCATCGGTTTGTTCCTGTACAAAGACCGGTTGGTCATCATTGCGCCGGGCGAGGTCGCCATGTTCGAGGGGCGCGCTTTCCAGAAGATCCAGAGCCTGCAGATGCTGTTCCTGAAGATCCTCTCGGCTTGCGTCACGCATTTTTACGGCCACTTACAGGTGATCAACGAAATTGCCAATGAGCTCGAGCCCAAGATCATGCGGGCCATGGAAAATCGCAGCCTGCTGCAGATGTTCTCCATCGAGAAGAGCCTGGTCTATTACGTCAACGCCATCAGCGCCAACGGCCGGGTGATTGAGCGGCTCAAGACCAACGCGAAGAATGCGCAGACGGACGGTCTTTCGCCGGAGATGCTGGAGTTTGTGGATGACCTGGCGATCGAGAACGCGCAGTGTCTCGAGCAGGCGCAGGTTTATGCCAATGTCTTTGCCGGGCTGATGGATGCCCGCGCCTCGATTGTGAACAACAACCTGAACGTGCTGATGAAGCGCCTGACGGTGATCAACGTGGTTTTCATGCCGCTCAACGTGCTGGCCGGTATCGGCGGCATGTCGGAGTTCTCCATGATGACGGGCAGCAACCCGCAAAACTGGTACATCCCCTACCTTTGTTTCACGCTGGGCCTGGCCGTCATCGGCTGGATTACCTACGTGATCCTGCAGCGGCTCGAGCACACCCACACGCAGGGCTAGGAACCTGTCGGCAAGAGGTTTCCGAGCGATCCAAAGCCTTCTGCCGACAGGTTCCTAGTTAGGGAAACCCGCCGTAAACGGTTGGCGAATGGCACCTTTTGGAGTTAAACGGACGCGGGCAATTGGATGCAAGCGTTGTCCAAAAATTGACTTGGCACATTAGGAACTATCCGCAGATTGCGCAGATTAAGAAACCGACACACAAAAGCGGCAAAAAGAAAGGGAGTTTTTTACCACGAAGGACACGAAGAACACGAAGAATTCGTTAATCGCGAAAGCCTTCGTGTTCTTCGTGTCCTTCGTGGTTAAAAATTGTTTTCTAAGCTTTTCGCCTTGCTACCACAACTCACCCAAAGATCTGCGTAATCTGTGAACACCAAACCGAATTCTTAAAACCCAGCAAATGGTGCCACGCCAATTTCCGGGAGGTAGAGAGGTCTGAGATTTTGCTCATGGCTGCGGGTTTCCATGAACTAGCAGCCTGTCGGCAGAAGGTTTGTACCACCAGAAGGCTAAGTCCGACAGGCTGCTAGACAAAGTGAATCCCACTCCAAGTACTGGACAGCAGCAACAATACAACCAATTGGCTACGAAAGCGCAGTCATTCTGCCTGTTTTGAGAGGTATCGCAACCCGCTATCCGCGGGTTGCCAACTAGCAGCCTGGTCGGCAGAAGGTTTGTGCCTCCAAAAGGCTACGTCCGACCAGGCTGCTAGTAGAGCTTCTCGTACTCGCCTTTGCCCAGGCGCTTGAGCTTGGAAAAGCCGGCGTTCTTGGCGCGGTCATCCAGCGAGGTGACGGAGCGACCGATGGCCGGCGCGCTGATGAGCTTGCGAACCGGGGCGTGGCAACCGGGGCATTCGGTCACAGGCGGTGCCTGCAGCGTGCGCACCAGTTCAAAGCCGCTGCGGCAGGCGTCGCAGGCGTGGGCGGGATCCGCGGCTTCGTATTCGTAGGTGGGCATGGGGACTTGGGAGTTTCTAGTGTTCAGGGTTCAGGTGTCAGGCAGTAGACGGCAGAAAGGCACGCCTTGATCTCTTGCCGGAAATCTCATTCTGACTCCTGACGCCTGGCGCAACCACAAGCTATTCACCACGCCATCAGCGTCTCATTGACGATGGTTTTGGCCAGTTTCGCGGCGGCACGCGGCAGGGCGTCACGTTGGGAAGATGGCAGGTCTGACTGGGTGCGGAAGATGTCTGTGCCGGTAACCTTCTTGAGGCTGGCTACCACTTTGCCGGTGGCGCGCTCGTACACTTTGACATCGGCGGTCAGTGTCAGACGGTACTCTACCGCCAGGTAGGGCCGGTCATGGTCAAAACGCATGGGCTCCAATTTGCAACCGGTGACGCGTCCGGCAACTTCGAGGGCCGCGTTTTCGCGTTCCACGATCTTCAAGGCGCCGTCACGGCGGAACTCGGACAGCACGGCTAGCGTGGTCAGCGCCTCCGCCTGCGGCTGGCCGGAGGCGTTTTCGAACGTCGGCACGGCGACGGTTCGCAGGTCATGCGGGATCGAGCGTGCGGTGTGATAGCTGGCGCATCCGGCCATGGCCGTCACAAGGGCGATGGCGCATATTTCTCTAGCGAACAACTGCATTGGTTTCTCCTTGCCTGGGTGCTTCAGGGGCGTTTCTTTCCAGCACGTGCAGGCGCGCGGCCGCTGCCTTGGCCTGCGGCGCGTCCGGAAAACGGCGCTGGAAATCGCGGTATGCAGCCATGGCGGCAGCGCGGTCATGGCGCTGGCGGTCATAGAAAACCGCTTGTGCGTAGGCGGCTTCCAGCGTTTGTCCCTCCAGGACCTTGAGGTATGTCCGCAGGGATTCGGAGAGTCGATCGTTCGGGTATTTCTGCAGGAAGGCGGCCATGGCCGCCACGGCGTCGTTGCGGGCTTTGGCGTCCCGCGGGTGCAAAAGAGCAAACTGGCTGCGGCAGACCGACCCGCGGTAGGCGGCGTTATGGGCGGCCTCCGTGCCGGGGAAACGGTTTTGCACCTGTTCGTAGGCCGCGATGGCCTCTGGCAAGTCTTCCGTTACTTCGCGAAGTTCGCCGATCCGCATGGCGACGTCCGGTGCCTTGGTCCAGTTGGGCCCGTTGAGCAGAATGCGCTCGTACATCCGGCGGACATCGTTGATGGACCCGGAGGAAAGACCGAGAAACGAGCTGTCCGCGTGGCAGAGGACGTTGGCACAGCGGTACTGGCGGTCCAGCGTGTCCAGAAAGGCGAACTGTCCGGCGAAATAAGTTATCAGGTACTGGTACTCGAGGAAGGCTTCCTCGTGATCGCCTTCCGCCTCGAGCAGGCGCGCCAGATTTTGCTGCGCCGTGACAGCTTCCGGGGCGTTGTGCCACTTGTGCACGAGTGCGCGGTTGGCCGAGATGGCGCGACTGAGGCGCTTCGCCTGCTCGTACTGGGTGGCGAGTGCCAGCTGTGCGGTCGGCGTCTTGGCGCCGGGCCGGTGCCACATGGACGGTTCCTTGCGCTCCGGCTGCTCGTACGGGTCCGTATCTTTGAAGATCGGCGCGGCGGCGGATCCGCTGTCCTGTCCGGTGGCACCCGCCACGGAAAGCAACAGGATCAGCGCGGCGCCAGGGATACGGGCTGTTAAACTGCGCATCATATGGTTTGTCTCCGGCCAGAGGCCGCGTCCGGCGCATTCGATTCAACTGGGGTCCGGGCTTGCGTCGCCACCCGTTTGCCCGTTACACTGTTTTCTTCTGTTTCCTTGCACTCTTCCGGAGCTCGTCGCCGCACGCCACAATATCCGGGGATGGCAAGTGAATGCGTAAGCCCGACAACCATAGCAAATGCGGCAGGGGTGTTGAAGCATGAAAAAAGTATTGATTCCCACGAAGCTGGATTCGATCGCGGCCGAAATTCTTCGAACCCATGGCGGTTATGCTGTGGTGCAGGACGCCAAAACGGCGCTGCCGGAACTGGCAGCTGCCAACCCGGACGCTCACGCCCTGATCGTGCGCAGCGAAAAGGTCACGGCGGCAGTCATGGACGCGCTGCCGCAGCTGAAGGTGGTCGTGCGCGCCGGTGCCGGCTATGACAATGTGGATATCAAGTATGCCCGCAAGCGCGGCGTGGATGTCATGAACACGCCCGGCGCCAATGCCAATGCCGTGGCCGAGGAGGTCCTCGCCCTGATGCTGGCCGACGCCCGGTTCATTGTGCCTGCCGACGCCTCGGTCCGCCGCGGCGAGTGGGAGAAGAAGGCTTTCATGGGGCGCGAAATCACGGGCAAGACCGTGGGTATCGTCGGACTTGGCAACATCGGACGCCTGGTGATCCGGCGGCTGCGCGGGTTTGATTGCCGTATCCTCGGCTACGATCCGCTGGTCAGCATGGAGCGCGCCCGCGAATTCGGTGTGGAGCCGGTGGACCTGGACGAGCTGTTTGCCGAATGTGATTACGTCACGCTCCACCTCCCGGAGATGGAAAGCACGCGCGGACTGGTTGGCGCACGGCTGTTGAGCCTGATGAAGCAGAATGCCACCATCATCAACTGCGCCCGCGCCGGCATCATCGACGAGCAGGCGCTGCGCGAGGCGCGCAAGGTCAAGGGGTTGCGCTTCCTCAACGACGTCTACCCGAAGGATGAGCCCGGCCCCAAGAGCGTGGCGGACATTGCCGACATCCTGATGCCGCACCTGGGCGCCAGCACGCACGAGGCCAACTACGTCGCTGCCGAGCGCGCCGCCCGCGAGCTGATTGACCTCGACGACAAGGGCGTCACCTCTTTCATCGTCAACCGCGACATTCCCGAGGGCCTCGACCGCACCTACTGCGAGCTGGCCTTCTCGCTCGCCCGGCTCACGCGCGAACTGGCCGGCCGGAATGCACGGCTGTGCGCCGTGGAGACGAGTTTTTACGGGCAGCTCGAGCCCTACGGCAAGTGGCTGCTGGTCTCCATCCTGGCCGGTTTGTGGGAGAATTTCGACCGGTTCAACGATCACGACGCGGCCATCAAGTTTCTGGCGGCGCGTGGCATCGAGTACAGCAACCGGCCGATCGACTCCGAAAAGGGGTTCTCCAATTCGATCACGATCGAGCTGGTAACCGAGATCGCGGAAGGCCGTCTGAAGCGCACCAGTGTCCGCGGCACCGTGGCCGAGGGGATGCTCATGGTTTCGCGGATCAACGAGTTCGATCGCCTCTACTTCCCGCCGTCCGGCAACATGCTGGTCTGCGTCTATCCGGACCGCCCCGGGGTTACGGCCAATATTGCGCGTCATCTGGCAGACGGGGGGATCAACATCGAGGACATGCGTAATCCGCATGACCTCAACACCAACCGCTCGCTGGCCATCGTGCGCGTCAACAAGCCCGTGCCCGAGGACGTGGTCCTGGCGCTGGGCAAGGAGATCGACGCCCAGTCCGCGCTCTTCGTCCAGTTATAAATTTCGCGGCGCGAAATTTATTTGGGGCGGTGGCGCAGTACAGCGGGGGCTGCGCACCCGCTGCGGCGTTGCATCGCGCGGAAACGTCGAAATAAAGCTTGTTTGAGAACCGGCTCGCGAGGACGCTCGCCCTCCCGGGCTTTTCGGAAGACCTGGGTGTTCTACGGGAGGGCGAGCGTCCTCGCGAGCCGTGTGCGTTGGAAGAATTTATCCGTATTCGGCCTTTTTTAGAAACCAGAACCTCATGAAAAAAACACAGACAGCGCAGCCGCCGAAACCGCTCTCCGCCACCCGCGCTTCCCTCACCGCCGTGTCCGCCGAGGTGCCGCGTGCGGCCGTAGACACGCTGATCGAATCGCTGGCGGAAGCGGAGATCAGCGCCTCGTCCTGGGACGATATTGAAAGCGCGCAGAGCCGGCTGAGCATTTTTTTGACGGAGGCCGCAGCCGCGTCCGACACCTGCCACGCGCTGGTTGCCGCCGGGCGTGCGCTGGGCTTGGAACTGCAGCCGGAGGTCGCCACGCTGCCGGAGCAGGACTGGGCCGAGAGCTGGAAACGCTTTTTCCGTGTGCAACGCGTGTCGGCGCGCATCGTGATCCGCCCGTCCTGGGAGCCGTACGCCCCGCTGCCCGGCGATTGCGTGGTGGACCTCGATCCCGGCATGAGCTTCGGCACCGGCAACCACGCCACCACCCAGGCCTGCCTGCAGTTTCTCGATCAGCTCGCCGCGGTTGACACGGGATGCAGCGTGCTCGACATGGGGTGCGGGTCCGGCATCCTGGCGATTGCCGCGCGCAAGCTCGGGTTTGCGGCCGTAGGCGCGTTTGACAATGATCCCGACGCGGTGGCCATTGCCCGCGAAAACGCGGCAGACAACGGAACCGGCGTGGTGTTCGAAGTGTGCGACCTCGCACAGAACACGCGCTGCGCCGACATCGTGGTCGCCAACATCCTGGCGCCCGTGCTGATCGAACACGCTGGCATCATCGCCGCCTCGGTCCAGCCGGGAGCACAAGGCGCGCTGATCGTCTCGGGGATCCTCGACACCCAGTACGCGGCTGTCCGCGCCGCCTTCGAGGCGCAGGGCTTCCAGGAAGTGCGCAGCCTGCTGCTCGGCGAATGGCGCAGCGGGTTGCTGAAACAGTAGGTCTGAAGTCCGCGGGTTGCAGAAGTGCGGTGGAGCGGACAAGGTTCAACGATTGCGGGTCTGTGAATCTGGCCGCTCGGTTGGAGTTGATTATGCGCGTTCCGCGAATCATTCATCAGACACTTCCAGATAAATCAAACCTGCCGGCCGAGGCCGCACGAAATATTGCAAACCTAAAATCCGTAAACCCGGGCTGGCGGCATATACTTTATGACGACCGCGATATTCATGAGTTCATCCAGCAGTCATATGGGCGGGAAATGCTTGCAGTATTTGAAAGCATCAACCCGCTTTATGGCCCCGCGCGTGCTGACCTCTTTCGCTACTTGCTGAGCTACAAGATCGGCGGCGTATACCTGGACATTAAATCAGGCTGCCAGAATCCATTCGATAGCTTTGTTCAGGAAGAGGATGCGCTGTTGCTCTCGCGCTGGCGCAACCGCCGCGGCGAAATATTTGCAGGATGGGGAGTGCACCCGGCTGACGGAGTCGAGAGTGAGTTTCAGAACTGGCACATTATTTGTGCTCCCGAGCATCCAGTCATGCTGGCCGTGATCGAGTCCGTGCTCTGGAATCTGCGTCATTACTCGATGCAAAAATATGGGGTTGGCAAGTCCGGTGTACTTCGCACGACCGGTCCGATTGCCTACACCAAAGCCATCCAGCCCTTGCTGCATCAGCACGCGTGCCGCATCTTTGATAGCGAGGCCAGCGGGCTTGTCTATTCGGCGTTGCCCCTGCCTGGAAAATCAGGCCACAAAGCCCTGTTTAAGAAGCATTACACACGCGTGAAAAGACCCATTGTTTCGGGCAACCGGAATCGCTTTCGGCACCACGTGCAATATACGATTCTGCGCTGGCTGCGTTTGATCCCATGAACGGTATCCCTCCGCTTGATTCGCCGTCCGGTTGTGGTTTGCTGCGCCTACCGGCCGGCGCGAGGAGCAGTCGCGTCGACTCTTCCTCGCACGTTCCTCTGGCCGGCGCCAGCCAATGTCCAGTGTTTCCCGCGCATCTTTCGCTCCGGCGGCGCAAGGCCTCCGGCGGCGGAAGGTAACGACATCGAAACCCAACCATTTGAACAGGAGGCAACAGAGGCAACAGAGGATGCCTTGCTCGGTTACCTCCATTTCCGCCTGTTTAAAAGAACTTGTTTTTTGTAGCGGTTCGCAGTGGTTAAGGTGCTAATGAAACACGCCTGCCAGCAGCGCTTCCGCCTCCTCGCGCCAGGCGCGGTCGAAGGCGCGGCCGCGGGGCAGTTGTATGAACAGCCGGCGCGCCGCGAAGCGCCGCGTGCCGGCGGGTGAGACCAGCCGGTCGAGCCAGTGCGGCGGCAGGCGGCGGATAGTGGCGATTAGAAAGTCCAGCAGATCGAGCGGCTCCTCGTAAGCGGGTGCCAGGACAAACTGCCACAGGATGTCCGGTTCGTGCCGCACCGATGCGCGGATATACGCGCCAATGGCCTGGCGCTGCGCGAACAGATTGTCGCCGTGAAAGATCACGGCGCGGCGATTGGCGGTACAGCCCGCCCGCGGAGCGGCCGGGCCACCTGTGTGGGCTGCGTGGGAGGTGGCCCGCGCGCCACTCGGCCCTGAGCTCGTGGCCGAAGGGCTCCGCCGCGCGGGCACACGCAGTGGATCGCGCCAGCCCGCCCGCGGAGCGGCCGGGCCACCTTCGTCTACGCGCCAGAGATGCCGGTCTGCAAACAGATCCGGCAGGCGCTGGCCGACAAATCGCCGCGTGGGGGAATCGAAGCCGCCGAGCCGCTTGATGGCCAGCGCTTCGATGGCGGCCAGCTGACGGGCATTCAGCCGATCCGTGGCCTGCACGCGGTACGGCGGAAGCGGTTGTGCACGGAGGTGCAGTTCAGCGGCGCGGTCGCGCAGTTCGGTGCCAGGGAGCAGCAGCGTGGGGAGGAACTGCGGATGCGCGCCGGGGAAGCGCGCCAGAATGGCCAGCGAGCGCTCGATGTCGTCCATCCCCTGCTGCGGCAGGCCGTACATGAAGTCGATGGTCGGCCGGATGCCGTGCCGCTGCAGGCGTTCGATGCTGGCCAGCACGCGGTCGAGGCGGGTGGGGCGGTGGATGCAACGCAGCACAGCCGGGTCCGTGCTCTGCACGCCGACTTCGGCTTCCACGACGTTGGCAGCGGCCAGTGCGGCGGCATCCGCTTCGATGAGCGTGTCGGCGCGTAGTTCCAGGAAGAATTTTACCTGCCGGGCCGGATTGGCCCGCTGCATGGCGGTCAGGACTTCGCGAAAGCGCGGATGCGCGTTGAAGGTGGGGTCCACGAGCCGGATCTCGCGCGCGCCGCGCTGTTGCAGGATGCGGATGCGCTTTTCAATCTCTTCCGGCGGCAGGCTGCTCCACCCTTTTCTTCGGAGGTTGTAGCAGCAGAAAGCGCAGCGCATGGGACAGCCGCGGTTGGTCTCCAGGTAGGCCATGCCCTGCGCATCCGGGCGGTAGATCGGGTGGTCGGCTGGCGGCAGCAGTTCCTGCAGCGGCCGGGCAGGGGGCGTGTGCGTGCCAAAGGCGGGGTGGCTGTTTTGGAACCACGCCACGTTGCGCCAGTCGGTGTGCCTGCCGCGCCGCAGCGCCGCAAGAACGCCCGGGAATACAGCTTCGCCTTCACCGATGACGGCCATGTCGATCGTACCCCCGGCCCGCCCCGGGCCGAGGGCCTGCCGTTCGTCCCCGAACAGCAGGGGATGGCCGCGTGCCACTTCCGGTCCGCCGACCACGGTGCGCACGTGTGGCAGGTGCTGTTTGACGGCCGCCAGCAGGCGCAGCGTGCGCTCGACATTCCAGAGGTAGAGCGTGGCGCCGAGGACATCCGGACGCAGCGTCAGAATCGCGGCCAGGAGCGTGGCATTGTCGGCCGTGTCCTGTGCGGCAGGTGTGGGGAGCAGTTCCCAGTATTGGCCTTCCGGGGCGCGCGTCAGCGCGCTGTGCAGGCAGGCTGCGGCCAGCATCACGTTTTCGCCGGGCGTGGAGACGTCCGGGTCGAGCCTCGGCAGTTGCAACAGGAGCAGTCGCTGGCAGGTTGGCATATGACAAGTGTCGGGGGTTGCGCGGCAGGTGTCAAGACGGCAGGAGCGCGAATCTCTTTTCCGACATGGTCTTTTCCTGGTTTTCGTGTCCTGTATCAAAAATGACCACACCGACTGCGTCTTGCAGTACGCAGTTCGAGTCCGGATGGGGGCTTGGCAAGAAGCTAATATAGGCGTAACGTATGTGTTTTGCCATGGCATATTGGGCGGCACAGGATTGGCATGGGATGTGCTAATCAGGGTTAGGATTTATCTGGGAAGAAGAAGGCAGGCAAAAGAAGGGATCAATCAATGAAGCTATTGCCGGATGGATGCGTAGGTGCTCGAATCTTCTCGGGTGTGTTGGCTTTGTCGTTGCTGCTGGGTGCCGGTGCGGCAAACGCGCAGGACGCGAAGTCCGCCAAGGCCGAGGACGCGGATAAGGAGATCCCGGCGAGCGAGATGAAGGCCGTGGTCGTGGTTCCTCCTGTGCGTGTAGAGGGGTTGCGGATCAAGAATGTGTCGGTGGCGCCGCGCGACGAGAAGACCGCGACGGTGAAGTTTGACATTGCCTGGCAGAGATCCTGGCGCCACGGGGGCTTTCATGACGCGGCCTGGGTGTTCTTCAAGGTGCGGGCCAACGAAACATCCGCCTGGCAGCATGTCAGGCTGGCGGCGGACAAAGTGCTGAACCCCGCCGGTTACGGTCAGAAGAAGGAGGGCACGCCGCTGGAGTTCGTGGTGCCGGATGGCAAGGATGGTTTCACCGGCATGTTTGTGCGGCGCGCGCAGGACGGCATCGGCTTGGTGGAAACGCGCGAGGTAACGGCCGTGGTGGAGTGGGGAACGAACATTCAACCTGCCACGCCGGAGGCCCTGAAGCCTGAGATTCGCGGGTTTGGCGTGGAGATGGTCTACATTCCCGAAGGGCCGTTCTACGTGGGCAGGGGCTCAGACGAGCCTTTCCCGTTTGAGTTTACCGGCGGGGGCGGCATGGAGCAGAACTGGTTGTACCGATACAGCCGCAAGGACGGTCAGGATTTCGTAGCGCGGTTTCAGTACTCTGCGAACCCTGTCTCCGACTCATATGTAACGATCTCCCCGCCACAGCGGTTCCCTGCGTATCTCGTGACCGGTGCCGGCCCGATTCCAACCGGGAAGCAGGAGGGGAGTCTCTGGGCGGTGGGCCTCAAGCCCGCCGACAAGGGGACGATTCCGGCCGCGTTCCCCAACGGCTATGCGGCCT
>JBAXVM010000046.1:0-15168 GCA_037129105.1 bacterium
ACTGTCGGCAGGGGGCGCCAGACCGATCCGAGGCCTAAGTCCGACAGTCTCCTAGCAGCCAACAAACCAACCATTTTTTACAGGATCAGACCTCCCTGCCTCCCGGAAACTAGCGCAATTAACGGATTCTTCGTGTCCTTCGTGTTCTTCGTGTTCTTCGTGGTAAAAAATATTTATTCCGCCTTTGTGTGACGGTTTCTTAATCTGCGCAATCTGCGGACAGTTCATAATGCGCCAAGTCAATTTCCGGACAACGCTTGCATCAATAGCCCCCGTCCGTTTAACTCCAAAAGGTGCCATTTCCATTTTCCGAATTCAATTACTCGTTAAACCTATGCCATATTTGGCGAATGCCTTTATCCGCAATGCGTTAAATAATAATCAAACTGGGTGAGCCAATGGTGTGAGGTAAGGAAGTCTGAGGATGGAAACTGAGAACAGAGGTTTTTTTCGTTGCCTCTGTTACCTCCTGTTCAAAACACTGAAAACCATGGTTCACTTTAGCCAGCTGCTAGTCAATGGGAATCCCCCACTGGACATCAGCAAAAATACAACCAACTAGCAGGGAAATCGCAGTCATTCTGCCTGTTTTGAGAGGTATCGCAACCCGCTATCCACGGGTTGCCAACTAGCAGCCTGGTCGGCAGATGGTTTGTACTTCCAGAAGGCTAAGTCCGACCAGACTGCTAGTCGCCACAGCCGGCGGTTACCAGATGACGGCCGTAGACATAGCCGGCGAGACCGCCGGCCAGATGCGCAAGATGGGCAACGTGCCCGCCCCCGTAGATCGCCAAAAAGACGGTGCTGATGCCCAGCACAATGGCCAGGCGGCGCGTCCGTACCGGCCAGATCAGGAACAGCAGCATATGCCGGCGCGGAAATAACGCGGCGCACGCTCCCACCAGCGCAAATACGCCGCCGGAGGCGCCCAGGCAGATGGTGTTGTTTTCGGCAGTCACCGCGCGGTTCCGCACGAACCCGTCGAGCAGCACGGTCAACCACGCCGGCAGCCCGGAGACACCCGCTGCCAGGCGCACGGCGGCCAGATCGCACAGCACCCAAGCCAGTCCACCCACGATGCCACCCAGCAGAAACACCCGCAGAAACCGTCTCGTGCCGATCTCCATCTCCACCCCGGCGCCCAGCAACAGCACGGCCGACGTGTTCAAAGCCAGGTGCATCCAGTTCAGGTGAAAAAACATGTAGGTCAGTACTTGCCAGAAGAACCCGGCGGCAAACAAGTCGGGGCAGAGCCCCAGGCAATGCCAGAGCAGGTACGTAAAAGTATACCCCTGCACACACTCCACACGCTGGCAGATGCACTGGATTAAAAAGACTGCAAGGAAGGTGAATGCAATCCAGCGCACAGCTGGCGCAGCCGCAAAAAAGTTACGGATGCGACCGGTCACGTCGCGTAATCGCCAGAGGATTGAGGAGGACCACATGCAAAGGCCGGCCGGCGGCTAGGCCGGGCTCAGCGCCTTCCAATCCATGTACAGCACGGCCAGCAGGACACCGAATATAATGGTCGCCAGAATGGCGCACGTGCCGGCCCACGTATAGTTGGCTGGAGCCGCCTGTGCCACATGCGCGGATGGGTTGCGATGGCGCTCGGAAATGAACGCGTTTGGTTTGCTATTCGCGCCCGCGGGTGTCTCAGACATTTGACGGTCCTTTCCAGATCAGCCAATCAATGCAACCAAGGTACCGCATCTCGCCGCCCGGGGGAAGTGTAAAATAGCAGATTTCCCCCTCCCGTTGCCCGGCGTTTGTGCTAACATGCCGCCACGCATGAAAACATGGACGGTACCCCGTGTGCGGCAGGCCAAAGGAAAGCAGAAACTCGCCTGCCTGACGGCTTACGACTACTCCACAGCCCGCATGATGGACGAGGCTGGCATCCCCCTGATTCTGGTGGGTGATTCGCTCGGCATGACGGTGCTGGGATATGACACGACGATTCCGGTAACCATGGAGCAGATGCTGCACCACACGGCCGCCGTGGTCCGCGGGGTTCAGCACGCCATGGTCATCGCGGACATGCCGTTTCTTTCGTACCAGATTTCCGTCGAATCCGGCATCTCCAACGCGGGGCGCCTGATCAAGGAGGCCGGTGCGGACGCGGTCAAGATCGAGGGCGGCGCGTTCCGGTCCGCCCTGATACACGCGTTGATCGCCAACGGCATACCGGTGGTCGGGCATATTGGACTGACGCCGCAGTCCATCCGTGAACTGGGCGGCTACAAGCTGCAGGGGCGCACCGCGCCCGCCGCGCAGCAGCTCTACGCCGATGCCCAGGCGCTGTCCGGGGCGGGGGTTTTTGCGCTGGTGCTCGAATGTATCCCCGCGCAGCTTGCGGCTGAAATCACCGCCGCCATCCCCGTACCGACGATCGGCATTGGCGCCGGACCTTCCTGTGATGCCCAGGTGCTGGTTTCGCATGACATGCTGGGGCTGAATGACCAGTTTCAGCCCAGATTTGTGAAACGTTATGCGGACCTCGCCCCTTCCATGCGTGCCGCCTTTACCGCCTATGCCAGAGATGTGGGTGACGGCACGTTCCCGGGCCCGGAGCACGTATACGATAGCGGCGCGTGAATGACGTTAACGAGTTTTATCGAGCAAAGGTCAGTCGTCTAGAACACCTGCCATGTCCAACGCCAGCCATGATGACATTGCCATTGTCGGCATCGCCTGCCGTTTTGCCGGCGCGGCTAACGTGTCGGCATTCTGGCGCAACGTCGTGACGGGCAAGTCCGCCATTGGCGATCATCCTAACCCGCTGGCCGTCCGCGTGCTCGACCCCTCCGTATCGCGTTTTGACCGCCTGATCACGCAGCGCGGCGGTTATCTGCGCGAGCTCAACACCTTCACGCCCGGCGCGTTCGGGCTTACGGTCGACAACCTGGTCGGGGTCAATCCGGACCAGTTTCTGGCCATGCACCTGGCGTCCGAGGCGTTGTGCCATGCCTGCCTCGAACCGGCAACCATTCCCGCCGGGCGCACCGGTCTCGTGCTGGGCTACGCCAATCCGTTAAACGTGTCCACCGCCAACTGGCTGCAACACGGGCTGGTTCTGGACCAGACCGAAGCGCTGCTGCAGCGGCTCTTTCCCGCGGCTGCGGCAGCCCAACTGTGCGAAATCCGCGAGGCCATGAAGAATGCGCTGCCGCCCATGCATGCACCGGGCGTGCGAAGCGCCTTCGGCTATGCACTGGCCGGACAGTGCGCCGCCGCGTTGCGGATGACCGGTGCGGCCTATGCCGTGGATGCGGGCGCGGCCACTTCACTGCAGGTCTTGCGCCTGGCCATGGACGAGCTGCGCCTCGGTCGCTGCGACATCATGCTGGCCGGCGCCGTGCAAAGCTGCGCCGCGGTGCAGACGTTGATGGGGCTGGCCGCCCGCCTGCCGTTTACGACGCGCGACCTCCCCTGCCCTTTCAGCCGCGATGCCGATGGCACGCTGCCCGGCGAAGGGGGTGGCTTTCTTGTGCTGAAGCGACGCGGCGACGCCGAGAAGGATGGCAGCGAAATTTTTGCCATCATCAAGGGCATCGGCCTGGCTTCCGGCAGCGCCGCCTTGTCGCACGGCAGCCCGGATTCGTCACGGCTGGTCGCCGCCATGCAAGCCGGCCAAAACGAAGCCGGCGTGGATCCGGCCAGCATTGACCTTGTCGAAACACACGGATCCGCGGTGCCGCACGAGGACCAGCTGGAGATTCAAGCCCTGCGGCAGGTGTTCGCGGATCGCAAGGCCTCCGCACCGCGCGTGCTGGTCGGCGTCACCAAGTCCCAGATCGGCCACTGCTATGCCGCCGGAGGGCTGGCCAGCGTGATCAAGGCAGCACTGGCGCTGTATCACTGCGTCCTGCCACCCGTGCCGCTCGCGCGCGGACGCATGCAGGCGCGGCTTGTCCAGGCTTCTTCTCCATTTTATGTTGCCGCGGCCCCGCGCCCCTGGGTGCAGGGAGACCATCATCCGCCCCGGCGTGCCGCCGTAAACGCCTTGGGGTGTGACTGTGTGCAGGCCCATGCCGTGCTGGAGGCGTACGCATGACCTTCAGACCGCCCCGACTGCATCTCCACTCCCTGTTCGAAAACGAACTGTGCCTGATCGGCGCGGAAACGGATGCGGCGCTCAAGCACGAAGTGCAGGAGGTCCGGCATGCGCTCGAACGCACGCCGGATCTCCTGCTGCGCGATGTCGCCTTCACGCTCGCGCACAGCGCCCGCGGCAAGCCCGTGGTGCTGGCCATTGTGGCCACCAGCGTCGCTGACCTGTGCGAGCGCCTGGGCGTCGCGCAGGCGAAGCTTGCCGACGGCGCCGCGCGCATCCGCGACAAGGCCGGCATGGTCTACTTCCGGCAGCGCCTGCGACCGGACGGTCGCCTGGTTTTCCTTTTCCCCGGTGAAACCTCGCTGTATCCCGACATGCTGGGCGATCTCTGCCTGAGCTTCGATTGCTGCCGTGAGGCTTTCGATGAAGCCGACGCCGTCTGCCAGGAGGCAGCCAATGGTTTTCTGCCCAGCGAATGGCTGTTTGGCGCCAGCGCAGCCAGCGGGCATGCCGGCGCCAGCGGACCACACGACATCACCATGGCAGGTGCGATACAATGCACGCATGCCGCCAGCAGCGCGCTGGCGCGCCTTTTCGAGGCGCTCGGCATCCAGCCGGATGCGGCGCTCGGACACAGCGGGGGCGAGTTTGTGGCGCTCGAATACACCGGCGCCATTGGCCCGCTCACAACCGACGAGCGCATTCAGTTTCTGCGGGAAGGGTACAACCTGACACTGGAGCTCTCCGGCCGCCCGGACATTCCATTGCACACGCTGCTTTCGGTGGAGGACGCGCCCGCGGATTGGCTTGCACACCTGCCGGAACGCTGGCGCGCCCAGACCGCACTGATCATGCTCAACGGCCCACGTCAAACCATCGCAGCGGTGCCTGATGAAGCAGCCGCGGCGATCGCTGAGTCGCTCCGCCGGCACGGGGCCCGCGTGGGCGGCCTCGGGGTGCAGCGCTACTACCACATGCCGGTGTTCGCCCCCGCGCTCGACCCCCTCCGGACTTACCTGCGCCGCTGGATTCGCCAGGCGCCCCGCATGCCGCTTTACTCCTGCCTGCGCGCGGGCCCGCACCCGGCAAACCTGTCGGAGATGCTGGATGTCTGTGTCCGGCAGTGGTGCGAGCCGGTGCGCTTCGGCGACACCATCGAACAGCTTTACGCCGACGGCTTTCGCGTATTTGTCGAGCTGGGTGCGCGCGGTAACCTGTCCACACGCGTCACCGACGTGCTCGGCACCCGACCGCATGCCGCCGTGGCCACCAACCGTATTCACCGCTCCGGCCTGACACAGATGCACCACGCCCTGGCGCTTCTGGCCGCGCACGGCGTTGCCCTGGACGCCACCGTCCTGCACCGCCACCGCGGATCCCATCTGCTGGATCTGCGGCGGACCACCGCCGCTCCGCGTCGTGCACGTGCGGAAGCGGTTGTGCTCCTGGGCAGCGCCCTGCCCGAGATTGACGCCTTGGCTTCATCCGCCCCGCCATTCGCCGTCGCCGGGGAAGACCTGCCCGTGACCAACCGGAAGAGCACGATCCGGCAGAATAATTTCGGCGCCGATTTTCCGCTGCTGCTGGATGCCGAAACGCTCGCGGAGAAGCCGGGCGAGAGTATTGACCTGACCAAGACCTTTACGACCGACGACTATCCGTTCCTTCGCGATTATGCCCTTTCCGCTCATCGCGTGTCGCTTGGGAACCCGCGTTTGGGCGGTCTGCCGATCCTGTCCGCCGTCACCTGCATCGAAATCATGTCCGAAGCGGCACGCCGCCTGGTGCCGAACAAACGCGTGGTGCAGGTCGATAATCTGCGCGGCAAGCGCATCGTGACGTTCGAGCGGGGCGAGGCCTGCCTGCTCATCCAGGCCCGGCGGATTGACTGGCCGGAGCCCGGTCAAATTGCAGTGCACGTGGCCATGCGCACACCAGTGCCGGGCAGTTCGTTTTCCGTGCCCATGGGAGAGGCCACGGTCTTCCTCGCATCCGTGGCGCCGACGCGCGAATCCGTCAAACCCGTGCCGCTCAACAACGCGCGAACAGCCAACTGGACCCGTCCGGATATCTACCCGGACCGTCTGTTTCAGGGGCGCCTGCTACAGTCGGTCGACTACGTGTCGCAGTGGGGCGACGATGGCCTGGACTACGAGGTCGTGGTCCCCTCGCGCGCCGACGCCGTGCGCGCCACGCGCTTCCCGTTTTTTTCAGTCTGGCCGCTGACCATGGACGGCATCAGCGCAGGCATCGCGCTCTGGCGCAGCAGGGAAACGTTCAACGGCGTGCTGACGCTGCCTTTCCGCGCGCGCAGCATCCGGTTCCTGGCTTCCGTGCTCCCGGAAGGCACACGCCTGCGCGTCTACCTGCGGATCACATCGCAAACCCAGCACTCCTATGTGGCCGATGTCATGGTTTCCGACGGCCGCGGACGCCTGGTGATGACGGTCTCCGGCTGGGAGGAATTAATCTGCCCGGTTACGCCGCCGGTCCATAGTTTGCTGCTGCGGCCATCCGACACGTTCCTGACGCAGGAGATGCCGCTGGCGTTGCTGGGCGATGTGGCGATGCCCGTGCGCGGCAGCATGGTCACCCGGATTCCGCACGGCATGCTCGAGGGACAGCAGGAGCTCTGGCTCAAGGCTGTGGCGTTTGCGCTCCTCAACCCGGCGGAACGTGATGAATGGCTGGCCATGCGTGGCATCTCCACGCGGCGGATCGAGTGGCTGCTCGGCCGTGCCTGCGTCAAGGACGCCCTGCGCCGCCACCTGATTGAGCAGCACCAGCAGCACTGGGCGGCCACCGACATTCCCATCTGGACCGACGACTCCGGCAAACCGCATGCGCTCGGCGCCTGGCAGGACCGGGCGCGCGAAACCGTGGACATCTCCATTGCCCACACCAGCGGCCTGGTTGCCGCGGCCATTGCCGTCAACGGACGTATCGGCATCGATCTCGAACGCATCGGACGTGACCTGACCGATGATTTTTCCCGCAGCGTCTTCACCTTGGAGGAGCAGGAACTCGCCGCCCAGTCCGGCGATGGGCCCGCCACGCTGCTGCGCTTCTGGTGCGGCAAGGAAGCCCTGGCCAAGGCGCTCGGCACCGGCATTCGCTACAGTCCCAGCGACCTGCGCGTCCGCTCCATCCATGTCGAAACCGGCCGGATCGAAATTGAGCTCGCCGGACAGTGGCTCGATGCCTTCCGCCCGCTGCAAGGACGTGCCATACCGGTCAACACCGCCCGGATTGAAGACCACATTCTTTCAACCTGCGTCATCCCCGCCGCCGTGTTCCCGCTCCCGTGACAAATCCTATGCCCATTGAATTTCTCTATCGCGATGCCGACGTTGTGGCAGTGAACAAGCCCGAACGTGTGGCGGCTGTTCCTGAGTTTGCCAGCGACTACGGCTGCCTGTCGGAACTGGTTTCCGCCGAGGTCGGGCATAAGGTTATGCCCGTGCATCGACTGGACAAGGATGTCAGCGGCGTGATTCTTTACGCCTGCCACGCGGCCAGCCACCGTTTTCTGAACACGGTTTTTGAGGAGCGGCGGGCGCGTAAAACGTACCGCGCGCTCGTGCACGGCACAATGGTCGCAGCGAGCGGCGAGATCGACCAGCCGATCCGCGAGTTCGGGTCCGGTCGCATGGGTGTTTCCGAAGCCGGCAAGCCGAGCATCACCGGCTTTCGCGTCGAGGACCGGTTTTCCGCCTTCACGCTGGTCGAGGCGGAGCCGCGCACCGGGAGGCGTCACCAGATTCGCGTGCACCTGTACCATATCGGACATTCCATTGTGGGCGATCTGCGCTACGGCGACCGGGCCGTCCAGCGTGGATTCGCGCGCCTGATGTTGCATGCCTCCGGCATTGAACTGCCGCTCCCCTCGGGCCAGCGACTGGTGCTGCGCGACTGTCCGTCCGCCACCTTCGCCGCGGAACTGGCTCGTCTGCGCGGAGGGCCGACGCCATGACGCACGCGCATGTTAGCCATTCCGGCACACGCCCGCGGATCGGACTCGCACTGGGCAGCGGTGGCGCGCGCGGCTGGGCGCACGTGGGCGTGCTGCGCCGCCTGCAGGAACTGAACGTGCCCATATACTGCGTGGCCGGCACCAGCATCGGGTCCATCATGGGCGCCGTGTTCGCCGCCCGCCGGCTGGATGTAATCGAGGACCTGTCACGCCAGATCGACTGGCGGCGCGTGGCGCGGATGTTCGTCGAAGTGGGCTTCCCGCGCGCTGGACTTGTCACCGGCCACCGCATCCAGCAATTGATCCAGGAGGTCGTCGGCGTACACCTTATTGAAGATCTGCTAATTCCGTTTGCGGCCGTCGCCGCCAACCTGAAGACCGGCGAACAAGTGGTCTTATCCCGCGGCAGTGTCGTGGATGCCATCCGCGCCAGTATCGCCATACCCGGCATCTTTGTTCCGGCTCAGCACGACGGGCATCACTTGGTCGACGGCGGCATGATCAATCCGCTGCCCATCGACGTGGCGGAGTCCATGGGCGCGGATGTGGTAATTGCCGTCGATGTCAATCTGCTGCCAGGCCGCGGGATTGACCCGCCTCACACCGCATGTCCGACGGTGGCTCACGGGATGGACCGGGACGTGACGGCCATCCTTGCGCATACCCGTGAGGCACTCCCCCGGGTTCAAAGCGCGTTTGCCGACGCCATGGAGCGCTGGTTCCGCCGCGAAACCACCGGGCTCACCATTTTTGACGTACTGACGCGTTCCGTCCGGATCGCCGAGAATCAGATTACGCACGGGCGTCTTAAACTCCATCCGCCCGCGCTGCTGATCCAGCCGGCAGTGGGCAGCATCGAAACGCTCGAGTTCCACCGGGCCAGCCAGGCCATCGAAGCCGGCCGCGCCGCCGCCATCGCCTGCGAGTCGCAAATTCTTGCGCTGCTAGCAGCCTGTCGGACTTAGACTTCTGGAGGTACAAACCGTCTGCCGACCAGGCTGCTAGTCATGGGGCAAGCATACGCCAAGCATCCGATTCCAGTAAAAGACGCAAACAATTGACAAACAGAATAGCATTCTGGTCGTTTTTTAAGGTCTCGCAACCCGCTATCCGCGGGTTGCCAACTAGGAGACTGTCGGCCAGAGGCTTCAGAGCGATCCAAGGTCTAAGTCCGACAGGCTGCTAGAACGTCGCGTGCTGACTGTCGCGCTGATACCAGTCCGACGGGATTTTCATCTGCTGCCAGAGCGTGGAGGGCTTGGAGTCGTAGGAATCCAACAGTACGCCGTCCACCCAGAGCTCGAAACGGAACAGCACCACCTGCAGATGCCCCTTCTTTTCCAGCCAGGGGATCTCCTCAAAATGCGTGGTGACGGCGCGCACATCTTTGGCCGGCACATACGCCTCCTTTTTCGAATATGTCTTCATGATGTCGTAGTCGAAAATTTCGCTCCGCTCGGCCAGGCTCCCCTTGCGGTCATGAAGCTTCGAGTACTCCTTGGTTCCGTCCTGGGACTGCACCACGAAATAACTGACCACCAGCGGCTTGCGAACCTGCGCGTCCGTGGTCTTGATCTCGTAGCCATAGCTCAACATGGCCTTCGGCGCGGTCTTGACCTGGGCCAGAGTCATTTTGGGTGCCTTGAGCTTGCCCGTGGTGTTCGTGCTGGCGGGCTTGACCTCGGCATCGACCGGAGCTTTCTTCCCCGGCGGATTCACCACAATATCCCCCTCATCAACCGCCCACCCGTACGCCGTCGTCAGCACCACGCCGAAAACAAACAAAGCCCATCCCTGACCTGCGATCTTCATGTTGCCTCCCTGTACAGCGAACCGCTGTTATGCACACCAAGCCAATTGCCGTCCACACCACACCATGCTATCCTATTAAACGTATCGACTGCCAGCCAAGTTCATTCATCCTTACAACCGCCATCGTACACCTACCACTCGAAGCCCCCTCCCATGCCAATCTACGAATACACCTGCCAAAAATGCAACCACGTCTTTGATCATCTGGCGCGCAACCAGAAGGATGTGGCCAAACAATGTCCTTCCTGCGGCGCGGCCAAGCTCACCAAGGGACTATCGTCCTTTGTCGCACGCGTGCCAACACCTGCCACCCGTGCCTGCGACACCTGCCGCACCAGCCCCACCTGCCCCACCGCCGGCAAATTCGGCTGCGGCGGCGCCTGCGGCCAATAATCTGCCCTGCCCGGACAAAAACGGTCCGTCATAAACGAGGCGGCCGGTCTCCCCACTGGCACGACCCTTCCGGTCAACCCGTTGCGATCTCACCCGATCTGCTTTCCACGCAGCAGGACGCTGGGGAGATAGTCCCCCACGCGCGTGTCATCGTCGCCGGCAAAATTTCGTAGAAACAATGCCAGCTCGTGTGCATATTCGGCGTCCAGATCGGCTCGCACCAGCTGCTTGGAAATGATGCGCAGCCCATCTTCGCCAACATCCGCTTCGCTGGCGCTCGCATAGCGTTTGGCCGGATCAGGCTCCAGGAACTTACGCAGAATATGCAAAAATGCGCTGTTGGCCCGCAGGCATGACGGGAGCAGGTCCGGCAGCTGGTTCGGCAGATCCAGCTTGATCTTCAGCAGTTCTTCCTCTGTATTTGCGCTCCCGCTGATGGGGCGACCGCTCAACATCTCAAGTGCCACCAGCCCCAGACTATAGCAATCCGATTGCACGGTCACGGCCTCCCGGCGGTGTATTTCCGGCGCCATATACTGCGGGGACCCGAGCAGAAAGGATGCGCATTCACCGATCCGGGCGGCCCGTCCAAAATCAACCAGCTTCACTTCGCCCAGCCGGTCAATCATGATGTTGGCGGGCTTGATGTCTGCATGCACAAACCCGAGCGTATGCACACGTTCCAGCCCCCGCAACATCGCCCGGAGAATGTAAACGACAACGCCGGGCTGCAAACGGACCGGCTGGTCGTCCGTCCGGAAAATAACATGGCTTGCCCGTTCCCATGCTTCAGCCGTGTAGCCCTGCCGCGCGATATCGATGGTTTCCTGCATCATCAAGCGGCCGACGTCCAGCCCGTCAATGGCCTCCATCTGCACAAACCCGATGCCATAGGTTTCCTCGTAGATGTCGGTCGGGACCAGCGAGGAACACTGGAGATGCTGGAGCTGCCCCACCTGATAGGCAATGCGGCCCATATCGGTCCAATACTCTTCGGCGGTGTGGTACAAATCTGGATCAAACAGCTTGATGGCGTGCTCCGTAACACATCCTCGGGCGCCATGTCGCAGGGCAAACAGCACCACGCCCTGCCGCCCGGACCCGATCTCACAGAGGATCTGGTAGGCCACCGGATAGTGGATGACCCGTGTGCTGAGAATCAGCTCGTAGTTCTGCTGCAACTGCGCGAGGGTCATGCCGGCATAGTTATTGACCCTGGGCGCCAGCGCCGACACCCGTGCACTGTGATTGTTTCCGCGCAAATGCACAGTCAGGATGTCATCAAGCGGACTACGCGTCTGATTCACGCCACACCTCCCGCCGGCATACAGCTGCCTTGATGGCACAGATTACATTCGAAAAGTTATAACAACCTAGCACAGATCGGCCGGACCGGCACAAAATTAATGACTTTTCGCCGACACGCTACCCTGCTTTCCGCTACCCCGGAATAGCGCCTTCCGCGATAGCTGCCACACCTCAAATCGGGTAGTACTAAGGATGTGCACGTTGCCCATGAAAATCATGCGAACGGCTAGCGACCCGCCTGGCGACGGGTTGGGCCGCATCCCAACCCTCGACTGTCCTGTCACCCCGGTGGCGCAGGTACTGCGAGCGCCTGCGGCAGGTCGAAGGATGGCATCAGTTTCGCACACAGGTCGCAAACCGGCTGGATCCGGCAACGCGACTGCCAGCAGCCAATCTGCCCAAACTGCGAAAAAACGATCCGTGAGAGATGATCTGTAGCACGACCTTTGACAAAGATTAGATCGCCCGCACGCGCCTCCTGACGGAGCCAATCGGCCGCCTGCGCCACACGGATGACGCTGTGACAGTGCGCGGGATCCATGCCGGCGTCCACGGCGCCCCGCACCGCGTGGTGGCTGTGTTCGCCGACAAAAACAGCCAGCTGAACAAATTCCGCCGCGAGCTGGCCCATATCGCGCAACCGTCGGCGCGGCTTGGCGCTCGAATCTGACACGTCGCTAAACACCAGAATCTTACGCCCGCACTCGGCCTCCCGCAGCACCTTGAGCATGGCTTCCAGCGTGTCGGGTGAGCCGTTTTCCTCGTCACGAATGGCGACCGCTCCACACGGCAGATTCACCGGCTGCATCCGCCCGGCCGCCGGCGACACGAGGCTGAGGCGTGCGGCGGCAGCCGCCAGCGGGATACCGCAGGCCTGTGCCGCGGCAAGCGCCGCCAGTGCTGAGACCGCCCAGTGCGTGCCCACCAGTTGCGTTCTGACCTGCTGGCAATCCGATCCGGACCGCGCGGTAAATTGAAGCCGTGCGGGCCAGATGGCGCGCACATCCGCGGCAACTATGTTGCAATCCCTGCCCTGCCCGAACCAGACGACTTTTCCCCTGCAGTTTACGGCCATGGGCCGGACCCGCTCGTCATCGCCATTGAGCAACGCGATTCCTCCACGCTTGAGATGCGTCAGCAACTGCGCTTTTTCGCGGGCGGTGTCGTCCAGGGTCCGGAACACATCCGTATGCGTCCGCGCGACGCTCAGCACGATGACCAGATCCGGCTTCAGTAACCGTGAGGCGCGCCGCACGTGGCCCAACTTCCCGCCGGCAACCTCAACGACCGCAAAGCGATGCCACGGGCGGAACGCGCGAACCGTGCGCGCCACGCCGGCTTCGTCATTTTGATTGTTCCGCGTTTTTTCCGTTTGCCCATGCGCCGCCAAAATGGCAGCCAGGCACTCCTTGGCCGTCGTCTTTCCCACGCTGCCGGTGATGGCAATCACCGTGGTGCGAAACATAAGCCGCCGCCAGACGAATGCAAACAGAAAACGACACTGCGCGCGGATAGCGGCAAAGAATTTCTTTCCCGATCTGCGACGTTTCGGCACGGCACCAGCGGCATACCAGGCTTCAGATGCCGACGGAGGGCGCAGTTCACCCGCGCACGGAATAGGCACATACATTGCTAAAACGTTACCGCATGCCGCCCGTAAACACAAGCCGGATACCACAAATCAGAAGTCAGAATTGACATCCCGCGCGGCATTCCATATAGTATTGCATTCATTCGACGATCTGGCGGTTTAGCTCAGTCGGTAGAGCAGCGGAATCATAATCCGTCGGTCACTGGTTCAAGTCCAGTAGCCGCCACCACTCAAAAGACCATAAAATACGCAAGAAACCCTTTAAATATGCGGGTTTCAGCCCTTCGCCTAATTGCTCTTAGTTTCTTTTCGGGTAACCCGTTTCCACCCATACGGCGGTTAGCTAGTACAACAGAAAACAACAAACCGGTTCCGATGGACTGCCAGTCCGTTGGAGCCTGCGGTGCCTCGGGTGTGCGGCGTTGCACCGCGATACCTGCAATCGGCTGTTCGCGCGTCCGATCCAGACGGTCATTCGTGGTCCTATTTGGCAGGATCTTGCGCTATTGGGGGCGTACGGGAAGTGAAGCGGGGGTGAAGGTGTTGATTTTTGTTGTAGGGTGGAAACGCGCGCAATAGGGCGTCGCGGTCCACCGGAGACAAAGACCATGCAACCACATACACGTGCCGCACTCGAAGCCATCCTGAAGAGCGATTCAACCGTTACACCTGAAGAGCGCAAGCGCCTGTTGGCGCCGGATGATAAACGTGCTGCGGCGCCGGATCGCGTCATTTCGCGCACGGAGGCGGCCAAACGCTTCGGACGGAGTCCCCGATCCATGGATAATTGGGTCAAGCGGGGCGTACTGAAGAAATGGCTTCTGCCCGGCTCCTCAAGGGCTACCGGGTTCCGGGAGTCTGAGATCGTGGCCTTGCTGCAGGCCGGCGGCGGGGTGACGACGGGCGCTGGGGGTCAGACGCAGGCCGCGGCGTGAGATCAAGAGAAAGGTACGCGATGGCAGAATTGGCGCGGATGCAATGTTGTCCGCGCACAATCCCCTATTCTGTCTGCCCGCAATACACCTGGTTATTTTTCAAATGGCGAGTATGGCTTCCATCCCGGGTTGGCGATCTTCTTGGGCTCGCCCTTCTGAACAATCTCTAGGCAGTTGATTTTTTTGACTGGGTCTCCATTCTCAATGTAAATCAACGCATTAGATTTTCCTTGAAGCTCAGCTTGGCACTTCCAATACAGCGCCTTCTCCTCATCGTACGCGCACCCCATCATTCCCTTCCCGTAGTACCACGCGAGCTCTTGCTGGGCTTCCGTATTACCCGCGCGCGCTTTATTGAGCAAGTTTGTTTTGATTAGTTCCGCCTCGGTATTTACAATATGCTGCCGCACTGTGACCTGGTCTCGTGAGTCACCAACCTTAACCATGGTTGATTCGAGCAGCCAAATAGGGAACAACTGCTTACTACTGAATATGATATCGAACTTCCCATAGATTGTGCAGTCCCGACTTGATCCGACGTACATTTGGCCCTCAATAGACAGGTCGGCGGTGCCAACCCCAGACTGATCAAGCGCTGGCAGTTTATCAATTTCCCATATTCGGTTATCCGGGACAATGGCCGGAGCATTCGAGCTATCCGTGAGGACAAATTGTTTTTCGAACTGGTAGTCATTGGTGCCGGCTACCAAGCCAACGGCGCAACCAACGACAAAAAGAATGGCAAATAGTCCGATAATTGATTTCATTTGTTGTTCCTTTCCACGACGCGAACCGGCTCTTACGCACATGTGGCACACCTGCATTCAATCCTTGGGCTGAATCCGTGTCACTTTCTTTCGAGAGAGATCCATCTTTTGCAACGCCTTAAGGTAGTTCGGATCTCCAAAGAACGGTTTGAGTTCATCCCAGGTCACGAGCGCATTCTGGACGCCATCGGCACCGCAAAAGACGCTATAGGCCGGCAGGTGCCAACGGATGCCGTTCTGTTCAATCATAAAATTGCCTTCATCCATAATTTTCGGTAATTCGGCAGGCATCAAGGCCTTAATCTTGCGGGCTGTGCAGACATTCTTGATTA
>JBAXVM010000047.1:0-14934 GCA_037129105.1 bacterium
GGGTGCGTGCGGGCGTGGACTTCGCGCAACTGCACGATGGTCACATCGGTGTAGATCTGCGTGGTGTCAAGACGGGCGTGGCCAAGCAACTGCTGGATGTAACGGATGTCGGCGCCGTTCTCCAGCATGTGCGTGGCGCACGAATGACGAAGCTGATGGCAGGAGCCGGGTCGGCCAAGGGCGGCGGCCATGACGCGGCGTACCCAGTTGCCAAGATACCCGACGGTGAGACGTTCGCCGTAACCGCTAAGAAACAAGGCGCGCTCGCTCTGCGGCGTCTGCAACAGGAGGCGCGTCCGCTCCAGGTAGAGCCGCAACCAGCCGATGGCACGCTCGCCCACCGGCACCACGCGATCTTTCTTCCCTTTCCCCTTGCGCACGCTGAGCAAGCCGCGTTGCAGGTCGAGGTCGTCCACGTCGATCCGTGCGCACTCGGCGCGGCGGATGCCGGTGGCGTAGTAGAGTTCGAGGATAGCGCGGTCACGGATACCGAGCGGGTCGGCAATGTCGGGCGCGTTGAGGATCGCGTGGACGTCCTCCAGGGACAACGCACGGGGCAGGACTTTGTTAGGTTTGCGGGGCAACTCAAGGTCGGCGGCCGGGTTGGCTGTCAGCACGTTCTCGCGACAGAGCCAGGTGAAGAAGTTCTGGATTGCGCCCAGGTAGCCGCGCTGGGTAGTCACGCCCAACGGTTGGTCGTTGACCTTGCGGTACTGGAAAAGCCAGCGCTGGTAGCTCTCCAGGATCGGCTTGGTGATCTGCTCGGGGCGGCGCAGGTCGCGTTCCTCGGCCCAGTGCAGCAGCACGCGCAAGGCCCACTTGCGGGACTCGATGGTGCTTGGCGAATAGGCGCGTTCCTCCAGGCGCCGGAACCAGGCGTCGGCCAGACTGGCCAGCGTGAAGGCGTCCGTGCGGTCAAAGCCGTCGGGCGTGGCAGTCGTGCCGCCCTTCTTGTCGGCCCAGCGGCGCATGCGGCTGGCGCGGGCGTAGCCTTTGGTGGGAGGTTTCATGTTGGTGGGAAAGGCTGAAGGCTGAAGGCTGAAGGCTAAAGTTCCAGGTAAACACTATGTGAGGGCAAGAAGCGTATTGTCTCCACTTTAGCCTTTAGCCTTTGTACTTTAGCCTTACACTTACATGGCGGCGAGCGGTCCAGATGTGCGTTCACGACTGGCCGACAGGTCAGCCGTAAGGCGCGGTGCTGCAACGGATTGAACCTGTCGGGGTGCATCCCGACACCCCCCGACAGGCGGCTGATCTTCCCGACAGGTTGATGGTGCAGGCGTAGAATTACGGAGTTTTTCCACGTTCAGCAGGCCGATATGGGCTTTGTCCGCGGTCTCGTGGCAGTCGGCCAGCAGTTCGTAGTGATACGATTTGCCGATCTGTCCGTAACGGGCCTCGATGTATTCCAGATCCCGCAACCTTTCGAGGTGCTCCCGTATCTGGGTGATGCCCCATCCAAGCCTGGACCGGACTTCCCGGCGGCTGAAGAAAGCTGCCCGCTGGTCGATCTTCTCGGTTTCGCAGCGCTCGCGCACAATGACCTTGATCGTCTCGAAGACCCGGCGCGTCTGCGGCGGCAGTTCATCGAGGGAGCGCCCCAGCAGTTCGGGGGCGAGGCGATTGGCCAGGGCGATGTCGTCGAGCGTGGCCTGGATGAACGGCACCGGGCGGCCGTTGACGTTGCGGGTGCCGGACGTGCGCTGGTGCTGGTGCAACAGGGCGATGACGTCGATGAGCGTGAGATATTTCTCGTGGTCACGGCGGGTGCGGGTGCGATCGGATGTGAAGGTGAGTTCTGCGGCATAGGGGTTGACTACGGCCAGCGGCTCCAGCAACCGCTGGGCGTTGCGTAGCACCCGCAGGAGGTCTTTCTTTTCCTCACGGGCGACCAAGCCTTCGAGCGTGCGGGCCTTCCTCTGCACGGCGTGGATGCGTTCGGTCTGTTCACGGGATTCATCAGCCGTGAGGACCAGGCACCGGTTCAGCAGTTCCTCGTCGATCTCTACGGCGGTCGTGGTCAGGAAGATCATTACCGGGCCTTCCACGTGGTATTCCTGCGTCTCCATGCGTCCGGTGGTCGGGTCTTTGCCCGTGCTGGCGATGGTGAGTTCGCCTTCGGATTGCAGGAGTTTCAAGGCGTAGGAGGCCTTTTCCGCCCCTTCCTCCTCCACGATGGCGAGGATCTTGTGCTTCAGATTGGACTCGCCGAGGTAGTAGAGGCTCTGTCCGGTCATGGCGCTGTACTTGACGCGGGCATCCTCCGGGAACATGGCCAGCACCGCGTCCATGAGCGCGCTCTTGCCGGCGGCGCTGGTGCTCTGGATGATGACGGCCAGCGGCTTGTCGAGCTTGCGCGACGTGCAGGCCAGATAGGCGGCCAGGCGGTTGGCGTGCTCCCCGACCAGTCCGCAGGCGTCAAATGCGGCGCCGATCTTCCCGATGATGTCCGGGGATTTCAGGAAGGCCAGTGACTCGGCGCGTTCGGCGGCGGACATCTCAGAGGGCAGAGGCCGGAGGTCAGAGGTCAGTATTGCATGGATACGCTCTTGCTGCGCCTGTTCGAGAGCCAGCAGCAGGCGGCCCAAGTCGCGTTTGATGAGTTCCTTTTCGAGGCGGGTTTCCTCGGCGGCGCGTTCGATGAAACGGCGGCGCTGGCTGTCCTGGGCCATGTCGAAGCTGTCGAGGTGGAAGAGGACTTCGTCCTCCGTTCTTGGTTCTTCGTTCTTGGTTCCTGGTTCGGAAACATACCGCGGCCGTGGCAGGCGGACCATGAGACGCACGGCGACTTTGAGAACGTCCAGGCTGTTGTTCTTGTCCAGGCCGCCCACGCGGTATTCGCGGGGGCCAAGTTGCAGGAAGTGGTATTCGCCCTGGCGGGTGAGGGCTGGAACCGGTGAAGATGTAGCTACGGATTGCGCTGATAACGCGGATTGGGATGGCACCGGATCGGTAGCAACTTTTTCATCAGCAGCTTCCGCCTTCGCACAAGGTTCCGGCGGACCAGCCTGCTGCTGGAAATCAGAAGCAGCTAAATAATTAGCAGCTAATTTAAGAGAAGAAGGCGCGGGCGTGGACGTATTTTGGGATGCCTTGCCTTCTGAATTCTGAATCCTGACTTCTGAATTCTTCCGAACCCCGCACAGCCATTCCGCGGCATTCAAGAGTGTCTGCAGCGCATGGACGGGTGGCTGGTTCTTCTGCGCGTATTCGTTGGCATCCATGCCCCACGGGAACTTGACCCGGAAGACCTCGATGCCGTGTGCCATGAATCGTGCGGCATCACGCCCGGTGGCCCGTTCGCCGGCATCGTCGGCGTGGTAGGCGATGCGGATGCGGCGCACTTTCTTTGCCAGGATCGCCTCGAACAGTTCGGCGGTGAACCCCTCGGTGCCGTAGATGAACGTCACATTGCGGATGCCGTTGACCCAGAAGGTGAGCGCATCGAACGGGGCCTCGCACAGGATCAATTCGGAGGCCTCAAGTGCCTCGGCGTTCCAGATGCCCGCGTGCGGGCCGGGCAGGAAGAGGTGCTTGGGCTGGCCCGGCTCCGGTGACGCAATCCGACGGCCGTACATCTCGCAAACTTCGCCCGCTTTCCCGAAAACCGGCAGTACGATACAGCCGTTGAAATGCTCCCTGCCGTTCGGGCGGTAAATGCCCAGCTTCTGCAGCCGCGTCCGGATCGCCTCGCCGTCCTTGCGGTTCATCTGTGGCAGGTGCAAGCCCAGCGTGCGGTCGGAAAACCCCACGCGGAATTTCCTGAGCGCCTCCTCGTGGAACAAGCCCCGGCCGCCCAGGTAGTCAAGCGCGGCGGGCGTTTTCAACAAGCGTTCGTGGTAGTAGTCCACCACCTGACCCATCACCACGGCTTCGTCCTCTGCGGCCAGATCCAGCGGCGAGTCGAGCCGGGGCACGCTCGCCTTTTTCACGTGCGCGGAGGGCGGTGCGCCTGCGCGCCGTGCGTGGGCAGGCGCTGAAAACGCCGCCGTGCCCGCGTTCAGCAACTCAAAGGCGTGCCGTAAACTCAAGCCATCGAATTTCTCGACGAACTGGATCGCGTTGCCGGCCGCCCCGCAACCCATGCAGTGGAAAAGCCCCTTCTCGGGACTGACGATGAAAGACGGCTGGTCGTCGGCGTGAAACGGACATTTGCCCGCAAGGTCTTTCGCGCTGTGCTTGTGCAGTTCCACGCCTCTGGCGCGCACCAGCGCCGTCAGGTCCGTCTCGCGTTGGATGCGTTCGATCTCAGCTTCTGTGATGCGCGGCATGTGGGAACATCCTCCTGTGGCTTCAACCACGGCACGATGCCGTCGATGCGCCGCCCATGTTCATAACAGTCGGAAAGGACATGAGCGATGGAATCTTGTAACGGTTCCTTGCTTATCATGGCAGCAAGCCCAACCAGCACATGCTGTTGCGCCGTCAAGAGATCTTGTAACGGTCGGGAAATCTCCACAGAAAGGCAATTCCTGAAGATATTAACCCCCTTGTAATCAAAAACTTGCAGGATTAAGAGATCTTGTAACGCATCCGGTGGCGAGCAGGGCTCGGACGCCCCCTTCGGCTTCCAGTATCCCGGGTGTTTTCGGCGCCAATCCTGAACTTTCTTCACATACTGATCGCCATGAAAGTAGCCCGGGTTCTTCCTGCGCCACTTCCGTTGGCTCGCCTGTTTGCTGGCTGCCCGACATCCCGGCGCCAAACAGAAATTCTGATGCCATGCATTGCGTCCCCGTGGCGTGAACCAAGTCTCGCAGTGGGGGCATTTCCGCAGTCCTGACGTGCCCATCGTGTCTCTCCCGAATGCACCGAAAAGATGTTCGGAAGATAGTAGAACAGGAAGAGCGCCCTGCGGCGAACGCGTAATGGTCGGCGGAAGCGGCCGACGGCGGCCCGCGGGAGAGTTCCGTGCGATTAGACCGGTTCCGGTTTGATTTCGGCTCGCGCGGGTCGAGGCCGACCGGGGCAAGACGAAAAGCGATTTCTTATCAATTTGCGGTATGGCCTGGGTTAGGATTTAAGGCTTGTATTCCATGCATCCTTGCGCCAGCATCCCGAACGGTTTCTGATGGTAGAACAGGAACGTAGCTAGACTTGAACAAGGAGTAGGAGATGCGGAACTCTTGGCGGTGGTGGAGCATCCTGTCGGCAGCGCTTCTGGTGGCTTGGTTCTGCTGGAGGCACACGGGAGCAACGAGGGTAGAGCCACATCAAAAACCAGCCGTGACCCAGGTGCCTGAGCCAACTCCGGCGGTGGCGGCCTCCTCGGTTGTAAGCCAGCGTCTCCAGAAGCACAATGTCCGTAGTCAATGGAAGGGCGGCGTATCCAATGAGATGATCGCCGTGGTGGCAGGCGTGGGGCAGAGTCCGTCCAACTACCTGGGGCGCATGGCGGCCATTCAACGCTTGCCGGCCGTCCTGTCACGGTGCAGCGGACTTACGAGGCACACCGCGATCTGCTGGCTGGCGTCAGCAACTCCGTGGGGCAAACCATGATTTCGCGGTTTGGCTATCTCAACGATGCCTTGGCCCGCCGAACCCAGCGGATAGACACCGGTAGTGCCAACGCGACAAATAATTTCGGCTACAACCCCCGCTCCGAACTCACCACCGCCGCCATGGGCACGAACCAGTTTGGGTACGCCTATGACCCCATCGGCAACCGCACGGCAGCCACGAATAACGCCGAAGTTCTGGCGTATCTGGCCAACGCCTTGAACCAGTACACGAACATTCTGGAGGGCGCGGCTCTGTCCGCGCCGCTTTACGACGCCGACGGAAACCTCACCAACTACGGCGGATTGGCACTGACTTGGGACGCCGAAAACCGCCTGACCAATGTCATGGTGAATGGCTCCACGGTCATGACGGCGCAATACGACTACATGTCCCGCCGGGTCCAGAAGGTCGCCGGCACCACAACCAACAAGTTCCTCTATGATGGCTGGAACCTGGTCCAAGCGACCATTGGAGGGCCGGCCTCCGTGCCGGCCGTTACCAACGCCTACGTCTGGGGCCTGGATCTCAGCGGCTCCCTGCAGGGCGCCGGCGGCATCGGCGGCTTGCTCACAGCCAGCCTGAACGGCACGCAGGCCTTCTATTTCTATGATGCGAACGGAAATGTGAGCGATCTGACCGACGCCAGCGGCCTCAGCCTTGCGCATTACGAGTGGGACCCGTACGGCAATGCCACAGCTAGCAGCGGCAGTCTTGCATCAGCCAACCCGTACCGGTTCTCCTCGAAGTACACGGATGATGAAACGGGGTTGGTGTACTACGGCTATAGATACTATAGCCCGGGGTTGGGGAGGTGGGTGAGTAGGGATCCGAGTGGGGAACAAGTGGGGGCAAATATATTTTTGTTTGTGCAAAACGTACCCTTATTTCGAGTGGATGTGCTTGGTTTGTTTGATCTACAATTGTCGCCGAATAGTTGGAAGGCGGTGCCTTGGAGTTTTGTTGCTGACGCAGCCATTTCTGGTCCGATGGGTGAAACGTGGGCTAAACTTTCCGTTCCTCCTGCATCAATGGGGTGTCAATGTAAATGTGCGAGAACGCCCAAACCAGGCGAGTCAGAAGATGATCTTCCTCATAATATGGTCTGCTGGCTGAAGGTAAAATTTCATGTGCTAATTAACAAAACAAAAGATGGCAGCATGACGAAGGAAAAAAGATATGGACACGAACAATTACATATGAAAAATTTGATTTTGTATGCAACAGATTATATAGATACGCTTATTAAGGGCGATGAGGCGGATGCGGAAAATATTAGTTTAACGGCTTGCGGTAAAATGGCCGACGCGACTTCAGCTAGATTGCATAAGTTATGGAATGACGCATTGGCAACAGAGGCGAACCACGGGGCCCCAAGCAGTACTTATTTGCCGCAGGCATCGACCGGTTACGATCCAATTCCGGCTGGGACAACAATGCCAGGCGAAACGGTCCCGGCACCGCCTTGGGCATTATGAGGCACAGATGAACGTAAACAAGCAATTCGAGTGGAATATAAATTTGGGTTTGCATTTATTGATCCTAGTTGTGGGTCTTTTGGTAGGCTGCTCTACACTTTGCGAGCATGATGATACTAATTGGCGGATAGTAAACTCTGAAATGACAACCGCCAAGGAATATCTAGAGCACCGCGGAAAGACAAATGCGACTGATGTCGTCCTTGCAGTAAAAATGTATGTCGGAGCGAAATATCAAATATATCGTTATGCAGATGAGAAGTTGCGAGATAGGCGCATAAAGGCTTGCAGTGAATGTGAAAATCATTTCAAAGAGACTCTAAGCTTTTTGACATTCTTTGGGCAAAAATGTTCAACATTGGTAAATTGCGCAAATGATTTGAGCATTACTAATCGTACAGGAATGACGGCGTTGCATTTCGCTATATATAGTCCAGAACTGGTGAGGTTGCTTTTGGCCAAGGGAGCGCCAATAAATTCGCAAAACAATATGGGGGAGACGGCGCTGCACTGTGCAATGGGGTCGTTAGACTTTGGCACTCCTGACGAATTTCTGATTTTAAGTGCACAACTTCTTGTTAATGCTGGTGCTGATACAAACATACGAGATTGCTATGGAAAAATACCCTTAGATTGTTTGCCGGCTAACTACAAAGGAGTGTGCCTTCTCGTAAATCAAGTGTGCGGTCGAGGAACAAACGGTTTGTTTCGCTCTTCTAAGGAGCCATAGAGCGATTAGGGTCGCGGCGTAACAGTTTAGCCCATTCCGTAGGGGCCCAAAGGGTCAGACCTTAAATGTACGGCGGGGGCCATACAAAGGGGCTTCGAGGGGTCAGCCCTGAAGACAACAAATAAGCCATGCGCCAGTGTCTTTTTCAGTGGCTCGCGTTGAGGGGGCGCAGCAGCTGGGGTGAGTTCAACGGAGGCGATGATGTCCGTCCGGACATCCAAGGAGCGTCACGGGTGGGCGTCAGGCGTTACGGTCGCAGAATTGGTCTTGCCGCTGTAACGCCGAAGGCGTACCTTTCTCGCATGGGCTTTCATGGCATAGCGTCCGAAAATCGCAGCGGGGAAAAATTGCCACCCCGGTCAAAATATCGCGTCTGGGATTTTTTTGCGACTTTCAGCACCAGCGTCTGGAATATTGTGACGCAACCCGTTGCATCGCATCAGGAAACATTCGATACCACTACGATTTTCGTGTCGGGTGCGCTCTATTACGGCTATAGGTACTATGCGCCGGGGTTTGGGAGGTGGGTGAGTCGGGATCCAATTAGAGAGAAAGGCGGCCATAACTTATATGGAATGACCGGAAATGCGCCATTAACTAGGCTAGATCGACTTGGACTAGTCACGTTTGACTATCGGCCAGCAAATATAATTAACATGCGTTGGTACTCAATGCCGGAAGACGATTTAGGGGATGCAGGCGATGCGGTCATTGGCGGAGATGCGGAACAACATGTGCGTGTGTCGGGCCGGTGTGTTCAGCAGTTAAATTTGGCTGGAAACTGTGAGTGCCGTTTGCAATTTACTATCAGAGAATACGATAAAATAGTAATTAACGAGATGTATGCGGGCGATGCGAGCATAGCTAGGCTTATATACGGACATGAGCAGCGCCATATCCAGTCAATGCGCCGAGAACTGGATCGATTGGGGGATATGCTCGCAATCGAAGAAGCACGCACCCCGCTATCGTGTTCGCAATGCCAGGATAGTCTGAGAATAGTGGCGATATCTGCCGGATTCTTTGTTTCACGGATAACTAGGTTGGAAAGTTCTCACATGAACATGTTAAGTCCAGGACAATTTGAGTTAATCCCTCCAATTGATAATCGTTTTCCGCCATCAAGCGGTGATTACGTGCCAATAACACCTGAACCATGATTTCTTTCTGACACGCTGACAACTAGGGAGATAGGGAATGCCATACTCAGCACTCATCCTGGTCATATTGTTAACATGTTGGTCTCTTTCGTTGTCAGCTGAACCAAGTAATTTAGGAGTGGATGGTTCTGGGGGCTTTGACATCAAAGCTGATGTTACTGAATCATTTAGATTCCGAAATCAACGAATTCGCGGATGTTGCATTCATCTTGGTAATGCCGGAACTATCGAGCCAACTACAAACATTATGTTGATCTGTAGTTCTGCCTTATCTCACGGCAGTCTGTCTGAGTCTGCGAAGAACGTGGTCAAAATTGAGGTTGATACGAAGGGTCAATTCTGTGGCGAAGTGCCAGTTCACTATAATACGCATCAGACTTTTATGTCTGACAGCGATGGCCACCAAGTCTTGCGGAATTCCACAAATGTCATTCCGACGACAATTGCCGTTATTTCTACAGACAGCCATGCAACTATTGGGAGGTTAATAGTTGGCATTGAATCGCCACCTTACTATCTTATTGTAATCAATTCTAAGGGTATGGTTCAGGTGGTGACTACGGAATAGAGGGTGTTTCTTGGGGCCAGCCTGTAGGGGCGATTAGGGTCGTATTTGTAGATTGGTAAAAGCAAGGCCGTGTTTGGGGGGCCCAAAGGGTCAGGGGGGCCCAAAGGGTCAGACCTTAAATATTAGAAACATGAGCGAGAAGGACCGTATCTCCTCATTGGCTTCGTGGGGTCAGCCCTGAAGACAACAAATAAGCAATTAGTTCGATGAATCTCCGCTGAATTGCACATATTGTGCAAAGTCTCACCTTCAACGTTTCCTGCACTTAAACCGCCCACAACCCCGACGGCACACGCGCGCGGGTAGCGCGCGGGGAGAGCGCCTCTGGTTTTCGCCATCGTTGGGCACTCCCACCTACGCCCCTTCGACTTCGCTCAGGGATCCGGCGGGCAAGCCGCACGCCCGCGGATAAGGGCCACTGGTGGGGACGAACTGTTTGATGATGACGACGACTGCCGAATTCTGTTGTGGCCGTTTGACCTTGTCATCGCGACGGTCGTGCAGGAGAAGGGCGAGCCATGGGTGCAGCTTCGAGATCGGTACGGCGATTGGGGGCGGGATGTTGCGCTCTGGTTGGGTAGGGACGGCTTTACGCTGTCCACTTTCCGGCCAGTTGCGAGTAGACGGCATATCCCAGCGCAGCGCTTCGGCTTGCATTTCCGCCCTCAGCACGCCATTCTATCCGTCAACACGCAACACGAAGACAACGTAACCGCCGGTCAGCGGCCATCGTTGCGCGGGCCGCTGGCTGGCTGGCGTCTCCTAACTGACCCATGAACCATTTTACCGACACACTGCTGGTTGTTCTTCTGCTGAGCTGCTTCCTGCTGCTGGGCACGAGCCGGTTGGCGGCTGCCGTGCGCATGACGGCGGTGCAGGGGTTTATGATCGGCCTGCTGCCGCTGGCCATTGAGGGCGGCGAGATTCCGCTGCGCGTGGCCATCCTGGCCGCGCTGATTGCGCTGCTTAAGGCCGGCGTGTTTCCCTGGCTCCTGATGCGCACGGTGCGTGCGGCGCGGACCACGCACGAAGAGCGGCCGCTGGTCGGCTACGGGTTGTCTACGCTGATTGGCGTGGCCGCCGTGGGCGCTGCTTTCTGGTTCGATTCGCGGCTGCCCTTCTCGGCTGGCTCGGAATCGAAGCTGGTCGTGCCGGTTGCATTTTCCGTTATGGCCACAGGTCTTTTTCTCATGGTGGCGCGGCGTACGGCCATCTGTCAGGTGCTGGGGTATCTGACGCTGGAGAACGGCATCTACATCTTCGGGCTGGCGATTGTCAGCGGCATTCCCATGCTGGTGGAGCTGGGCGTGCTGATGGATATGTTTGTGGCGGTCTTTGTCATGGGCATCGCGATCTACCGGATCAGCCGGGAGTTCGACCACATTGATGCTGCGCAGCTCACCTCCTTGAAAGGATAAGTCGGGGATGGATCCGTCGTTCTACATCTATTATGCGCTGGCCGTGCCGGTGGTGCTGGCGCTGGCGGCGCTGCTGCGCATGTCGCCGGCGGCCCAGTTGCGGTACCTGGAGCTGGGAACAGCGGTGGTGGCCTTGAGTGCCCTGCCGGCTGTGATCATGACCTGGGTGCATGGCGAGCTGGTCGGGGCGCAGGGGTGGCTGCGGCTGGATGCGCTTTCCGCGCTGCACGTGCTGCTGTTGCTGCTGGTGTTTGTGCCGGCTGCGGTTTACGCGCGCCGTTACTTTCAGGAAGAAGTGGCCGCTGGCGCGTTTACGCGCAAGATGGCGCGGCGTTTTACGGGGCTCTGGTTTGGCACGCTGGCCATGATGTTGCTCGTGCTCTTTGCCAACAACCTGGGCGTGATGTGGTTCGGCGTTGAGGCCACTACGCTGCTGACCGCCTTCCTGATCTGCACGCACCTGTCGTCCGGGTCGCTCGAGGCCATGTGGAAGTACCTGCTGATGTGCTCGGTCGGCATAGCCGTGGCGTTCATGGGGATCCTGCTGATTGCGGCGGCTACGCGCCAGACCGGGATGCCGGTGAGCACGGCGCTGCTCTGGACGAACCTGATGGCGTCCATGGCGCAGCTCGATCCGTCCCTGGTCAAGGCGGGTTTTCTCTTTCTGGTGGTCGGGTTCGGCACCAAGGCCGGGCTCGCGCCCATGCACAACTGGCTGCCGGATGCGCACAGCCAGGCGCCGTCGCCCGTGTCCGCCGTCTTCTCGGGGTGCCTGCTGAACAGCGCGCTGTATTGCATCCTGCGCTGCCTCCCGCTGGCGGAGGGCGTCAGCGGGGATGTCGGCTGGGCGCGCGACGTGCTGGTGGCGCTGGGGTTGATCTCCATGGTTGTGGCTGCAGGCTTCCTGATGGCCCAGCGCGATCTCAAGCGCCTGCTGGCCTATTCCAGCGTTGAGCATATCGGCATCATGGCGCTGGGTGCAGGCCTGGGCGGCCTGGGCGCATTTGCCGCCCTGCTGCACATGCTGGGGCATGCGCTGGCCAAGCCGCTCGGGTTTTTCTGCGCCGGCACGCTCGGGCAGGCGTACGGCACGCATGACATGCGGCGCATGGGCGGCGTGGTGCGGCAGGTTCCGGTGTGGGGGACGGGCATGATCCTGTCCCTGCTGGCGCTGATCGGCGTGGCGCCGGGGGTGTTGTTCCTCAGCGAACTGCTGGTGCTGAAGTCCGCCGTAGAACAGCACGCCTGGTGGACGGTTGGCATCTATCTGCTGGCGCTGGCTGTGGCGTTCATCGCGGTGTTGCGGCGCGCCCTGGCCATCGGCTGGGATGCCTCCCAGCCGCCCCCGGAGCATCCGGCCGCGGCGGCGGGCGGCTGGAGCGCGCGCCTGCTGGTGGCACTGCCACTGGTGCTGCTGGTGGCGTTGGGGCTCTGCCTGCCGCTGGGGCTCAGTGATCTGTTGCAGCAGGCGGCTGCGATTATCGGGGGGCGGCCATGACCTTCCTGCGCGTCAACAACGGCGTTGCGGTGTCGCAGGCGCAGCTGCCTGCGCTGCCTTTTGAGGCGTTTGCCGCGGAGGTGACCACGGCCGTGGCCTCCGGCCAGCGGCTCGCGGCGCTGCTGGGCCTGCCGCGCCCGGAAGGCGGCGCCGACCTGTATGCTGTGCTGGCCGTGGAAGCGGAAAGCGCGCTCTTTGCCGGGCGCACCACGGTGGGCGCAGCCTATCCATCGCTGACGCCAGCCTGCGCGCAGGCGCACGGGTTCGAGCGTGACATCGCGGAGTCCTGTGGTGTGCAGCCGGAAGGGCACCCCTGGCTCAAGCCGGTGCGGTTCCCGAAGGCCGGCCAACGCGAAGCCCCGGCCGATACGCCAACCTGCGGCGTGACCGATTATTTCAGCATCGCGGGCGAGCAGATCCACGAAGTGGCCGTGGGGCCGGTGCATGCCGGCATCATCGAGCCGGGGCATTTCCGGTTTCAATGTCACGGCGAAACCGTTTACCACCTGGAGATTTCGCTGGGCTACCAGCACCGCGGCATTGAGCGCGCGCTGCTGGGCGGGCCGAACGCGCGCAGCATTCATTTTGCCGAGACGCTGGCCGGCGACACCACCATCGGGCACGCCACCGCCTATAGCCGCATCTGCGAGGCGCTCGGGCCTACCCGCGTGCCTGCGCGCGCGCAGGCGCTGCGCGGCGTGGCGCAGGAGTTGGAGCGGCTGGCCAATCATATCGGCGACCTGGGCGCGCTGGCCGGAGATATCGGGTTTCTGCCCACGCAGGCCTATTGTGGGCGCATCCGGGGCGATGCGCTCAATATGACGGCCGTGCTCTGCGGCAACCGCTTCGGGCGCGGCCTGGTGCGGCCGGGCGGGTGCGCGTACGACCTGGGCGAGGCGGAGGTCGCGGAGCTCGTGCGCCGGAACGCGCAGCTGCGCTGCGACGCCACGTCCGCCATTGAACTGCTGTTTCGCGCGCCCTCTGTGCTGGCCCGCTTTGAGGAGACCGGCAGCGTGTCGCGTGAGGTCTGCGAGGCCATCGGCATGGTGGGCCCGGCCGCGCGCGCCTGCGGCGTCTCCCGGGATGTGCGCCGTGATTTTCCGTACGGCATCTTCCGCTTTGCGCAGTTGCCGGTCTGCACCTGGGACTCGGGCGATGTGTTCGGGCGCGCCTACGTGCGCTGGCTGGAGGTCCAGCAGTCGCTGACGTTTGTTGAGGAACAACTGCAGTCGCTGCCCGGCGGAGTCGTGTGCAACGCGGCAGCATCCGCGCTGCAGCCAGCTCAGTTTGCCGTGACACTGGTTGAGGGGTGGCGCGGCGAGATCTGCCACGTGGCGCTCACCGGTCCGGACGGACGGTTTGCTGGTTACAAGATCTTCGACCCCTCGTTCCATAACTGGTTCGGGCTGGCTTATGCCCTGCGCAACCAGCAGATCTCCGATTTTCCCCTGTGTAACAAGAGTTTCAACCTGTCGTATTGCGGACATGATTTGTGAGAAAGGAGCCAGGGTTCGGGGTTCAGGTTTCAGGAGTGAAATGGAATAACCGGCCGGGATTTACGGTCGTTGCTTATGTTCCTGAACCCTGACCACTGAAACCTGAACCCTATCTTCCGGGAAGCCTCCCCCCATGCTCGACATCCTTAGAACGCGTATCCACCAGAAATACCGCACCATGTCCTGGCCCGATGGCCCGGCGCCGGCGCTGCCGGCGCGATTTGCCGGGCGGCCGCGCGTGGACCATACGGCCTGTGATGCCTGTGGCAAGTGTGCGGCGGTCTGTCCGGTTGGCGCCATCACCTGCCATGACGGGGGGCTGGCGCTGGATACGGGTCGCTGTCTTTTCTGTCGCGCCTGTGAGCGCGCCTGTGCGCGCCGGGCGGTGACCTTCAGCGCCGATTACCATCTGGCGGCAGCGGCGCGCGAGGCGCTGGTGGTAAGGGCCGCGGCGCCGAAGGCGGATGGCGCGCGAGGACGCGCGTCCGCTCAAGCGTTGGTGACCGGTGCGGCCAAGGATGGCGAGCCGGCTGCGGAGTTGTTCCCGCCGGCGCTGGTAGAGAAGGCGCGGGAATATTTCGGGCGTTCACTCAAGCTGCGCGAAGTCTCGGCCGGCGGCTGCAACGCCTGCGAGGCGGACACCAGCGTGCTCGGTACCGTGGCCTGGGATCTGGGGCGCTTCGGTATTCAGTTTGTGGCCTCGCCGCGGCATGCGGACGGGTTGTTCATTACCGGCCCGGTCAGCGCCAACATGCGTCTGGCGCTGGAGAAGACCTATGCTGCCTTGCCCACGCCCAAGATCGTGATCGCCTGCGGCGCCTGCGCCATTGCCGGCGGACCGTATGCCGGACACCCGGAAGTACACGACGGCGCCGCCTCTGTGGTGCCGGTGGATCTCTTCATCCCCGGCTGCCCGCCGCATCCGCTGACGATCCTGGACGGCTTGCTGCGTTTCGTGGGAAAACTGTAACCCCGGCCCGCCTTCCTATTCGAGTAAGCGTAACCGGTAAGTGTGTACGACAAAACAGGTCTGTTTCCGCACATGGAGGGCGCCAATCCTTTGGCGCCGTGGGGTTTTGCAGCAGAA
>JBAXVM010000048.1:0-14695 GCA_037129105.1 bacterium
TTAGAGCTTGTCCCAAAACTCCCACTTTTGCTTTTCCTGCAATTTTCACCGCGAAGGACGCGAAGGTACGCGAAGCTGCCAGACGCTCGCAGCGCAGCAGATGCGAAGAACTGCTATTTCTACGCATGTTTGTGAGTATTACCCCTCCATACAAAGTCCCTTCGCGCTCCTTCGCGTCCTTTGCGGTGGAAACTCTTTCTACATCACCTTGTTGCTATACTGTGCCATTTTCGATCCACCAGCCCAATTTGTTCAGTTTTACGTGCGTCCCCAAGCGCAATTATTTGGCGTTTCATTGGCAAAAAAGCAAAAGTAGGCTTTGGGACAGGCTCTACTTACTCCAGTCCGTCATGTGATTCGGCAAGTTTTCGCAGCAGGGCGAGGTTTCCGGCGACAAGCGCCGCTTTTTTCTTTCCGCTCCAGCGCTTGATTTGGGCCTCGCGCCGCCGGGCCTCGGAAAACGTTTCATACGTCTCGTCATAGACCAGGGCTGTCGGCGGATCGAGTTTGGTGGTGCGGCAGGCTGTGCCGCTTGTGTGTTCCTGCCAGCGTCGCTGCAGATCCGTTGTGGCACCAGGGTAGAGGACGCCGGATCGCAGGCGCAGAATGTAGAACCAGGCGGACATGGGGAAATCGTAGCAGGCTGCGGGACAGGGGGAAAGGCGATCCTGCATGAGCTTTTCCGTCGGCATGGCCCCTCGACGCGGCCCCTCGACGCGGCCCCTCGACGCGGGCGCTTTGCGCCCTTGCTCGGGGCCTTGCTCGAGGCCTTGCTCGGGGCCATTCGACGCGCCGCCACCCAGGACAGTATTTGTGCGTGGAAAGTTTAGGGGCCGGAGGCCATGAGCAAGCCGCCATGAGGCGGCGCGTCGAATGGCTCCGGCGGCAGGATTCGAACCTGCGACCAAGTGGTTAACAGCCACCTGCGCTACCACTGCGCTACGCCGGAACGGTAGATCGATCTCCTTGCCAGGCACGGAAGGCCTTTATTGTGGCAAAGAAGAGTAGAACAGTAGCCCATTTCAGCAGGGGTTGTCAATGCGGAAGGGCGGAAGATTGGAAGAATGGAAGAATGGAAGGGTGGAAGAAGGTGCACGCGGGCGGTTCGGGGGTGAATCCCAAGCTATTACGCGTACGGGCCAGCCACGGCGCCCATGCGCACCGTCCCTCGGGTCCCTGCCGTCCCTCCGGTCCCTGCCGTCCCTACCGCCCTCCCGCCATCCTCTCCACACCCCAGCGCGCGCGCGCGGCGGTGTTGACCTCCGGGATGTTGGCCATGCGACGCAGGTCGGCGAGTGCCGGCGCGTAGCGTGCGCGGCCCAGGCACCAGGCGGCCACGGAGTGGACCGTGTAGCTCTGTTGCGGGTCGAGCAGCAATTTCTGGATGGCCGGCATGGCTGCTGCCACCTGACGGATGGTCAGCGTCTGCATGGCGGCGTTGGTGCGACGCCAGGTCGCAACTGGCGCGTCGGCCAGCGCAGCGAGCAGCGCCGCATCCGGTTCGTCCAGCAAGGCGAAAGGCGTCTCATCGAGGTCGCAAAGCGTGTCGTGTTCCTGGATCTGGCGGCCGGTTACGAATTCCGGGTCTGGCGTGGTCTCGATTTCGGTTGGCAGGAGAAAGCAGTCGGAGCCGCCGGTCCAGGTTGCCTCCCAGGCATTGGGGGCGGTCTGACGCACGGTCAGCTCTTCGATCGCTTCGGGGACGAGGCAGGTCACAAAGCGGACGCGCCGTCCGGTGGCGGACAGATCGCAGCGATCACTCCCTTGCTCCAGGCAGACAAGCCGGTTGCGCCGGCGGGGGAAGGTCGGGACTGTGGTAATCGTCATGGGCGCAGCATGCGCGGCGCCGTCGGCCTCGGCCAGCCAGGCGAGGGTCACGGCCGCGCCGGAGGCCAAGGTCAGCTGCACGCGCTGCGGTGCGGTCTGACGCACGCCGCGATGCAGCCACAGGCGCCAGTTGAATGCATGCGGCGAGGGCGCCCGCAGGTCGTCTACCACCCAGACGATCCCGGCGGCGCTCATGGTCACTGTGCGCCGCATGCGCGACACATCAAAGGCCGGTTGAAAGAAAGCGGCCGCTTCGCCGGCAAAGGTATGTCGATTTGCCTCCCGGCGCTCGAAGATCAGCTGCCCTTCGCGAGGATGGCGCGGAAAGTAGCTCTCCCAGCCATCTATAAAAGTGGCGCAGGACATGCCGACAAACCCCTGCTGTGTGCCGCAAGCCCAGCGCTCGATGCTGCCATACTGCTGTACGATCAGCTCTTGTTCCACGCTCGACAGGGATTGCAGGGTGCGTGCCAGCGACGCATCCGAGAACAGCCGCACGGAGCCGTCGTCCGCTCCGTCCCCGGTGATCGGCTCGCCGACCAGGTCAATGATCAGATGGTTGGGGTTGGCCTGCTCGCGGCCGATGCCCTGCAGGTTGCCGGCGCAGCGATCCCAGACCGACAGGACGCGCAGCTTGCGTGGCAGGTGTTCGGCGGCGGCGCCAACCGCAGGCAGGCTCCAGCCGGAGAGGGGGGAGGGCGCGGTGGACGGTGGCGGGTGGACGGTGGGCGGTGGAAGGTGGGCGGTGGTGGGTAGAAGGCTTTCGTTTTCCGGCCAGTAGAGCAGGGTCCAGAGGCGGTCGTCCGGGCGCCAGGCCAGGAAGCCTTCTTCATCCCAGGCGCCTTCGGCCTCGGCCAGGAGGTGCGGCGCGCGCGAGAGCTCTGCCCAGCGTGTGCGGGCTGCGAGGTTGTGGATGCGCGCCCAGCCGTACTGATCCCAGGGCGGCAGCAGCCCGCCGCAACTGCACATGTTGGTTTCCAGACGCAGGGTATGGCTGAGGCAGGTGTGGTTGGGTTCCCAGGTGCGCGTCCAGATGTCGGGCTCGCCCAGCTGATCGAGGAATACGCCGGTCCAGAGCACCAGCCCGGAGACCACATCAGACTGGTAGGTCGAGCCTTCGCCGGAGTAGCCGCTGGCCGGCATCAGGCCGAGGGTCTGCCGGAGCTTGGGCAGTGCGTAGTCGCGCAGGGCGATGGCGCGCGCGGACACGCCGTCCACGCCGGCAAAAGCATGACCGGTCAAGGCGCTGCAGAAGGCCATGGAGAGCTGCTGGTTGTTGCCGGCTGGCGTGCGCGCCCGCAACACCGGGATCACGAAGGAATAGAAAAAGTCCAGCAGGCCGGTGCCGATGAGGCGGCGTTCCTCCGGCGACCACGCGCCATGCGCATCGAGCCAGGTGTAATAGACAGCCAGACGCATGGCCCGCGGCGCCACACACCAGGCGTGGGAGTTGAGATTATCCTGTGCGGCCAGCTGCGACATGGGCGCCTGCTCCCGCGCCAGGATCAGCGGATTCAGCGCGAGCGTAAAGATCTGCCCCTTGGCCTCGGCGATGGCGGCCACATCGCCCAGGAGCGCCGGCAGGAAGATGTGGTGCCGCCGGAACTCTGCATCCATCTGCAGGCGCTCCTGGAAGCGCGCATAAAGTCTTCCCAGCAGCGGCGGCGGGTTGGCGAGTTTGCGCTGCAGGGCAGCTGCGTCCGGAACCAGGAGAAGTTTCATTTTGTCGTTGCCTGTGTTCATGTAACGGCCCTGTTTTTCAGTATTTCCCGCTGTGGACCGGTGGCCCGCGAGCTCCGCGCGCGGGCTGATGCGGAAACCAGCGCCGGATCAGCCGCAGCCTGCGCGCGGAGCTCGCAGGCCACCGGGACGCGCTACCGCGTGACCTGCCGATCCTCACGCATCGCCCCGCGGCAGACGCCAGCGATTCGTTCGCAAGGATCATCGCGCATCTCGCGCGCCGGGGCAAGCCAGGTCTTATTGCGGCAACAGCTGCGGCAGGGTCTTTTCCTGAAGCAGTCGGGATTTATCACCACGAAGGGGATGCGCCCCTCCACACGAATGAACTGGAAATAGAGCGCTCAGACATGATAAGAAGAAACGCGTTATGCCCAATTCTACCAAACATGTTTATGTGGATCCGACGTCGACCGTGGTTGCGCCGATGGCCAGGCACATCGCGCCGCCGCGCACGGCCATGACGCTGGACGGCCTGATCAGCAACTACGACTCGATCATCCGGGCCGGTGCGCTCTACTATCCGGTTGCCTATCAGTTTGCCCGTGAGCTTGGGCGCGGACGCCAGGGCAGGGTCTTCCTGGCCCAGCGTCAGGGCGGCCGCGGCTGCATCACCGAGCACGCCATCAAGATCTTCGACCCGCGCCTTTACCGCAGTACGGAAGAGTACTGGACGGACATGGGCCGGATTGCGTCGCAGATCTCCCGCATGCAGCGCGTCCAGAGCCCCAATCTTGTCTCGCGCCACAATTACGAGGAGACCTTTGGCATCGGGTATATCGAGATGGAGGCGATTGACGGCATGGACCTGCGCCGCTTCCTTTCCAACGATCACCTGGAACTGGCCAGGAAGAACTGCCCGCCGAAGGACTGGCACAAACGGATCGGGAGCATCTTCCGCATTGAAAAGGACAAGGTCTCCCTGCAGCCTGGCATTGTTGTTTACATCATGCGCGGAGTGCTTCGTGGGCTGGAGTGCATGAACGAACTGAATTTCATTCACTCCGACATCAAGCCCGGCAACATCATGATTGACCGTCACGGGAACGTGAACGTGGTTGACTTCGGTCGGGCTGTCATTGTCGGCGAGAAACTCACATTTCTTCTGGGGTCTCCCATGTACATGGCACCGGAAGTGCACCGCCGGGAAACCAGCGGTGTTGAGGCGGACCTCTACAGCCTCGGGCTGGTCGCGCTGGAGATGCTGAGAGGGCGGCGTCTGATAGACGGTGAAAATCTGACTGAAAATGAACTGATGGCTTTAAAGATGAGCCTGCCCAAGCGGCTGCCTGAGCTGCTGCCGCGGCATGTCACGGAGAATGCGGATCTGGTCTCGATTCTCAAGCGATTCATTGAGCCCGACCCGACCAAGCGCTACCGCAGCGCCAAGGATGCTGAAGTCGGCGAACTGGGGCTGAAGGTCGTGGACAAGCAGCTGGTTAAGGCCGGCCTCGACACGGAATACTCGCGCGACCTCTCCGACTATCTTGACCTGCTGGTTGATTCCCGGACCAACCGGATTGAGCCGCCGGTGATGAAGGATACCTAGCAGCCTGTCGGACTTAGGCCTTCTGGCATGCTTCCAACAATGCATACAGGTTCATTGGCGTTGTTCAAACAGATAGAAACGCCAGTCCGGTGTCTGCGCGAGCAGCAGGTAGCTGACGCGGCCGGGCCGCAGGCCAGGATTCTCGGGTTGCTGGTCGCACAGCCGGGCCAGCGGATTTCCCGGCGCTGGCACCACCAGCACCAGCGGTCGGGAATCCCATGCGGGCAACTTGGCCGGGTGAAAATCGATGAAGTGATACCCCCTGGTTTCCTGCAGTAGCGGCTGGATCAGGTAGCCCCAGTGTCCGCTCACAACAGGTGTCCGGTCCGGGCAGAGACGCTTGAGCGCAGCAGCCAGCGATTCCGAGGGTGCCTCGGTACGCTCGAGTTTACAGAGGCGCGCCGCAGCTTCCACCGGGTAGCGCACCGCCCCCATGATCATCCAGCTGAGGAAGAGGTAGACGACCAGGAGATAGGCGACGGAAACGCCCTGGATCCAGCGCACCGCCTGCGCCTCAGTAGCCCCGGCCCGCCCCGGGCCGAGGGCACGACTTTCACGCGCCATGCACACACCTGCCACAACCATGCGCAGCGCCACCAGCGCCAACCCCGCAACATGTGCAAACAGGACCAGTCCCCAGAAGACGCCAGCCAGTGCGCGCAATTCGGCCAGATCCCGGCCTTCGAAGTAGAGCGCCAGAATCAGCATGGCCAGGCAGGCCAGCAGGTCGCTGTGCGGCGTCGCCCCCAGCGTCGCTGCCGCCAGCGCCAGCATCAGTGGCGCCGCGCTGGACAGGCGTTCCGCCCCACACTGGCGCAGCAAAGAACGCAGTGGAACTACAGCCATCGCCAGCAGTGCAGCCAGGCCGTAAAGATAGGCGTAGCCATAACTTGCGGGTGGCAGGAACGGCAGGAAGGGGAGGGCGGCCACGCCGGGCAGCGGCATCAAGGCTGGCGAACAAACCAGGGCCTGGCGGCCGATGGGCAGTTCCGCAGCCAGGTCCCGCAGCATCCCGGCGCGCATGAGCCAGGTGTCCGGCAGTTCGGAAGACATGCCGTGCCGCCAGATCAGGACCAGCGTCAGCAGTACAAAGCCGAGGGCGGTCTCTGCCAGGAAGGAGATGCGGTGTGTGGCAAACTTGTTCATGGTCAGTTTTCATCTGCCGTCATCCGTTCGACATTCGGAGTTCCTTGTTCGACATTCGACATTTCATTCCCTTCATGCGGTGTTTTATCCCAGAAGAACGGTTTGGTGATCAACTGCAGCGCGCCTTTCCAGGCGCCGATGCTCATGAGCACCCAGTAGAGCGGCATCAGCAGGCAGAGCGGCAGCAGATGATAGTAGCGCCGCCGCAGGCAACCCAGCATCGAGGCCAGGACAAATGCGGCATTTCCCGCCAGGAAACTCAGAAGCGCAGGCACCAGGACCCAGAGCGGGAAGAAGTCGCTGACAAGCTGCGAACCTGTGAGGAACCATGCCATGGTCAGCAGCCAGTAGAACGGATTCATCAGCAGGCAGAGCCCGCCGGCGCCGAAGAGCAGGTGAAAGTGCAGCAGGCGCAACGGACCCAGGCGGTGCAGCAGGTGGCGGTGTTCCCGGAGATGCACGAGGTAGGTCTGCAGGTACCCCTTGATCCAGCGGCTGCGCTGGCGGATCCAGGGGAGGACGCGGAAGGTGGCTTCCTCCCAGGTGGTGGAGTCGAGCACGGCCGTGCGCTGCCCGTTGCAATAGAGGCGAATCCCCAGATCGCAGTCTTCCGTGACGTTGTACGGGTCCCACCCCTGGCAGGCGCGCAGCGCGTCCATGCGAAAATGGTTGGAGGTGCCACCGAGCGGGATGGGCGCGTCCAGACGATGCAGCCCGGGGAGGCAATAATCGAACCAGCCGCTATATTCAATGGCAAAGAATTGCGTCAGCCAGTTTCGATCGCGGTTGTAGTAGTTCAGCGACGCCTGCAGGCAGATCACTTCTGCCGGCGCCTGTGCAAAGAGGGTGGCGGCCTTCTTGAGCTGGTCCAGTTCCGGGCGATCCTCGGCATCGAAGATCACCAGGATGTTTCCAATGGCCTGGCGCAGGCCGACGTTGCAGGCTTTGGGTTTGGTGCGGGGGTGGCTGACCGGAACCACGACGACCTGGAAGGGCGCGCTCACGCCGGCCCGGTCCACGGCAGCGCGTGTTAGTTGATCATCTTCTTCCACCAGCAGCAGAATCTCGATGCGATCCGCCGGATAATCCAGCTTGCGCAAATGGGCCATAAGTCCGGGGACGGCGGTCTCCTCGCGGTAGAGCGGAACCAGCACGGTGTACGACGGCCAGCCGCCCGGCAGCGTGGCATCCGGGTGGAAAGTCTGCCGCGTGGCACGCAGTGAGTAAAATTGCAGCACCAGCTTGTAGTGACAGAAAGCCAGGTAGAAGAGAATGAACACGACGTTGAGCACGAGAACGGTTCGATGCGCGTCGAGCCACAGGGCTGCGGCCAATAGCAACCCGGCAACACCGAGCGTAGCCACCTGCTTACGCGACAGCACAGTGGAGGCATTCGGTATCGGGTAGGATGTGTTTTTATCGGTCATGGTTTAGGTCGTAGCGCGGGCTCGCCCCGAGCCCAGCGCATACAAAGCTCATACAAGCCCAGCGCCGCAATCCGCCCTCGGCCCGGGGCGGGCCGGGGCTACGGGTGGCTTCGTCATAACTCCATAACAGCTCCCTTAAAATTCCCGCAAGTCGATTAATGGACAACCAAACTCGTTGCTCAGGCGGTGAAAGGCCAGGGCTATGTCCTGCTGTGCGGGGATGGCGAGGTCGATCTCGGGGTTCAGCACCAGCACCGGTTCAGCACCTGCCTCCCGGATTACGTGCAGGAGCGCGTGCAGGCGCTGGTAGAGCTGCTCAGGACGCAATCCCAGCAGGCTGGCGCGGCGATCCAGGCGCAACAGCACGCCGGTACCTTTTGTCGCCTTGCCCAAGGCCTTGGCTAAAGACTCCGGATCGTCTGTCCATGGATCCAGGCGCAACCAATCCGGCGTCAGGTCTTTTGGCGCTGTGCCACACCACCATGGCGCAAGCCGGCTGCCGGCCAGCGGCGCGACAGGTTTAGTCAGTCCCACCTCTACCAGACGCTCCAGCGCAACGGGCTTGGGTGGAACCCGCGCCCACACATCCGGCAGGCAGGGCCAGCTTCCGAGGGTTTCGCGCAGCAGGGGGACCGGCCCCAGGCTTATGGTAAACGCGGTGTGTTGATCTGTCGGGGACAGCGGCCAGGTTATCCAACGGCGCGCGGCATGTGCTTGTGTGGCAGATGGGCGGCTGCCGATCTGCACGGTCAGTGGCAGGTGGATATCGTATGCCAGTGTCTGGAGCGCTGGTGGATTCGTTCTGTTGATACGCGCCTCCCACTCCAGCGAGAATTCCCGGTAGGCGGCATTCCAGGCCCAGATCGGCACCTGCCGGTCTTCGGCCTGCATCCATTGCAACCCTTCGCCGCGGAAAAACTCAACTTGCCGCGTGCCGCTCTGCTCCCGGGTTGCAACCGCGATGCGTGTGCGGGGCCGCCGCAATTCCAGACCGATGCCAGGCGCCAGGGTGCACGCGACCTGACCTTTGTATTGGATTTCCACGGCGCAGGGGAGGCGTCCATCCAGGGCCCACTCTGGCGTCATGTGGATCGGAGCGGCCGGGGTTTCCTCTGGGAACGGGTGCGCGAGCAGATCCATCTCCTTAGGTTTCTTTTGCGGCGGCCGCCAGCCGAGCCGGGCCAGGCAGGCGCCGGCGTTCTGCTGGTGAAAGTATTCGATCCAGTGTACGCCCTGCCTGAGGTGTAGCGTGCCCTGATGTTGCCAGGTGTTTTCGGCCGGCCGGTTCAGCACATCCATATCGTGCCTGCCAGGCGAGGAGACAACCACCTGACCGTCGACTTTCACAAAGCTGCCGTCATCGGAGTTGGAGGCGAAGACGTAGTCGCCGTCTGCCGGCGCCAGCAGGGGCCCCTGGTAGATAGCCAGAAACTGCCGGGCTTCGCCCAGCGGGTTCTCCATCTGGTTGATGACGTCCATGCGCGCCTGCCGCTTCTCCGGCCGTGACAGGAACTGCTCGGCAAAGAGCGGCGCCGTTGCGAGCGTTGGCGAGGTGCCTGGCGCGACCATCACTTGCAGCCCCCAGGAGTTTTCGTTGATCGGTATTGGTGTCGGGGTGGCATCTGCTGCATCCGCCACAACCGTCACGTCGCCGGTGGCGGCTGTGGCGTGTACGAGGATGCGCCACCCGGTGCCATCTCCAAGGAATTGCCATTCGCACGGCACAGGCTGCCCGTCCGCGTTTGTGATGCGCGGGCTGCGGCCACGGCAGACATCCGGCAGGCCGATGCGCACGTCCATAACGGCTTGTTCTGCGGCGGCGGGAAACACGATGCTGGTCCGCGGCAGGATGCGCCAGGACCAGTCGGCGGCGGTTTCGTGCGTTGAGGTCCGGGGCGGCGGTGGCAATGGTGGCGATAAAGTCGTCGGGAGACGTGAAGCTTGTGGCGCGATGGCGGGCGCTTGGTTTGTGGCGGAGTCTGGCAGTCGGATTTTGATGGCCCACCCTTCCGTGAACTCGGGTGGCGAGAGTTCGCCGCGGCCATCGTCGCCCACGCTCAGTTCGGCGCGCAGCGCAGTCCGGCCCGTGTGGAGGTCCCAGTATTCGGCCACATAGTTGCCTGGCGTCAGGTCGCCGAACATCACGCGGTTCTCCGCGCAACGGGTGGCCACGCTGCGGGTTCGGCGGAGCGTGTCGAAGTTGTAGAGGAAGAGAAAGCGGCGCGAGCTATTGCCGGCCATCTGCGCGCGCAGGTTGCCCGACTGACTTGTACAAGTAACTTCCCGTTTCTGCCAGCCGCCCTTGTCGGGCGTGTCTTCGCCAATGAGGTCTTCGCCCTGCATGAAATCCGCGATCACCCGGTACCAGTGGCCCAGGTCTTCGCCATAGTTGAAGTTCCACCACCAGCTTAGCGGTGTGCCGGCCAGGCCGGCGGTCATGCCGCTCCAGAGCCCGCCCAGTGTGTCGCGCCGCATCTTAAAGGCGGGGTCTCCGGCATAGTGCCCGCCGTATTCTGCCACGAGCATGGGGCGGCCATGGTTGAAATACCGTTCGGCATAGCTCTGGATCGCCTCGATCTGGTCATCCGGTAGGTCAGCGATGCCGCCGGCGTAGGCGTTGGCGTTGACGAACTGGACCTCCTTTTCGTGGAAGAAGGAGGTGTCGCGATCCGACATGCACAACTGATTGCAGGTGATATGGCCGTACGGATCCAGCTGTCGGATGAGCCGCAGTTGGGAGAGGATGTACTGTTTGGCGAGCGGCCAGCGGTCGCGCCCCAGGATGTCCGGTTCGCTCATCACATTCCACGAATGGATGGCAGGAGAATCGGCGTAGCGGGCGATGACATAGGTGAGGTGGTTGCGCGAAAGCGCTTTGGTTTTCGGGTGCTGCCAGAATGTGCGTGTCTCGTCAAGGAAGCCGCCGTTGGCAACATTGTACGGATGTTTCGGCCAGCCGTATTCGGGATTCAGGCTGACGTGGTTGAGCGTTTCCAGTTGAAGGTAGATTCCGCGTTTTTCGCAATGGACCAGGATCTGGTCGTTGATCCAGGCGTTCTTCAGGTTGTAGCGTCCGATGCCGCCATAGTTGTCCACGTCCTTGTTCCACTCCAGGCCGTTCCACCAGTAACTCATCCAGAAGCGTGCAAAATTTCCGTTTGCATCGGCCAGGTCATCGAGCAGCTTCAGGTTGAACGTCAGGCTCTTGGTGTCCGGCAGATAGGGGGTGTATTCCTGGCCGTAGGGGCGGTCCACGGGGTATGGAATATTCCAGCCGACGGCATAGAAGAATCTTCCGTCCGCATGTTCGAAGAAGCGCGGGCTGCGGGTGGAGACCCGCAGGAAGTCGGGCGCGGTGCCTTCGGTCACGCGGAAAGTTCCGGTGTGCAGCGCGTGTTCGCGTCCGGCGGCATCGCGAAACAGCAGGCGGTAGGAATGCGCTCCGGTTGTGCCCGGGCGGTACCGGGCGAGGAAATGTTTGGGTCCGCAGGGCTGGATGCGCTCCGGCTCCGGGCCGGAGATGGCCTCGAAGTTCTGGTGAAAGAATGGCAGGATGCGCTGCCGTCTGCCATCCGGTGGTGAGATCTCCAGCGTTACGGGCAGGACCGTGTAATCAAACGGGTTGCCATCCCAGCCGGTCAGGTCGAACGCCAGTTCGAAACGCTCGCCGAGCGATACGGGATCGGCGGTCGTATGGGTCCACAGCAGGTTGCCCACGGCGGACATGATTGGCGGAACGGCCTTGTAGCGCAGTTCCACGTGATTGCGAAGGGTGGATTTCGCAAACACTTTAACCTGCAGCCGCCGCAAGCCACACCGCTCCCAGTCGGCCCATTGTCCGGGATGATCGATGGGTTTCCAGTAGGCGGCAGCTTCCTTGCCGGTCAGTGGCGCAACGAATGCAAAGCCGGCGGAGGACCAGTCGCTGTCCGGGTAGACATGGGCATAGCTGAAGTGATGATCGCATTCTGCGACGATCTGGACCGTGCAGTGTTTTGTGTCCGGGATCGGCGAGAGTTGAAAGCGGTATTGCGCCGTTCGGCTGAGTGTGTCCGGGGCAAACGGAATTTGAAACACGACTTGCAACGGATTGTCAGGGGTGGGCTTGGCGCGCATGCTCCGGGAGTTGTCGGACGTCAGCCGGGCAAACGGCGCGCGGGGGCTGTCCGCGCCGGGGGCTTTTTCCGCAGGCGCAGATGTTTCGACGTGCCCCAGCCAAGCCAGCGTGCCGGCAGTGTAGGCCAGCAGCGCGAGCAACCACCACCGGTCTGGCGAAGTCCGGGAGCATTTGGCGGGTGGGGCAAAAACCTGGGGTGGAGTTGAGGATGAAGAAGTATCAGCCATGTCGCGGGGATCCGGTCACGCCAAGTATAATACTCCGCAATTTCGCGGGTTAACAGAAGGAAACAAACGTCGGGGAAACTTGGCGTACTTGGCGTCTTGGCGGTTAAAAACGCGGCTTATGTGGTGCTTTAGGAAAAGACCATGGCCTCAGCGGGCCCATGGCCTTTTCCTGAAGCTGTTGTGAATTCTCACCACGAAGGACCCAGCGCGGCGCAGCCGCAACCCAATCGGGTTTGAACAGGAGGCAACAGAGAAAACGGAGGGTTGTCGTGCTCTGTCTTCTCTGTGGCCCCCTGTTCAAGAATACTTGATAACTGTTCAGGTGGTGCGGGTCGGTGGACGACTACGGCGACGACTACGGTTGACGAATTCGGAATTCCCCTCGTTATCCGTAGTCGTCCACCGGGGTATCTGCCAATTTGGCACTCAGCCACCCGCGCGGCTGCGCCGCGAACAAACGCTCGGGTAACTTGAAATTCTCCGCGCTCTCCGCGGCTCTGCGGTGGAAACTGAATTGGGATTCACCGCGGAGACGCAGAGATCGCGGAGGAATGCGTAGTGGCGTGCCGTTCAAGTTAGAGGTAAGGAAATCAGGAAAAGACTATGAGCGGGACCTGCGGGATTGCGGTTGGATGGGTCGGCAAGCGCCTTGGATCAGCGGGTGCGCAGCCCCCGCTGTACTGCACGGAGGCCGGCCCGCCAGGGCTTGCTTGAACGGGGAGTTGAAAGACAAGGCAGAAAGACGAAGAGGAAAGACAAAGAAGGGCGCGCAGGCCTGTCCTCGTCTTTCCTCTTCATCTTTCTCCTTCTTCTCTTCGATCCCGCTGTCGTCGACCGAATTCGTCGGCGTGCCGATTGCGTTCCTTGGCTGTCGAGGGCGCCCGCCGCCACGGTGCCACGGTAATCATGGCGGTGTTCTTGACGAGAATCCACGCTTCTGCCATGCTCCCCGGCATGTGTTGACGGATGCGAGGGAAAGGGTGTTGATTATGTCCGAGAAGAGCCTGGATTGGTTTGTGAAGGCGCGGTTTGGCCTGTTTGTTCATTATGGGCTGTACAGCATGCTGGAGCGCGGGGAATGGGCGATGAACCGGGAGCGCCTCAGCCACGACGAGATGCGGGCGCTGGCGAAAAGTTTTAACCCCGTAAATTTCGATGCCGACCGCATCTGCGATCTGGCCGTGCGTTCCGGGATGGGGTATGTGACGCTGACCACGATGCATCACGACGGCTTCCGCCTCTATGACACAGCCCTGTCGGACTTCAACTCCATGCACTATGCCAGGCGCGACCTGGTGGCGGAGTTTGTGGCGGCCGCCCGTCAGCGCGGCCTGCGCGTCTCCCTTTACCACAGCCTGAACAATTGGACCGACCAGCCGGATGCCGTGGCTGCGCTGGAGAGCCAGGACGCCTACGAAGAGTTCATCGGCAAGACTTTGGCCCGACTGAAGGAGCTCGTGACCCGGTTCAATCCGATTGACCTGATGTGGTACGACGGATGGTGGCCGTTCAGCGCCACGCAGTGGCAGGCGGAGAAGATGAATGCCATGATCCGGCAGATTCAGCCGCACATCCTGTTCAATGGCCGCAACGGCCTGCCGGGCGATTTCGGCACGCCGGAAGGGCACATGTCCGCGCCCTTGCCCTGGCGTCCGTGGGAGGGGTGCATGACCTTCAACGATCACTGGAGCTATCACCGCGGGGATCAACACTGGAAGGGCGCCGACGAGGTCGTGAGCATGCTGGGATCGGCGGCGGCGGCGTGCGGCAATCTGCTGCTGAACATCGGTCCGCGCGCCGACGGCTCGGTTCCGGAAGCTTCGGTCGAGATCCTGGATCGGGTGGGGCAGTGGCTGGAGCGGAACGGCGAGGCGGTGCGGGATACGGATCTGTTCACCTGGGGGTTGATGGACCGGAAGGCGCCGAGCAGCGAATGGTCGCATCAGGGGACGTTTACGTCGTCGTTCACACGGAAGGGGAAGAATCTATATCATTTGGTGCGCTATTGGCCTGGCCCCCGGCTGGTGGTGGCAGGTCTGAACACCGTTGTGGAGCAGGTGAGTCTGCTGCACTCCGGCAAGCCGGTCAAGTTCACGCAGCAGGGCGACAAGGTGGTCGTGTATGATCTGCCGGAGGCGGCGCCGGACGCGGTCTGCACGGTGCTGAAGTTTGTCTGCCGTGACGAGCCGGAACTCTACCTGACCGGCGGCATGCGCGTCCCCAAGGTAGCGCACCCGCCGTATGATCCGTGTCAGTCGGATATGCAGCACTAGCAGCCTGTCGGGCTTAGCCTTGTGGAGGTACAAACCGTCTGCCGACCAGGCTGCTAGTTGTGCAACCCGCGGATAGCGGGTTGCGAGAGGGCACGTAACAGCCCGAACGACAATATTTCCGAGGCACTATCGTGTGAGACTTGAGTAGCCCCGGCCCGCCCCGGGCCGAGGGCGGATGCGGCCCTGGGTTGTGATGAGCTTTGTATGCGCTGGGCTCGGGGCGAGCGGTTTGAGGTGTCGCGGGACGTTGAACCTAGATCCGTAACTTGAACTACCCTTTGGCCTACAATACACGCTCGGGCAACTTGTTATAACGTGAGACCGTGAAGCCATTTGGAACTGTCCGTGCTGATCTGGTGCACAGTCTTTCTCCTTTTGACGAACGAGCCCTA
>JBAXVM010000049.1:0-14425 GCA_037129105.1 bacterium
AAAGCCGTCTCTACCCAAATGCAGCGGCAAGTCAATGAATCGCAGATGCGCCCGGAAAAAGGAAGACTGGAAGAATGGAAGGACGGAAGGTGCAACGACAAATAGCCGGTATTCGTAACTTGCCTCCCCTTTAGATGGAAAGAGATCGTGTCGCAAATGGATAAAGATGCCGATCTTCTCGTAATTGGCGGCGGGCCGGCCGGCCTGATGGCGGCAGCCGCTGCCACGGCAGCCGGCTGCCGGGTACGCGTCTGCGAACGCCTGCCGAGTGCCGGCCGCAAACTGCTGACAACCGGCGGGGGGCGCTGCAACCTCACGAACACCGCCAGCCTGGATGCGCTGATCGCCGCCTTTGGCCGCCAGGGGCGCTTCCTGCAGCCGGCCGTCAGCGACTTTGCGCCACCGGCCATCCGCGACTTCTTTGCTGAGGCGGGTGTGCCGACCGCGGCGCAGTCCGACGGCTGCGTGTTCCCGGTTTCCCAGCGGGCGCGCGATGTGCTCGAGGCGCTGCTCCGGCTGACCGGCGACGCGGGTGTCAAAATGGAGTATGGCTGCTTGATCCGAAAGATTGTGGTGCGCGAAGGCGCCGTGGCAGGTGTTGAGACCGCCACCGGGTTCCTGGCTGCGCCGCGCGTAATCCTGTCGGCTGGCGGCCGGAGCTATCCGGCGCTGGGCTCGGACGGCAGCGGACTGGCACTGGCTACGGCAGCCGGGCACACGCTGGTGACGCCGGTGCCGGCGCTGGTTCCGCTGATCACACAGGAGGATTGGCCGAAGCAGCTCGCCGGGATTGTGCTGGAACAGGCGCGCGTGCGGCTTGACCGCAAAGGGCAGCCGCGCGAAGGGCGTGTAGGCCCGGTGCTCTTCACGCACCGCGGCGTGAGCGGCCCGCCGGTGCTGGACATCTCCGGCGCCGTGGCTGAGCTACTGGCGGCAGACGCCGCGCCAGTTCGCCTGCTGGTGGCACCGCGGACGGATCGCACGGCTGCAGCCTGGCGCGCGCTGTTCGACAGTTGGCGTTCCGCACACGGCAAACGCGCACTCCGCAACCTGCTCTCCGGCGAACTGCCGCGAAAACTTGCTGAGAGCCTCTGCGAACAGACCGGGCTGGGCGAAACCACGCCCGCGCAGGCGCGGCGGGAACAGCTCGATGCGCTGACCAGCCTTTGCGTAGAACTGCCGCTAACCATTACCCAAACCGAAGGCTGGGAACACGCCATGGTCACGCGCGGCGGTGTGTCGCTGACCGAAGTGGACCCGCGCTCCCTGCAAAGCCGGCGCGTATCCGGGCTCTTCTTTGCCGGCGAGATTCTCGACCTTGACGGCCCCTGTGGCGGCTACAACCTGACCTGGGCCCTGGCCAGCGGGCGGCTGGCGGGGAAGGCGTGTGCGCAGGCGGCGGGTTTGACGCGGTGACTGGGTGACTGGGTGACGCCGGGATGCGGCATGCCCGGGCGTCACCGGGTCAACGAGGCACCCAGTCACCAGAAAAAAATCTCCTCCACCCCCACAAGAAATCTGGACACCTCTGCCGCGTATGCTACTCTTTAGTGGTATATGGCAAAGAAATTCATTGTCCGTAAGAAGACTGCGCCATCGGACGCAGCAGGCGGGGCTGCCGCGGCGGCAGAGGGCGCCCCCGGCGAGCCACATTTTCCGCGCATCGCCGACTTTGCGGCGTTCGTCGCGGAATTGCCGGCTGTCGCGCCGCTGACCTGCCCGGCCTGCCACGCCACGTTCCAGCCGGAAGCCGCGCTCTTTATCGCGCATCATGCCAGCCTGCCGCACGACCTGTTGCTGGGGCCGGGCAATCCGTACCGCTTCCGCCCCACGCGTTTCACACCGGCAGGCGAGGCCGTGGATCCTTGCGGCGAACTGACCGCCGACACAGCCTGCCCGGCCTGTCATGCGGCTCTGTGGCCATCCGCCGCGCCCGCCGCCGCGCCCGCCGCCGCTCCGCAGCCGCCGCGTACAGCGGGTGCCGCGCGCGACAAGAACGCGCCTGAGATTTTGCCGCCGCAGCTCTCCACGATCGAAGGCATCCGCCAGCTGGTGACCGACATTCAAGCGCTGGTCAACCGCACCGGCACCGTGCGCCTCAGCGGCGATGTCTGCTCCCGTCAGTACGCGGAACTCTGCCGCCGCACCAATGCGCGCCTGGAGCTCTGCAAGTATTTCATCCGCAATCATCAGCCTGGCGCGGCGATCGACCAGTCGGCACAGCAGCCCCCCCTGCTTGAGCTTTGCAACATTCTGCCCTTCCCGGATCTCAGTCAATGGGGGCAGCTCTGCGCACGCAGCCGCTGGGCTGTGCCGGAACCCGTGGATAACGTTGCCATGGCGGAGGTCCAGGCCGCCATGCGCCATGCCCAGACCGTCGAGCCAGCCCTCGACGCGCTGCGCGCCGCTGTCCGGCGCGACCGTCCCGACGCGGCGCTGCGCGTTTTGCGCACGCTGATGCAGACCGACCCGAGCAATCCGATCTGGCGGGAGGACGTGGAACAGTTCGAGGTTTACCGGCAGCGGGACCTGCTGGCCGCAGCAACCGCCGCCATTGAGGCGGAAGACGTCGTGACGCTGACCGCCCCGGCCCAGGAACTCGCCGGCGCCTGGCTCATCCCGCCGGACCCTGAAATGCGGGACCGGGTGAAAGTCGCGTTTGACCGTCTGCGCCGCATGGATGCTGCGCAGCGCGGCGGCACATATGCCGCGCAGTTTGCTGCAGCCTGCGCGGCAAAAAACTACGACGCGGCCGCCGCCGCAGATGCGGCGCTAAAGGCCCTGCACGCGGATGGGTTTTATCAGCCGCAGGACGCCGCACGTCAGCACGTTGAATCCGGCCAGGCCTGGTTTGCCGCTGAATACGCCCGGATTCAGGCTGACGCCGTCTTTGCCCGCGACCTCGCAGCGCTGGAAGCGTCTTTCGAAAAGCCGGAGGGCGTCGACGAAATTGAACGCCTGCGCAATGCCCTCCGGAGCAGTGGGCGTAAATTGCCGGCCGACCTGCAGACCCGGGCTGACCGCATCATCCAACAGCATCAATTTCGCATCCTGTTCCGGAAGCGCCTGGTGCTGTCCGCCAAACTGGCGTCCGCTGGTGTCGTGCTGGTGCTCCTGGTGCTTCTGGGCTGCCATCTGGGGCTCGCTCACCAGCGGAAGTTCTGGATCAGCCGCATGGAACAGGCGCTCAAGGCCGAAAACCTGGGCGCCTTTGACGAAGCGACAGCCGGCATGGCGAGTGGCTTCAGCCGGCTGTTCGGATCCTCGCTGACAAAGACCCCGGCCATCCAGGCGCTCCGCGTGCGGCGCGACGAACTTGCCACCCGCATACAAAACCGCTCCGCCGCCTATCAATCTGCCATCGCCACGTTACAGCAGATCCAGGCCAACCGGTTTGAGGCGCCTGCCGTACAGGTTCTCGACCTGGTGGTGCGAGCCAAGCAAGCGGCCCTGACCATGGATGACATGGCCGCGATCGAGCGGTTCGAGACGCCGTGGCGCGCCGACCAGAATGTCCGGCTCGCGCAGGCGCTCGTGCAACTCCCCGCGCTCACACTACCTGCCACAAATATCTTTGTCGCAATGCCTTTTGCCGCCGCCACCCAACAGGTTGCGCAATACTGCGCCCAGGTGGATGCCGCCGCCGGCCTGCTGGGGGCGAACAAGGAAGACCTGGCCAAAGTCACGCCCTTCGTTGCCAGCGCCCAGTTATGCCGCTCCAACCTAACCTCCCACCTCGCCGCCCTGCAGCCGGCCGACTCCGCCCCCACGCTAAACAGCTACCTGGATGTGTTGGTGCGCTACACCGATCTGTTTCCGAACGATGCCCTCAGCGTTCCACTCGCGGCAATCCTCAACAGTCGCAGGGAATACCGGGCCTCCCTGCAAGTCACGGCCGACCTGCAGGGGCGTTTCTCCGTCATTGCCACCAACACAGCGTGGCCGCAGGCGCGCCGCGCCATGCTTGACAATCTCCGCGACAACAAGTACCTGAACAACCTGCGCTGGGCGCGGCGCAAGGACACCGGCGAACTGCTCTTTCTGGTGGATCGCGAAAAGGCCGAGCCTGGAACCCATGGTAAATGGGCCAATTGCTATCTGCCGTTGAGCGGCGACACCGATGTTTTGTTCCAGCGAGCCCGTGTGACGGACGATCTGCCATACCGTCTGGGGTTCTCCGAAATACCGTCCCGATCCTGGCGCCACACGGAGCTTGTCAACGACCTGCTGGCCCGGGCGGTGCCCATCGAACAGGCCGAAGACGGCGCACGTTTTCTGGAGGAGACCTTCCGCCGCATCGGCACTTCCCCGGTCTGGAACGGCATCGACATGCCCGGCAGCAACGACATGCCCAACGTGGCATTTCAGATCCAGTTCCTGGTTTTCCTGGCCGACCATCTGTCGCGCCTGTCACCGCTGCCGGAATGGAAGCTGATTCTGGACGAACTAAATGCCGCCGACATCCCGCAAGCTAAGTGGATCTGCTTGAAAAATGGCGACGTCAAGCGCATTAACCAGGAGGGCGCCAAGACCATGGCGCTCATCTTCGGCCCGGGGGGACTGCTAACGCGCCTCAACATCCGGCGGGCGGCCAACGCGCTGGTCGCGCGCACGCCAATGGTCTGGGCCGGGCACGTTGATTTTGCCGCTGCCAGCCACGTGCGATGGGTGCTGCCTGCACCTCCGGCCAGCTTCATCGTGCTCCGCCCGGATGCCCAGCGCGTCCGGATGATCGCCATTGATGCCGGCTCGCCCGCCAACCCGCGCCTGCTGCTGATCCCTGGTGAGCCCGTCCTGGCATGGTCGGACGGCACCTCCACCCCATCCAAAACCGCCGAAATCGGCCGGTCGGTCAACCTCCCCGATGCCGCCGCCATCACGCCCCTCGTCCCGACGTGGTATCCGACCGATCCAGTGAAGTAGCCTGAGGAATCATCGCGCATGAGTTCCGACATCGTTGTCATTGTGTATTTTGCCATACGGTACCACTGGTCTCGATAACGACAACGATTTGGCTTTGGCTGAGTTCCAGATTGGCTGATACCCCGGTGGACGACTACGGATAACGAGGGAAATTCCGAATTCGTCCACCGTAGTCGTCGCCGTAGTCGTCCACCGACACGTGCTGAGCAGTTACCAAGCTTTCTTGAACAGGAGGCCACAGAAAAATCTGAGCAAGACAACCCTCTGTTCTCTCTGTTGCCTCTTGTTCAAACCCGATTGGGTTGCGGGCACGTGCCCGCGCTGGGTCCTTCGTGGTGAAATGCCAGACAATGGACGGCGTAAAGCCGTCCCTACCGTGAAGGGCAATGAATCGCAGATGCGCCCGAACTGCGGCTTCATCTCTGGCGCTGCTTGCGGGTACGGGCTCAGCACTGGTAGTATATACGTTTTCAGCATGCACCGCCGGCCGACACCACAACATTAAAAAGGAATAGCCCATGAACAAGCTCAGCGAATACGTTAAGTCAGCAGATTGGAAGACGGAAAAACATGTTCCCGTAATTGAATGTCCGGATACGGTTAAGCCAGGCGAGTTGTTTGCCATCTCGATCACGGTCGGCAAGGAGATTCCTCACCCCAACACCACCGAGCATCACATCGCCTGGGTCGCCATTCACTTCCTGCCCGCTGGCGCTAAGGCAACCTTCGAGATCGGCCGGTTCGAGTTCAGCGCGCACGGGCAATCGCCGACCGGGCCCAATCAGGGCCCGATCCACACCGACAGCACCGTCACCGTACGCGCCAAGGTGACCACCGGGGGCACAATCTTCGCCACAGCCTACTGCAACACCCACGGCCTCTGGGAGTCGGAGAAGCCGGTGGCGGTGTAAGGAGTGAAACTGACCCACGTGCTATGCCACTCTTCCGTCCATCGCTGCTCTTGTTGCTGTTAGCCGCCGGCACTGCTTGGGGTGTTGGCGACGAGTGGCGGCAATGGGAGCAAGCCCGCGCACGCCTGCACGCGGCACGCATGGCTGTGCTGGAGCGGGATTATCCATACGCCTTCGATCTCGGCGATCGCCTCGAAACCGAGCAGGTGGCGCTACGCGATGCGCAGCAGGCACTCGCCGCCAACGTGCCGCCGGTGACGCAAACGGGGTTGCGCCTGGAAGCCTACCTCAGCGTCAACGATGATTCCGCCCAGCCTTTTCTGCGCTATCTGCCAGCCGGCTATGCGCCTGCCAGCGCTCCGCCGCTGCTCGTGTTCCTGCACGGCTACCAGCCCACCATGAACCTTGTAGACGGGCTTCATCTCCCCTCGGAGCTCATCCGCCTCGCCGACGATTACGGCGCCTGTATGGCAGCTCCGTTCGGACGCAGCAACACCGATTATCAGGGCCTCGGAGAGCAGGACGTCATCCGTGTCATTGACGAAATGCAGGCGCGTTATCATGTCGATCCGCGGCGCATTGTGCTGGCCGGCTACTCCATGGGCGGCCTGGGGGTCTGGTGCATTGGGGCACGTCACCCGGAGCGGTTCAACGGCCTGCTGGTGATCGCCGGGCGCGGCGACTTCTATACCTGGCACAGTCTGGCCCCGGCCGACGTCCCCCCCTGGCAGCGGCGACTGATCGACACGCAATTCGCCGCGGCCTGGGCGCCAAACATGACCAACGTTTCCGTCCTGGCCTGGCACGGCGTGCAGGATTCGCTGGTGCCCTTCCGGGAAGGACGCGCGATCGCAGACCTGGTCCGGCCCCGCAACCCGCAAATCGGGTTTTACGCCTTTCCGCAGGGGGAGCACGGTATTTTCGGCGACGCCGTGCTACACCCGCGAACCCAGGTCTGGCTGCGCGATGCGCTTACGCACGTCAATCCGCGGGACCGGCCGACCGGCCAACGCGTGGGGGAAACCGGCAGCCGGCTGCAGGATGCCTTTTTGCAACCCTTCCTTTTTGTCGGCGGCCGGTCGACCAACCCGGAGGACGCCACACGCGTGCTGGCGGCGCGCGCCGCTGAATGGCAGCGCTTTACCCGCAGCAATCCGCGCACCCTGCTCGAGTCCGGCATGCACACAAACCTGGCCGAGATCTGCAACCTCTTTGTTTTCGGCGAACCGGAAACCAGCCCGTTGGCACGCCGCATTCTGGAACGTGCCGGCGTGCAAATCACACCCGCCGCGTTTCACATCGCCGGGCGCACGCTGCCGCGCGCCGGGCACGGGCTCTGGTTCACCGGACGCAACCCGCTGAATCCATACCGCCGCGGTATTGTGCAATGCGGCATCCCGTGGGGCGAAAAACTGAGCGACAACCACCGCTACGACCGCATACCCGACGTGATAATCTACCAGCAAAAAGCCGACCGCTGGGGCGTCAACCTCGCCGTGGCAGCTGGTTACCTGGACGAAAAGGATCGCGTTCAATGGTTTGACCCGCCTGTGACGCCTGCCATACGGCCAATGGAGCATACCGGGGAACCGTGAGGGACAGAGGACAGAGATCAGGGGTCAGGGGGCCGGTTCCTGGTTCGAGATTTGAATCGATTGTCTACAACGGTAGGCAGGCTTGATTCCGCCGATTGGTGGCCTTCGCTCCCCAGGAGACTGTCGGAAGTAGGCCGTGGATTGACCTCGTCCATAACTTGAATCGTGGAAGAAGGCTTGTCGCAGACATAACTCATTGTGATTGTTGTGGTAGCGAACCGCCAAGCCGTTCGGCAAGGCTCACGGCAAGTCGCCAAGTAGGCCAAGCATAAGGCGGGAGGAGAAACTTTGTCGGGCGCTTTGTCTTGGCATGACGACTGCATGTGTCCGTTTGGCTTCAAATTCTTTTGGTTTTAACCCGTTGGCACAGCTTCTGCTTGTAGGAAACCAAATGTCAGGATCCCGACCCGTAAAACAGCTTTGCGTTCTCCTGCTGGCGCTGCTGCCTGCCGCGGCCGGCGCAGCGGAAAACTGGACCAATCGCGTCGTGGTATCCGACCGTCATGCGCTGGCGTCGCTCTCCTGCAACTGGTCAAAAGACGGACTGGCCGTACAACTGGCATCCACCAACCATGCCGCCATCGAGTTTCGTCTCCAGCCGGGAAGCAAGCCCGCGGTGCATCTGGTTCCGGAACGCCTCTTCCCGGAAAAATACACGGAAGCTTTTCAGTTATGGCCGGTGCCGGCGCCGGCTACAAATGTAGCGACCCTCTCCCTGCGGCGCCAGTCGCACGCCTGGACGCTGTACGTGGCTGACGAACCGGTGGCGCGCTTCCCGGAACCGTGGACCAACGGTGCAGTCACGATCCGACATCCGGTCGACGCGATCCCGGTCGCCAACGCTCGCGATCAATATGTACAGCGCACGGCCGCTTTCCGCTTCGACGACTCGTTCATGGTCGCCAAGACCGTCACCAACCAGTTTCCGGAGGCCTGGGAACGCGTATCCGGCGACTGGCACCTGCACAGCATCACCGGCGGCGTCAGTGGCTCAATGGCACCACGCAAGCTGGCGCGCCAGCCAACCCCGGAGCGCAGCCCGAACTTCTACAGCCTGGAAGGGCGCGGCGTGGTGCTGGCCGGCGAAACGTTCCAGCATCGCTACAGCTTCCGTGCGGCGGTGCAGCACAACGGCGGCACCAACGGCCTGGTCTTTCTCGCGACCGAGTCCGGCGCCTGCCATGGCTTCACCGCTTTTACCGATCCGGAAACCGAACATCTGGTGTTCCAGCTCTGGCGGGGAGGCGTCGGCTCCAACGCCCCGCAGCAGGTGATCTCAACGGTCGCCACAGAACTGCTCGCAGGCCAATGGACCCTGATGGAGGTGCGTCTCTTTGACGATCGGGTGGTCTGCCTCGCCGACAATATCGAAATCATGCGGCAGCGCCTGCCGCTCCCTCCGGGCGGACGCTTCGGCCTGATCGCGCAGACGGAACTGTCCACGCGTTTCGACGATGTGTCTGTCGCCTCGCACGAGGACTACCCGTTCGAATCCAGCGCGGAACTACGCTTCCATACGCTGCGGCAGAATGGCGCCTTTCGCAGCACATCCGGCGGACCGCTGACACCACCCGGCGGTGCGCCGGCCCCGGTGGCCCTGGTCACACCAGACGACCCTGCGCCGCAGGAGTGGATTTTCGGCGCCACCGATGACGGGCCGCACAAGCTGGAGATCTGCCTCCAGCCGCGCGAACGGGAAAACGCCGCCTGCAGTCTCATCGCCGGCTGGCAGGATCCGTCGCAACCCTATTACCGCTTCACCTGGCGTCAGCAAAGCGGCCGGCGCTCCGCCACGCTGGAGCGGGTTGACGCCACCCAGGTCACGCAACTGGACTTTACGGAGCTCGGGCCGGCCGCCGGCGCGCTGCGTCTAACCCTTGATGCCCTGCGGCCCAATGAGCTGCGCGGCCTGATCAATGGCCGCCTCGTGGTGGTTGACCGCCCGGGCGCTCCCATCATCGGCGCCGGCGGCCTCCGGATCGAGAGCCGCAACCGCCTGCGCCTTTCGCTGCCACAGTATGTCAGCGTGACGCCGGTTTATACCGACCGCGTCGAAAAAAATCCGGCTTACATTAACGACCCGTACATGCGCCACTGGGCTGCGCCCGAGGGGCAATGGATCATCATGCGCGATGGGCTCACGTGGCTGCGCAGCGACATCATCGGACGCGCCAAACTCCGCCTGCCGGTCGTCAGCCCCTCCGTCCTCCACCTGGTCATCCCGGAAGGCGAAACCAACGGGCAATGCACGGTCTCCGTCACCACCAACATCCTGACTGTGCGCACCCCTGCTTCCGGCACGAATGCCGCTTTCACCGTGAACCTCGCCGACCTGCCGGAAGAAAAGATCGAAAACGCCGGCACCCAGCGGCTGTACACCGTGAACATCGAGGACGACCTGCTCTGGATCTCCAGCGACACTTCCATTCTCGGCCGCTGCCACCTGCCCCCGCTGGCCCGCGGACGCCGGGCACGCCTCGAGGGGTTCAGCCTCGAGCAGCTCCGCCAGACCCTGGTCCGTCGCGAGAACGTGTTCGACACGCTCTTCAACGAGTCGCTCTACAACTGGATCCTCAATGGCGGAACATGGGAAGTGGTTAACCGCTTCCAGTGTGAGCCGACCTGGTCGCACATGAACGGCGAAAGCACGAACTCCTTCGCCGGCCTCTGGTCCAAGTTCGAGCTGTCCGGTGATTTTTGCGTGGAGCTCTACGCCGGCATGCGCATGGGGTGGTATGATCGCCCGGGCGACTTCAACCTCACGGTCCACAGCCGTCGCAATGCCACCTGCGATGGCTACTCGGTGACGCTCGCAGGCTGGGATCCGGACTATTCGCAGCTCTACACGCGTCTCTTCCGCAACGGCGAGCACGTGGCGGACTCCACCGCCTACACGGCCCCGCGCACGCGCGACGGCAGTGCGCGCCGCGGCTACGAGCCGCTGGTGACCCTGGCCAACCGGCCTGTACATGGCGCGTGGTATGGCATGCGGTTCCGGCGCGTCGGCGATCAGCTGAGCTACCTGTTTGACAACGAGCCGGTTCTCTCCTGGCGCGACCCTGCGCCGCTGGAGTCTGGCGCGCTGGGCATCTGGACCTACCGTAATTCGATGATGGTGGCGCGCGTGCGCATTGCCGCCGAGTCCGTGCAGCCGCGCCCCTTCCGTTTCTGGCCTGTCGCAAACACGCCGCCACCCGCCCGCACGCCGGACCTTGCAACCAGGCCTGACATCCGCGTCAATGACCGCCCGGCGGAACTGCTTGATCCGGAGATCTGGCAGGACGCCGACCCGGTCAGCCAGCCCATGCTTCGCTTCTCCCAGGACCGGGCAGGACACCCCGAGATGTGCGTCACATCACTGGAAGGCGGCGGATCCTTTCTGGTCGCCCCGCGCCTGCCGCTCGTCGCCGGGTCCCGGATATTGGGCTGGCATTTCGAAGTTGCACGGCACCCGCAAGCGCGCTTCAACTTCGAGTTCTCCGCCGGCCCAACCAGCGATAAAGCGACAAATCAGCTGTCGTCCGCCTGCAACCTTTATTCCTTCGTGCTCTGTGGCAGTGCAGACCCGCGCAGTGCGCGACGCATCGCCGGGCGTCTCGCGCAACCGCCCGCCGCCTCGCCGCCGGATGCCGGAAATCGCGACCTCGTTTGGACGCCGGTGGACATTTGGCTCCCGAGCGAGGCGCAGAACAAAGACTTTTTTCTGCGCATCGACGGCTTTGGCAACCTGCAGCCCGGCGACATCCAGCAAGGTCTAGCCGGGAATCCGCCGGATGTCTGGTATGTGATTCGCAACTTTCACGAAATCTACAACGGCGAGCCGGCTCTCAAGGGTCCGGCAAGCACGCGTCCCGGGCTCGATGCCGTAGCCCGCAATATCTCGCAACAGCCGCCGGGCCGGGTCAACACGCTGCGCCTGCCCGCCGCGCTGGATCCGCGCGAGCCCGTCATTGCCTGGGCCGTGCGACCGGAGGCGGAGTTCGGCCTGGTGGCGCGCCTGGACCCTGCCACCCCGGAGGCGCTGCGCGTGTCTTCTACCCTGCCATGGCCCAGCCCGCTGCTCCCTGCCCGGCTCGCGTTTCTCGACGGCCAGCCAGCCATCGGCTGGATGGAAGGCAACGACTATCTCGTGCTGCTGCCGCGCGGCACGCCGCCGCAACAGGAAACCGTTACCACCATAAAACTCGAACTTGCCGATGGACGCACCTTCAAGCAGCTTGTACCGCTCGCTGCCCTGCCCGCCAATCTGCCGCCCGTGCTGCTGACCTGCGAAATGCCGGATGGCGGCCTGGAGACATTCGAGGCGCGCACGATTGACCCCAAGAAGCACCTGGGGCGCTCCGGATTCGCCTTCTCCTGCACCGATCCGCTGCAGGGCGCCAGCATTCGCTTTCAGAATGCGGGCGCACCGGATGCCAGGCTTGACGGGCGCCTGCTGGCCAACTATGACCCGGTCGTCACGCCGCTGCTGCAGTTTCGCTACCAGGCCGATGAGATGGCACACGTGTCCCTCCAGGCCGGGCGCTGCAACATGGCTTTTTCCGAGAAGACCGGCGTCCCGGCCATGCCTGGCGCCACAGGCATCCTCGACAATGCCTGGCACACGTGGCTGGGCATGCCAATCCTGACCAGCGGCAGCGGCCTGCTGCGCGGCGGCTATCTTGCGACGCCGTCTGAATTGCGCATCGGCTCCCGCTCCAATCCCGACCAGACCGGGCGCTACAGCGCGATTGCGCTGGACGATCTCGCGTGCGGACCGGCGCTGGGGCCGAAACGCCCGCTTACTTTCCGGCCCAACTACAGCGACCGCCAGGGGCTGGCCGAGGTGCTGTATGCCATCGCCGCCGGCCCTGAGCCATGGGCTGTCCGTACCGGGGAGGCGCGCACAAACCTGCAATGGGTGGCCATTACCAACCTGCAATGGGTGGTGCCCGGACTGGACTCCCTGCCCGAGGGGATTCACCACGTGTTGACAAAGGCACGCAGTTCACGCGGCACATGGTCGGCTGTGTATGACATCCCCTTTCTTCTCGACCGCCAGGCACCTCGGGCGTCCTTCGCCATCCGCGCCACCCCGGATCGTTTCAACGGTACCTGCCTCGACCTCACCCTCGCCGGCGACTACGCGCCGCCGCTGCCCAATAAGCTGCGCCTGTTGTTTGACAATGCGCCGCTGGACCTCACGACCGACAACGGGCAGTTCTTTTACGAAGCCTCCTCGCTGCGCTTCGAACTTGACTGGCCCTGGCTGTTGCGCAAAAGCATCGGAAAATTTAAGGACGGCGATACGCTGTCGTTCTCGCTGGAGGGCATTGCAGACGCCGCCGGCAATGAAGCGCCCGCGCTGCCGATTCCCATCAAGCTCGATTTTGCAAACGACAAACAGCCGCCCACCTTGCTCCCCCTGCTGAACACTACCAATCTGCTGGTCTGGACGCCGCAGTTCCGCAGCCTGCAAAGCTTCTTCACAAGCGCCCAGCAGGTCACCGCACTCGATCCGCTGCAGGAACAGGGGTGCTACTACATGCCATTCCGGTGTCAGGGCGGCGACGAGAGCTTCCTGCTACGATCCTTCACCAGCAAGCCGTGGGACCCGGAGGCCTTCCCCTGGCTCGCGCTCAGCGTCCGGATCGACGGCGACCTGACCACGAATGCCACGCCCTTCGCCCTGCGACTGCGGCCTGCCGGCAACCTGCCGGATCAGGCTGTTAAGCCGAAGACCGGCAACGCCTATTCCTGGAACCTGCCCACCAATAGCAGCCAGCCTTTCATCGTCGGACGCATGGATTGGAAACCCGGACAGTGGGTTGACTTCCTCGTGAATGTTCGCGACCTGCTGCGCGAGATGAGCCAGCAGACCAATGCCTGTGCGCTGCGTGACGTGGCGCTCGTCTTTCCGGCCAAGGCCCAATACGCACTGCACGTTCGCGGCATGGCCATCCTCGCGCCATGGGGTCCTTCCGACGTGCTGAAATTCAAGGCTTACGATCTCAGCGGCGTCGCCGGACTCTCCTGGCAGAACAACGGCAAATCCGCCAGGACCGGCATCCGCCCGGCGCGTCTGGCCTTGCCGCCGGACGATGCCCAATGGCTGAAACTTCGTCTTTCGGATCGAGCCGGCAACTTTTCGCCGGTCTTCATGCTCCCCGTGCCGCCAAACGCCCTGCCGATCCCGCCCAATCTGCCGCTGGAAGTCGACGTAGAGGATTTCTAAGATATGATCACCCGCATCACCGTTCCGTATCTGGATGCCAATCTCATCGACGTCACGGTCACGGCCTGGCGCAGCGCGCCGGGCGACCGTGTGCAAGTTGGCGAGATCGTGGCGGAACTCACCACGGATAAGGCCACCTTTGAGCTTGAATCCACCGGTAGCGGCACGCTGCTCGAAATCCTCGCCGCGCCCAAAAGCGTGGTCCCCTCCGGCTATATTCTGGCCGTGCTCGGCGAACCTGGTGAAGTGGATGCCGAGGCCGTTGAGTTGAATCAAGCGCTGATGGCAAAATACAGGGCGGAGGCCGGAGGGCGTAAGACGGAAGACAGAGGACAGAAGAAAGAGGGCAGAGATCAGAGATCTGAGATCAGAGGTCAGAGGTCAGAAGACAATACGAATTCTCTCCCGCCTGCCGCCCACCTGCCCCCAACCGCTCCCGCCACAACACGGGTGCGGGCCACGCCACGCGCCCGACGACTGGCGCAGGAACTGGGGCTCGATCTCGCCAAAATTCAAGCCGAAACCGGTGCCGAAGTCATTGACGAATCTGTGTTGCTGGCATACAAGCAAAAGCAATAGACGCAACGAACGTTAGGATCTTAACCCATGCGAACAGCTACAAAAAACAAGTTTCTTTAACAGGAGGCCACGGAGGAAACAGAGCAATGCAGCCCTCCGTTTCCTCCGTGGCCTTCTGTTAAAAATTGATTTGGTTAGTAAAAAAGCCAGGGCGCATCTGCGATTCATTGACTTGCATTTGGGTAGAGACGGCTTTACGCCGT
>JBAXVM010000005.1:0-30178 GCA_037129105.1 bacterium
CGCCGCCGCCCTGCGCCTCCTTCTTCGCCACGCCGCCGCCTCCCTGTGCTTCCTTCTTCACTGCGCCGCCGCCGCCCTGCGCGCTCGCGTCCGTTGCGGAAACGCCGTTTTGCCTGGCTGCATTCGTCGCGACTTCCACTGCGGCGCTGACTGCGACGGCTGTCACGCGCCGTACGTCCTGGGCATGACAGAAACCACCCGCCGCTGCATACGTGCAGAGGACGCCGCACAGCCACTGTCGGATCGCACGCATCTACCGCTTCGCCTCCATCCGGTTCACGATCCGGTCCACCCGGCGTCGATATGCCTCATAGGCGGCCGGATCGTAGTGCTCCGCAAGGTAGCGGAAGCTCTGCCGCGCGCGTTCCGCGTACGGCAGCCACTCTTTTTCCGGCGCCAGGGTGCTCTTGAGCGCCCACGCGGCCAGGTACTGCGCCTTGCCCATGGCCTCCCGCGTGCCCCGCGTGATGCGCGCATCGTCGCCATACGCGTCAGCCACTTCCGGCAGCAGCACATCGAGTTCCTCGATCGCTTTGGCCAGGCTCAGGCATTCCAGGCGCGCCTTGGCCTTGGCCAGGCGGATCTCCCGGAACACGCGCGGCTTCTCATCCCGCGGCAGCATCGTTGCCAGCATATCGTACCGGGCGATGATGGCCTCCCAGTCTGCATCCGGCTGGCGCGCCAGCCGCTGCGTCTCGGTCAGGAAGGCGTATGCCTTCTCCTCCTGGATCCGCCGCGCCCCCTTGTCGTAATGATAGGCCACCAGTCCCACCGGGATCAGCAGCCAAACCAGTGCCAGCCAGCGCCTCATGATGCGCCTCCCCGCGGCGCCGCCGCGCGGGGCCGCCAGTCGCTGCCGCCGAATTCAAGGGCCAGCGGCAGCACACCGGCATACAGGATGGTCAGCACCGCCAATACGAGCAGGGCCGCCTCACCTCGGCTCAGGGTTCGTGCCATCGGCCTCTCGTCCGCACGGCAGAGGTGCCCGATCTCGCCGTTTGGCACATGGCTGGTGTTCACGTCCAGATACCGGCCGTTCAGGTGACGCGCCAGCGCCTCCAACGCCACCGGATCCTGGCGGGACAGATGGTCATCCATCACCTCGCCCCGCTGGATGTCACCCACGCCCAGCACCAGCGCCCTCTTGACGGCGGGTGGCAGGGGGCGGATCTCCTCGGTCTCCGTGCTGTCGCCGTCGGTGCAAATCATGAGCGTCACGCTCTTCCGGGGATAGTCCCGGACCAGTTCCAATGCGGCGTTGACCGCCTTGCCGAGGTCGGTCTTGCCGGGTTCGAGGGCGTATTCAACCGGCAGGTCATTCAGAATGTTGCGCACGATGGCGGGGTCGAACGCCTTCTGGACAATGGGCACGGGGCGCGTCCAGAAGCAGAGGACCGTGTAGCAGACCTGTTTGCCCGTGCGATCCACTACGGATCCAATGACCTGGCGCATCCGCTCCTTGCGGGTCTGGACGGCCGCGGGCCCCGCGTTCGACAGCGTCATGCTCGGCGAGTAGTCCAGCACCAGCACGAGATGCTCCGTCTGTCCCCCTGCCGTGGGCTGCCGGGAGTCGGCAGCGTCCGGTTTGTCGGCCAGCAGCGTCAGCAGCGCCCAGGCGATCCCCGACAGGGCCAGGCACCGGAACCACGGCACGATCCGCACCCAGCGCCGCGCCTTCCCGGACGGGCCAAAGGCAAGCGAGGCCACCCGCCGGATGCGGCGGGCCTGCAGCCATTCGGCCAAGAGCGCGAGCAGCAGCGCCACCACGGCGCCGGCCAGCGGCAATTCCATATAAGGGATTGCAGAAATGATGCTCATGTGAAAAAGCAGTATGCGACACCACGCACAGCCGCGCGTTTCCAAATCGCCTGCGGCGATTTGTGCAAGAGAAAGCATGGAAGGGTGGAAGGCGTACCCTGCAATTATCCTGGAAAAGCAGTTGCCAGTGATCGGTGATCGGTAATCACTTGCGACGGAATGGATCGTTCAACTTACTTTTTTTGCTTTCTCGCGGTAGACAGAGGGGGAGAATCCCGTGTACCGGCGGAAGGAGCGGGCGAAGAACTGGCTGTTGGAAAACCCGAGTTCGTGCGCAATCTCGGTGACCGGCTTGGCGCTGGTTGCCAGCAGCCGCGCCGCGCTTTCGCAGCGCATCCGCTGGCGGTAGTTGGCGACCGTCTGCCCCATGACCCTCTGGAACAGCTCGCGGAAACGGCTGGGGCTGAGCCGGATCTCGGCGGCGATCCGGCTGCTGCTCAGATGCCCGTCCACGTCGTTTTCGATCAGGCGGCAGGCCTTGGAGATCGCGTAATACTGCGGGTGGGGCCTGGGGTGGACGATGGCGCGCACGGCGCAGAGAATGAGCTGTCCCAGCAGCAGGCGGAACCAGCTTGCACCGTAGGGCGCAGGGGCGCGGGCGCGGGATTCGTCGATGCCGGCCAGCAGCTGCTGGAGCACAACCGCCTGCTTTTCGTGCGCACGCACCACGCAGTTGCCGGCCTCCCGGAGCGCGAGCAGGATCTCCGCCGCCTCCCGCGGCGAGAGCAGGTCGCCGAATTCCGCGGGGTCGGGCGACAGCACAAGGCTGATCTCCCGGCAGGGGTGCGCCACGCCGTGCTCGCCGCGGTGCGGGACGCCGGGCTGAAGCAGCGAGACAGATCCGCCGTGAAGCTGCTGGCGCGTCCCGTCCTGCAGTTCCCGCGTCAGGTTGCCCGTGAGCAGCGTGTGAATCTGAAAGCCGTCGTGCGCATGGAAGTCCAGCACCGGCTGGGCGGCATGCACGATCCACACGCCACCCTCCCGGATGAACGGGCTGCCGTACGGGACAAAGTCAAAAATCTTTTCCTCGGCCGGAGGTTGATGCGACATGCGTGCAGTATCCGCCAACCCACCCCATTCCGGCAACTGCAAACGACGTGCACGAAACGCCAGTGGCGGTTTGGGACTGCGCCCGGGCGGCGCAGGCGGCAAAATGGCTGCCATCAAACGAAAGAGAACCAATGAAAACTTGCTGGGCTGTCTATTCCTGCTGGACCACGGGCGACGACGGGAGCTGGGCGCGGTACGACCATCCGACGCCCGTGGGGCAGGACGGCGAACTGCCGCGCCTGCTGGCCAACTTTGCCGCGCGTGGCATCACCGATCGCATCCTGGTCTTCCCCGGGCCGACCGATCCGCGCATCGAGGCGCATCTCCAGAGGATCGTCGACCGTTTCCCGCAGCTCGACGTGCACGTGCTGACCGGCGCGGACATCGCGCGCATCCTGCGCACGCTCGCGGATGGCGGGTTTCCCGCGACGTACGCCGACGTCATGAACGTGGATCAGTACGGCCGGCTGCGCAACATGTCGCTCCTGTATGCGATCATGCATGGATTCGACAATGTGATTCAAATCGATGACGACGAACTCATTGAGGATCCCGCCTACCTGACCAACGCGCTCGGCGACATGGGGAAGGATTTCAAGGGCCAACCGATCTACGGAAAATCCGGCTACTATGTGGATGCCGCCGGCACGAAGTATTACGATGGGCAGATGTCGGTGACGTTTCCGACCTGGCCAAAGGATGAGCGTTTCAACGAGGCGGTGAAGAATGCCTTTGCCGCGCAATCCCGCCTGTCGGATTGCCATGTTGCCTTTGGCGGCAACATGGCCATCAACCGGAAACTGTTTCTGCACGTGCCGTACGATCAGATCGGACTGCCGCGCGGGGAAGACGACGACTATGTAATGAATGCCCGGAAGTCGGGCTATGTGTTCGTGTTTGACGCGGAGCTGTGGATCCGGCATTTGCCGCCCAAGCGCGACGGGCTTTACTGGGCGCGGCCGCGGCAGGACATCAAGCGCTTCAAATATCTGCGCGAGAAGATCCGGTTGTTCGGGCACAAGCCGGAAGACATGGGCGTCTTCTTCGACTACTTCCTGCGGGAGGATCTGGAGTACAAGGCGGTGACCGCCAGCATTGCGGCGTACCGGTACTATCAGGACAAGGATCGCGCCGAGGCGGAAGAATTTCTCAACAACGCGCTCGTGGCCGTGGAACCGAACCGGGCCGACCTGCGCCAGCAGGCGGAGCGCCAGTTGCGGTTCATGGACGACTGGGCGCGCGTGATGCCAAAGGTCGAGGGTGCCTGGAAAAGGTAGCGTGATACAGTTACGTTAACGGGAGTAGACAAAATGCAATTGTCACTGAGCACCTGGCCGCAAGTGCAGGAATACTTGAAACGTTCGAAGGGGTGCATCGTGCCGATCGGCGCCACCGAGCAGCACGGGCCGACAGGACCGATCGGCACGGACGCGATCTGCGCCGAATGCATTGCCGCGGAACTGGGGCGCGCGGCGAACGCCCTGGTGGCGCCTACGATAAGCGTCGGCATGTCGGTGCACCACACCGCCTTTCCCGGTTCGATGACGCTGCGGCCATCCGTGCTGCAGGCGGTGATCCGGGACTACGTCTTCTGCCTGGCGTCAATGGGCCTGGAGCGCTTCTTCTTTGTCAACGGGCATGGGGGCAACGAGGCTTCCATCCAGGCGGCTTTCTGGGAGATCCATGCGCTGGCCCCGGCGCAGCCGTGGCCGCAAGCCAGCCGCATCCACCTGGCATTTGAGAGCTGGTGGAAGACACCTGCCACCGCCAAGTTGATCGCGGAGCTGTTTGGCGACAAGGAGGGCGGACACGCCACCCCGAGCGAGATTTCAGTCGCCATGTACGCGCATCCGGAGTGCGACTGGCACGTGACACAAATTCCGGCGGGCATGACACCCGACATGTCCGGACGTCACCTGGGCTACGGTCCGATCGAGTTTCAGCAGTCGTGGCCGGACGGCCGGATCAAGTCGGATCCGACCCTGGCCAGTCCCGAACACGGCGCGCGCCTGGTCGCGGCCTGCGTGGGCAATTTGACCGGCACGTACGGGAAATTTACGCTGCGATAGCCTTCGTTTTCCTGTCTCTCGAAGCATCCGATGGGCTAGCGAGTTCCGATCACGCCCTTCAGGCTTTGAACCGCATATCCTTGGCGGCTTTAAGTTCATCTACACGGGTGACCGGCGCGTGGCGCGGCCTGGCCTGAAAGGACTCCGGCGCCTGCTCCGCCTCGTCGGCAATTTTCCGCATGGCCGCAATGAATTCGTCCATTTGCTCCCGGGATTCCGTCTCCGTCGGCTCGATCATGATGGCTTCCTTCACGACGAGGGGAAAATAGACCGTGGGCGGGTGAATGCCGCGTTCAATCAGCGCCTTGGCGACGTCGATGGCGTGAACGCCCCGGGCCGCTTGGCGCGCGGCGCTGAACACGCATTCGTGCATGCAAGTGCGGTCATACGGGAGATCGTAGCAGTCCTTCAGCCGGGTCTGGATGTAGTTGGCGTTCAGCACGGCGTTCTCGCTCACCCGGCGCATGCCATTGCGGCCGAGCAGCAGCATGTAGGCATAGGCGCGCAGGATGATGCCAAAGTTGCCGTAGAACGGCGCTATGAAGCCGATGGTTTTGGCGCGCTCGTATTCCAGCGCGTAGGTCCCGTCACCGCGCCGGATCACGAGGCTCGTCGGGAGATACGGCACCAGATGCGCCTTCACACCCACCGGTCCCGCGCCCGGCCCGCCGCCGCCGTGCGGCGTGGCAAAGGTCTTGTGCAGGTTGAAATGCACCACGTCAAACCCGAGATCGCCCGGCCGGCAGCGGCCCAGCAGCGCGTTGAGATTGGCGCCATCGTAGTACAACTGGGCGTCGTGCGCGTGGGCCAAATCGGCCAACTCGCGGATCTGGCGCTCAAACAGTCCCAGCGTGTTCGGACAAGTGAGCATCACCGCCGCCACCTCGTCGTCCAGAGCCTCCTTGAACCGCGCCAGATCGATGCAGCCGTCCGCGGCGGTCGGCACACTGACTACGCGGAAGCCGGCAATCGCGGCGCTGGCCGGATTCGTACCGTGGGCGGAGTCGGCGATGAGCACCTTGGTTTTTTTGTGCCCGCGATCCTGGTGGTAGGCGGCGATCAGCATCATGCCGGTGAGTTCGCCGTGCGCGCCGGCCAGCGGCTGGAGGCTGAAGGCCTGCATGCCAGCCACCTCACACAGCATGCGCTCGGTCTCGTACAGTACTTCCAGCGCGCCCTGCGTCAGGATGCCGCCGCCGCGCAACTGCGGCAGCAGCGGATGCAGCGAGGCAAACCCGTCGAGGGCGGCGATGCGCTCGCAGACCTTGGGGTTGTATTTCATCGTGCAGGATCCCAGCGGGTACATGTTGGCGTCCACGCTGAAATTCATGCGCGAGAGGTTGGTGAAGTGACGCACGACCTCCAGTTCCGAAAGTTCAGGCAGTTCCGCTTCACGTTCGCGGAAATACTTGTGCGGAATGCGCAGCCGGCAGCCCTGTTCGGCCGGCGTCAGTTGCGGCAGATTGTGGGACCGGCGTCCGGGCGCGGATTTCTCGAAGATCAACTTGCTCATAGGGCAGCCTCCAGTTCCTCAGCCAGCAACCCGATTTCCGCGCGCGTCCGCTTTTCCGTGACGGCGACCAGCAGGTAGTTGTCCATGCCGTGATAGTAACGGCCCAGCGGGAAGCCTGCCGCAATGCCCTTGTCGACCAGCCGGCTCACCACCGTGCCGGCGTCGCCCGGCAGTTCGAGGGTGAACTCGTTGAAGGTGGGCGAGTTCTGCTTGATCCGCACACCAGCGATGGCGCTCAGGCGGGTCTTGGCGTATTCGGCCTTGCTCGCGCAAAGACGGGCGAGCTCGCGGAACCCCTGCTTGCCAAGCCAGGACAGGTAGATCAGCGCTCGCAACGCGCAGAGCGCCTCGTTGGAGCAGATGTTAGAGGTCGCCTTCTCGCGCCGGATGTGCTGCTCGCGGGCCTGCATCGTCAGGACGAAGCCGCGGCGCCCATGCAGGTCGGTAGTTTCACCCACCAGACGGCCCGGCATCTTACGCACATGATCCAGGCGTGTAGCCATGAACCCCAGATACGGGCCGCCGAACGAAAGAGGCAGCCCGAGGCTCTGGCCTTCGCCGGTGACAATATCGGCCTGCATGGTGCCGGGCGTCTTCAGCAAGCCGAGCGATACGGGATAGACCGACAGGATGGCCAGCGCGCCTTTGGCGTGCGCCATGGCCACGATGTCGGTGAAATCATCCACGGTGCCCAGAAAGCTCGGGTTCTGAAGAATGACTGCCGCCACGCGCTCGTCCAGCGCGGCGGCCAGACGGTCGCGGTCGCTCTGCCCATGAACCACGTCGATGACCTCGAAGTCCACGGCCAGGTTGCTCGTGTAGCAGCGGAGCATGTTGCGATAGATCGGGTTCACCCCGCTATCCAGCAGGATCTTGTTCCGGCCCGTGACCCGCGTGGCCATCATGGCCGCCTCATAGAGGGCTGTGCCGCCGTCGTAGAGCGAAGCGTTGGCGACTTCCATGTCGGTCAGCCTACAGATGGCGGACTGATATTCGAAGATCGCCTGGAGCGTTCCCTGCGACGCCTCGGGCTGGTACGGCGTGTAGGCCGTGTAGAATTCGCTGCGGGAGGAAAGTTCGTCCACGCAGGCGGGGATGAAGTGGTCGTAGAAGCCTCCGCCCAGGAAGCACACGAGGTCGTGCGCATTGCGGTGGGAGAGCTGGTGCAGCCGATCGTACACCTCGGCTTCACTTTGCCCCTCGGGCAGGTCCAGCATGCTGACCTGCAGGGGCGCCGGAATGTCGGCGAACAGCGCGTCCATGTCGGGCAACCCGATCGTCTTGAGCATGGCGGCGCGGTCGGCGTCGGTATTGGCGATATAGGGCATGTCAGGCGCTCGCTAGAAGTTGAGAGTACTGGACGGACGTCAACAGCAACGGCAGCCCCTGGCGGTCCCAATCCTTGAGCCGGCAGATCCAACCGTCGCCGTACGGATCGCGGTTGATCGCCCCAGGGTCGTTCGACAGCGCTGCGTTGACGGCTGCCACCGTGCCGGCGAGAGGCGCAAAGATGTCGCTGGCCGCCTTCGTGGATTCCACGACCGACAGCGGATCGTGCGTCTGGAGTGTCTTGCCGACCTTGGGCAACTCGACGAATGTCAGGTCGCCCAGCAACTGCTGCGCGTGAAACGTGATGCCGACCACCAGTTCGGCGCCCTCGACGCGCACCCATTCGTGATCTTTGGTATACCCTAATCCTTCAGGAATCATGGCTCGTTTGCTCCTTTTCGCATGTGCACTGGTTTTCGCTGCCAATCGTCAGGACGCAGGCCCGACTATTTCACCGCCGAATACAACGGCATACGGACAATTTCGGCCGCCAACATGGCGCGGCCGGTATCGATGGTCACCCGTGTCCCGGGCACCGCATGAGGCGGAGTCACATAGGCGAATCCGATCGCGCACTGCAGAGTGGGGGCGAACGACCCGCTCGTGACCAGGCCGGCTTCCTGTCCACTGACCAGCACGCGGTGCCCGGCCCGGGCGGCCTGGCGGCCTTCGGTCCGGAATCCGCAGAGCCGTTTCACCGGCCCCGCAGCCAGCCGCCGCAGCATGGCCTCGCGGCCGAGGAAGCGTTCGTCCTTCGCGGCGTACCGCTCCATGCCGGCTTCCACCGGCGTGACGTCCTCGCCGAGTTCGTGGCCATACAAGGGCAGTCCCGCCTCCAATCGCAGCGTGTCGCGGGCACCGAGGCCGGCGGGTTTCACGCCGGCGGCCAGCAGTTCGTCCCATAACGGCACGATCCGCTCGGCTGAGGCATAGATTTCCACCCCTTTCTCGCCGGTATAGCCAGTTCGGCTGACGGTGATGGGGTCGCCTTGACGCATGAACTCTACGAATCGGAAGTAGGACAGCGTTGTCAGGTCGCGCCCGAGAACCGTCGATACGGCGTCCAGCGCGCGGGGCCCCTGGACGTCCAGTTTGCCAAGCCGGGCGGAGACGTCTTCGAACCTGACGTCGCCGGACAGCCGCTGCATGATCCAGGCGCAGTCCTTGTCGAGGGTGCCGGCGTTGACGACCAGCATCCAATGCTGTGCATCGATGCGGTAGATGATCGTGTCGTCCAGGATGCCGCCCTTGTCGTTGAGCAGGAAGCCATAGCGGCAGGCGCCGTCGCGCAACGAGCGCAGATCCTGGGAGAGCAACTGCGAGAGCCCATCGAGGGCGCCGGAGCCTTCGAACCGGAAGCGTCCCATGTGGCACGTGTCGAACACGGTCACGCCTGTCCGGGTGGCGACGTGTTCAGCCTGGATGCCCTCGTATTGCACGGGCATCATCCAGCCGCCGAACTCGATCAGGCGGGCGCCCAGTTGCACGTGCTGGCCCCAAAGCGGCGTTTGCTTAGGCAAAGTTGTCATGCTCCGTGTTTCGTTACCGTCCATAGGCTTCCGCCAAGGCCTGCGCCAGCAAGTCGATCTCGGCGGCCGTGTTGTAGAGATGTGTGGACACGCGCAGGTGACCGCCCGCGGGCGTGACGCCGGCTGGCACCACGATGTTGCGGCGGTCGAGCGCTTGCTGCAAACGCGACGGATCGGCCAGTGGCGGCAGAGCGTAGCGGACCATCGAACAGCAAAAATCCGCTCCGGCCGGCGTCAGCGGACGAACCCCCGGCAGTTGCGAGAGCACGCTCCGCCCATAGCCGGCCAAGTTCCGCCCGTGCGCCATGATGTTGTCGAAACCAAGGCCATTCATGAAATCCACCGCCGCGCCCACACCGATGAACGGAGCGGGATTGTAGATGCCAGGATGTTCGAAGTTGCCGAGGAACGTCTCCTGCCCCTGCTTCCACCCCCACCCGGGAACCAGCGCTGCCAACCGCGCCTGGGCCGCCGGCGCCGCATAGAGGAAGCCGGTTCCCTTGGGTGCACATAACCACTTGTGGCAGTTTGCGACGTAGTAGTCGCAACCGAGGGCATCCAGCGCGACCGGCACCAGGCCCGGCGCGTGCGCGCCGTCGACCACCGTCAGAATGCCGCGCTCCCGGGCCAGACGGCAGAGGCGCGCCACCGGCATGACCAGCGCGGTGAAGGTGACATGGCTGAAATACATGACCCGTGTCTGCTGGCTGATCGCACGCTCGAAAGCCTGAACGATGGGGTCGTGATTCGGGAGTTCCTGCGGCAGGGCGATCCGCCGGATGGTCAAACCGCGCCGCCCGGCGGCGCAATCCCAGGCGTTGTTCACGGCGCCATATTCGATGTCGGCCGCGGACAAAATTTCGTCGCCCGGCTGAAGCCCGCAAATACCGGAAGCCAGTGCGTTCATGCCATGCGTGACGTTGGTGACAAACGCCAGATTCGCGGGGTTGGTGCCAACGAAGCCGGCCAGTTTCGCCTTGGCCGGACCGGTGGTCTCGCCATGCAGGCGGCCATACTCCGCGGCCGGATTGCCCTCCAACTGCCGCTGCCACGCCACGACGATGTCGAATACCGAAGCGGGACAAGGGCCTGCCGTTCCGGTGTTGAGATAGGCAACGCCCTCCGGAATCATGAACAGCCGGCGCATCCCAGTAAAGTCCGTCATCGTGAACGTGTTCCCTTTCTTTGCATCGCACCGAAGCCGGGCGTCAGCCCGCAACCCAACGAATGACCACATCAAGGACACCGAGAGCACAGAGAACAACAGAGACCACAGAGAAAAAGCCTGTCCTCGGCCGGCGAGCCGGCCGCAGCAGCATAAAATTCTCTCTGTGCTCTCATTCTTTCTCTGCGGCCTCTACGCAACCAAAAGAGCAGCCGGAACAATTTTTCTGTCTGTAACTAAGTTTTCGCAACCCGCGGGCAGCGGGTTGCACAACGAGGAGACTGTCGGCAGAAGGCCCTGGACCGATCCGAGGCCTAAGCCCGCCAGTCTCCTAGGCGGTCATTTCAATGATATCCGGGTCCTGTCCAAGCCTGGCGAGAACCTGGGCGGACGGGATCTTGTCGACCGTGATCGCGCAGGATGCGGTTTCCGCGTTCTGAAAAATCAGGTTCTGCATCTCCTCGATGTTGATCCCCTCGTCGCGCAGCGCGTCCAGGACGCGCGACAGCACGCCGACCCGGTTATGGTGGCGGATCACCAGCGTGGAGCCGGCGCCTTTGGCGGCGCGCACGTTGACCACGTTGGGCGGCGAGCCGGCGCGCATGAACTCCTTCACAATACGGACCGTCTCCTCCGCGATGGCTTCCTCCGACTGCTCGGTGGAGGCCCCGATATGCGGCGTGCAGACGATCTTCGAGGCAAGCTCAACCAGGTCGAACGGATCATCCCCGCCGGCCGGTTCGTTCGCGAAGACATCCAGCCCGGCTTTGATCCCCTTCTCCTGTATGGCGTTGAGGAGGGCGGCATGGTCAACCAGATCGCCGCGCGCCGTGTTCAGAAAGATGGCACCCGGTTTCATCGCGGCGAAGAACTCCGCGTTGATCATGCCCTTGATCTGGGCGGCGGCGGCCACGTGGATGCTGACCGCGTCCGCTTGCTGCGCAACCTCCAGCGGCGTCGCCGCGAATGCGAAGCCGAGGGCCTCGGCCTGGGCGGGTGTCAGACGGCGCGACCACGCAAGGACCTTCATTTCCAGCGCCTGCGCGCGACGGGCCACGGCCATGCCGATGGCGCCGGTGCCGATGATGCCCAGCGTGCGGGTTTTGAGTCCAGCCGCCTTACCGAAACGCTTCTTCTGCCACCGCCCCTGGCGCAAGGCCACGGTCGCGTCCGCGATGCCGCGGTCACACGCGATCAGCAACCCGATGACCAGCTCCGCGACCGCCTCGGTGTTCTTTCCCGGACAGTTGGCCACATAGGTGCCGCACTTGGAGGCGGCCGCCAAATCAATGGTGTTGACGCCTGCTCCGGCCCGGATGATCAGGCTGAGCTTCTTTCCGGCTGTGATCGCCTGGGCCGTCACCTTCTTGGACCGGACGATCAGGACCTGGGCGTCGCCGATCGCGCCCGCAAGGTCTTCCGCTGAGACGTCGGGGCTGATTGCAACCTCGGCGCCCAGCAGCTTCAGCTCGGCGATCATCTTCGGGGAAACTTTGTCTGCGATCAGAATCTTCATCGTGAACCTCCATGTCTATGGCGCGGGCACGCCCAACCGATGCCCGATGCCTGTCAGGATCATCTCCGCCGCCAGGGCGGCGAGAAAGATGCTCGTGATCTTGCCCAGGATCTTAACGCCCTTGGATCCCAGGCGGCGTTCGATCGCGTCGGCCGCCAGCAAGAGCAAGCCCACGGCAAACACGGCTAGCAATACCGCACCACAGGCGACCAGTTTGTGGAAGGTGTCCGGAATCTCGGCACCCATCACCAGCAATGTTCCAGGCGTAGCCGGTCCCACGATGATCGGCATGGCAAGCGGCACGACGGCCACATCCTCGCCAAGTGCGGTTTCGGTGCCGACCTGCTGATCGCGGATCGCGGCCACCGCCGACACCAGCAGCAACGTGCCGGCACCCACGCGGAACGCGTCCAGCGTGATGCCGAACAGCGAAAATACTACCCGTCCGAAAAAGAACAGAACCAGACAGATCACGGCCCCCGCGCCGGCAGTCTGCAACGCCAGTCGCCGCCGCCGTACCGGCGGCAAGTTCTTGGTCAGACTCAGGAACATCGACAACGCGAAAAAGGGCGTCAACAAAAAGAACAGTTTGAGCCAGGTGTTGACGAGGAAAACAACGGTTTCGTGCACGAAGCCTACCTCCTGAACATGGGTGCCGGTCATCCGGCGCACGAGCGCCGGACCTTGGCGAACGCGTCCATGGCCAGATCGAGCATTTCACGCGTGTGCAGGGCGGAAATCTGCACACGGATGCGCGCTTTATCTTTGGGAACCACGGGATAGCTGAAGCCGATCACGTAAATCCCTTCATCCAACAGCATGGCCGCCATGCGCGTCGCCAAAACGGCGTCGCCCAGCATGATCGGCACGATCGGGTGCTCGCCTTCCGGGATGGCGAAACCGCGCTCGGCCATGCCGCGCCGGAAATAGCGCGTGTTCTGCTCCAGCCGGTCGCGCAGTTCGGTGGAACCCTCCAGGATCTCCAGCGCCGCCAGGGTTGTGGCGGCAATGGCCGGGCAGAGGCTGTTGGAAAACAGGTAGGGCCGGCTGCGCTGCCGCAGCAGGTCGATGATCGGCTTGCGGCCGGACGTGTAGCCGCCGGAAGCCCCGCCCAGCGCCTTGCCGAACGTGCCGGTAAGCAGGTCGACCCGCCCCATGACGCCGAAACGCTCGTGTGTGCCGCGGCCGCGCGGCCCCACGAAGCCGGTGGCGTGCGAATCGTCCACCATGATTGCCGCGCCGTATCGCTCCGCCAGGGCGCAGATGCCGTCCAGCGGCGCCAGCGTGCCGTTCATCGAGAACACGCCGTCGGTGGCGATCAGTCGCACCGGGGCGTCGGCAGCCTCCCGCAGGCGCGCCTCCAGGTCGGCCAAATCGCCGTTGCGGTAGCGCAGCCGCCGGGCCTTGCAGAGGCGTATGCCGTCGATGATGCTGGCGTGGTTGAGCTCGTCGCTGATCACGGCATCCTCCGGCCCCAGCAGGGTCTCGAACAGCCCCCCGTTGGCGTCGAAACAGGAGCTGTACAGCAGCGTGTCCTCCGTGCCCAGGAAGGCGCTCAGCGCGGTCTCCAGTTGCCGGTGGATCTCCTGGGTGCCGCAAATGAAGCGCACCGAGCTGAGTCCGTACCCCCAGCGGTCCAGCGCCGCCTTGGCCGCGGCCACCAGCCGCGGGTCATTGGAAAGCCCCAGGTAGTTGTTGGCGCAGAAATTCAAGACCTCGCGGCCGTCGGCCAGCCGCAACCGCACGCCCTGCGGCGTGGCGAGGGTACGCTCCGCCTTGTGCAGCCCGGCCGCGGCGATCGAGGCCAGTTCGCTTTCGATTCGTGCGATCAACCGTTCGTCCATGGCATACCTCATGCGTCAGCCCACGTCAGGACCACCTTGCCCGACTGCCCGGTTTTCATGACATCGAACCCTTTTTCGAAGTCCTCAACGGGGAATCGATGCGTAATCGCGGGCGCGATATCCAGCCCGTTGCGCAGCATCATGGTCATCTTATACCACGTCTCATACATCTCGCGGCCATAGATCCCCTTGATCGTCAGCCCGTTGAACACCACCAGATCCCAGTCAATCTCCACCTGCCGCAGGATGCCCAGCATGGCGATCTTGCCGCCATGACACATGTGGGCCAGCAGGTCGCGGAAGGCCGCCGGGTTGCCGGACATCTCCAGGCCCACGTCGAACCCCTCCTTCATGCCGAGCTGCTTCTGCACGGCCTTCAGCGATTCGCTCCGGACATCCACCGCAAGGGTAGCGCCCATCTTGCGCGCCAGTTCCAGCCGGTAGGGATTCACATCGGTGACCACGACGTGGCGGGCGGCGGCGTGACGGCAGATGGCCACCGCCATCACGCCGATCGGCCCCGCCCCCGTGATCAGCACATCCTCTCCCAGCACGGGGAACGACAGCGCCGTGTGCGCGGCGTTGCCCAGCGGGTCAAAGCAGCTCAGCACATCCAGCGGAATCTTGGGGTCGCACGGCCAGACGTTGGTCACGGGAAGGCTCAAAAATTCAGCAAAGGCGCCGGGCCGGTTCACGCCGACACCGCTGGTGTTGGGGCACAGGTGGCGTCGGCCGGCCATGCAGTTGCGGCAGCGGCCGCAGACCACGTGCCCTTCCCCGCTGACCAGGTCGCCCTTGTGGTAATCGTGCACGTTGTCGCCCGTGCCTTCCACCACGCCGACAAACTCGTGCCCCACGGTCATCGGGACGGGTATCGTCTTCTGCGCCCACTCGTCCCAGTTCCAGATGTGCACATCCGTGCCGCAGATGCTGGTCTTCAGGACACGAACCAGCACCTCGTTGCGCCCCACCTCCGGGACCGGCACGTCCTGCAGCCAGAGGCCCGGTCTCGCGTATGCCTTCACCAATGCTTTCATCCTGCGAACCTCCGTCCAGGCGGGTGCTCATCGACACACCGCTCGTTGTGCGACATATCATGCCACACGGACGGCGCGGCGGCGCGCCCAAACCGCCACTGGCGATTTGTGTACACGGATGTCCGACGGCCGGATACCTCACGCCACCCGCCGCTTGCCCACGTTCAAACGGCAGCACGCGCTACCAGGCAGGCAGCCGGCGACTTTCGATGGCGGACCTGGCGCCGTAGAATAAGTAGCGGGTTTCGCCCGGCTCCATGGCGATCGTGACCGATGGAACCCCAAGGGACCAGGCCCCTTTGAAGTAGTCGTAGACATCGGTCTTGCGTGGAAAGCGCACGGTCTTGGCGCCAGCGCGGCTGGCGTGGACGACGACGAGGTCGTCACTCGCCATGGTGACGTCGTCGGTATCGAGAAAGACATGTCCGCCCGAGTAACGGACGATGGCGCGGATCGTGGCGGGTTCCATTCGCATGCCGCCGAAGAAGACCGAGCGGAAGGTGCTGTTGTCCTTGACGGCAAAGGCATCCTTCCCAATGTCCGTGAAGCGGCCGAGCACGGTGTCGGCGCCGCCCTCCACGTACCAGCGGGGTGTCGCGAGGACGTCGGCGCCGAAGGAAGATTGGCCGCCGAGTCCGAAGTTGGCAGCATCGGCGGCGGGGGTGATGCGGACGGAACCCCCGGACGTCGTGCTGCGAATATCCATTCCGGTCATCTTCGTGATGTCCGACGGCGCCGTCTTGCCGAACCCGTAGACAAAGACCAGCGTACGGCCGCCCGCTTCCGCGGCCCGCCGCAGCTTCGTGGCCTGTGCCTCGTCGATCCGAAACGGGTCGAGAACGAACAGCTCCTTGGCGTCCGGTATACGTCCCTCTGCCAGATCCTCGAGGGCAAACGTGCCAAAGGAGAGACCCGCCCTGTACATGTCGTAACGCTGGTAGCTCAGGAAGTGCCGCGCAGAATCGGTTGGCTGCGCGACGAGGGACATGGCCTTCTCGTCTACGAGGAGCGCCGCGTCGAATCGCGGGGTTTTCTGCCCTGCGGCGTAGGCTGCGTAAAGGCTGGCCAGTTTGCCGTTGCTCCGCCAGACCGTGTCGTCGTCGTACCAACCCACCGACCAGAGGTCCATGAACCAGACGGCGCCGCCACGGATCATGACCTGTCCGATATCGCGCTTGCAGACCTCCACGATCTCCGGCACGGTTTCGATCGGCACGAGATAGCCGTCGTGCTCGGTTTTCGATCCCGTACGGTTGATCAAGGTGCGGTTGCCTCCGCGTCCAGCCAGGCGCGGCGCAGTGCCGCGTCGTTGCCGTACCGGATGGAGAGCCACTCCCGGAACTTGCGGCTGTTGGCCTCGGACGTGTCGAGACCGTTCTCACGGAACATGTACTGGAACCACTCGCCGCATTCGAGGTGGTAGCCGATGACGTGCCTCGACAAGGCCGGATCGCTGCGGATGAAGGTCACCAGGTCGCGGAGCATTTTCTTTGCGTCCGCCAGCCACAGGTCCGAGGCGATCGAAACCATGGGGCGGCAGGGCGCGCGGTTCGTCGTGAAACGCACCAACTCCGACGCGGCATAGCTGGACACGTCGCCGTAGCATCCGGTGTTCACCCGCAGGAGGATAAAGCCGTCCGGGTCCCCGGTGATGACCGTTTTCAGGTCGTTCTCCAGATCAGCGTATTGCTCCTTGTTCGGCCCGGTGCGGCGCAGGCCGGGGCTCGAAATCATGGAGTGCAGGTGGATCCCGTGGGCGCCCGCCTTCCGGAATTCCTCCTGGATGACGGCGTGGCGGGCCTTCACGTCGGTGTTGCCGAAGAACATGACCGTCGGCACCTGGACGCCGTTGATGAAGAGACGGGGCATGCCGTTGACCGGGGCGACCTTCGCCACGGCCGGCCGGTCCGCCGCCGGCCAGGCGAAGGCGTTGACCGGCTGCGCAGGTTTCGAGGCGGAAAAGGCAACCAGGGCGCCGCCCGCGAGGCAGATGACGTGGGCCAGGCGTTTATGGAGTTGAAAGAAGTGCATGTGGAACCTGCCATGTCATTCCGGAACAACAGTGACAAGAGAAAGTTCCGACAGAAAGATTCCGACGGTATAATCGCGACCAAAATCAACCATGGCTACGGGCGCGCGATGATCGTCCCTGACGACGGAGGTTACTTTGCCAATTGAACCTCGCCCCTTGGGTTGCCCCTGTCTGCCTTCCAACATGTCTTGCACATAAGCTCCGGCAGTGATGCCGTCTATGCTGCGCGTCCATTCCTTTCCCTGGGACCTCAGTTGCCCTTCAACAGAATCAGCCGCCGCGACCTCGCTAGATGACCAGCCAGTCGCTCTATAAAGATATGGCGGACCGGCGTGCCTTAGATTCAATGTCACGTTCTGGGAAGTATTCAGTGCTTCTCTGTCACGGGTCTTCACGATGACAGTCGTAGCCGCGTTAATAGTCCCGCCCTCATTCTTGATCAGAGCTTTGCAGAAGACGCCGTTGTGCTCCCCCTCGTCACAAACTTTGATCTCTTCTTCCTCCCCTGCTTTGATCGTTATTGTCGGCGCACTCAGAAAATCTGTCTCGCTCTTCTGACCATGCGTCCGCGCTTGAATCACCTTGAATTCAACGATGTACTGTTGCGGAGCATCGGCACAGCGAACCGTGACCTCTGTCCTGTAGCTTTGTTGCGTTGTTGCACATCCTCCGCAAACAATTCCCGCCAAGGCCAACACAATCATTCTCTTTTTCATTATTCCGAACTCCTAAATCAAAACGGGCACCCACCCCACTGTAATTGTTGCGGGCTCTTATCTTGCAGACGCGCGGGCTTCATCAATAAAGGCGAGCACATGGGTCAAAGGCACGTCGCGCTCCACAGCGTGTGAGGGCGCAAAGACATAGCTTCCTTCCCGGCCAAGTTTCAAGAGGCGACGGCATTCCTTCCGCACATCGGATTCGGAGCCGTACGGCAGGATCCTCTCATCCCAGAATGGTTTCCCCATAATCAGGCCGTGCTGCTGGCCCCAGTCATCACCAAAATAGATGGCGTCAATGTCATACTTGAATGCTTCCCGGACTCCCTGAACCGGAACGGACCGTAGTAGAAGATGTAGTCCTTGCCTTGGTCCAATGTCCACTTCGCGCCCCGCACCACCGGCTCCGGGCGCGAGCATCCTGTTTCCAACGGCCAGTGCCGGCCGAATTGGTGGGCTTCGTAGACGACGCCGTCCATGGACTTGATGATCTTTTGCGCTTCGGGGTCTTCCGCAAAGAAGCAGGGGTGCTCCACCATCTGGATCAGTTTGTAGTTATCTTGCTTGAGGAGGCCCGAGGCGTGGGCATCGCGGAAGAGCTTGCGCAGGGCGGCTACGTCTTCGGGATAGAGAATGCGGTAGTCCTGCTTGAACGGGCCGGGCTTGCCACGGCCGGTGAGACCTGTTTCGCGGCAGATGAGGATGTATTGCACGACCTGCGACGACGTTTTCACAATGTTCGTCGGTGAGGCGAATTGCAGCGCGTGATTCATTCCTGCCTGCTCTGCTCTGCGAATGTAATCCACCAGCTTGCTCGTTTTCGGATCCGGGTTGACCTCAGCTCCGCCGTCATCCTCCAGATACCACTCGAAGAAACTCTTGTCGGTCTTGAAGCACCCGCGCGGCCCCCAGACCACGTCGAGGTTCTCAGCCACGAAGGGATACTGGCCTTCAAGATCTGCGTAGTTGCCTATCCCCGCCAACCAGCCAGCCTTGGCTTGGACGGAATCATGGGGTAGAAGGCGAAGTCCTACGAGACCATATGGTCGCTGTGCTTCACTTGAGTAGACAGCGGTTGCAAGGCAGTCGGGTTTCTTTTTATTGGTCCAAGCAGACAGAGCTTTGGCCACCTCGTCAAGCCATCGCGTGTCAGGTTCATATCGCGGCGGCTTTCCCATGGTCGGACAGATCCCGCCACCTTCGGAATGCTCATTCCAAGAGTACATGAAGAATGTTTGTGCCTCGCATTCCGTGGGGTGAGCCGCCACGAAATCAAGCGTGGCGGTAACGCGAGCAGTGAGGTCACCCTTCCTGGGCCACTGGTAATGGTACCATTGCTTCTTTGGTTTGCCTGTCTTCTCGTCGATGGCGCGTGGCCATGGGTACTGCATGCTCGTGCACGGCGGGATGAAGGGCAGCCCGCGGTTGAGAAACTGCTTTTCATACGTGTCGTTGAGCGTCTTTGTCGCTTCCGCATAAGTCGGTGACTTGTCCCTTTCTGAAGTCGTGCCGCCGTAGCTGCCGTCGTAGTCTGTGAACGCATCGTAGCCATCCTTCTTGAGTTCCTGGGCGTGCTCGAAACTTCGGGCCGGCACGATCATGCCTACGATGTAGGGGTTCGTCAGTCCAGTGGCCTTCACCCGGTTCCGGATGTAGTCGGTGAACTCCCTGCCGGTCATCTTCTGGTCGCCTTTTGCGGCAGCGAGTTGCTCCTTGAAGTTTTCGGGCCAGAGGACGAGGACAAGCGGTCGGGCACCCATCACCTTCTGCCAGTTCGGCATCTTGATATACTCGATGGTCTCATCCATCATGGCTTCTACTTTGCCACGCGTGTACTGCATCGCCTTGTGGCCGTAAAGCGCCCACACGAACCCCATCATTTTTGCTTCAGGGCGGGCACTTGCCATTTGCGCATCGAGGTTGTTCTTGAGTTCCCAGGCATTGGCGACGATCTTCCGTGCGGGCCCGTGATAGATGAAGAAATCGATGCCGGCATTGTAGGCATAGCAGATTTCCTGGTCCATCGCCTGCTGCAGGTATTCCTGGCTGAAAGGGTAGTTGCACCAGAGCGGACCCGCGTTGGCTGGATGCTGGACCCATTCCACATCCTTCGTCAGTCGGCAGAAGAACGGCGCCCGGTCGTGCCATTCGGATGCCTTGAGGAAGCCTGGCGCGCCCGGCAGATAACCCAGTTCCTGTTCTTGTGTGGCCCCGTTGCCGGAGTACATGTCCCAGCGCTGCACACCCATCAGAGGTCTGTCTCGCTTTGCGGCTATGGTATCGGACATCCCTTGACTGCATAGCGCAACGCAAAGCAGCACGGACCCACGCATGCTGATCAAAAAGTGCCTTCGATATTTCCGGATCATTCCTGTCTCTTTCTTCGCCATCGCGCACAACGTTACGGCTGTGCGGCACGCGGTAGCGTGTCTGCACCCGCCGATTGTTGGGCGTGCCGGCCGTCCTTCTTGAGAAGGGGGCGAATGGCATCGAGTCGCTCGGTGTTTGGCGTGCCGTCGGCGTTCAGCGTGGGGATTAGCCAGCCGCCTTCGTCGTTCTCGTTCCAAGCATAGATGATGACCGCGTTTGCAGGTGTCAGGTCACGGTTCTGCACCGTCCACTCGATCGCGTCCTTCAGATGCGTGGTCAACTGCCCGGGCGTGGCCGTGACCGCGTCGATGAGGGGCTTCTGCAATGCCGGCGGTGTCGGGTCCGGCACGGCCTTGCACTTCCTCCAGCTCTGAGGGTGCTCGATGCGCGGCCGCGTGTCCCAACCCGCGGCGGCGAACGTGACCGTGGGGATGCCATGCTGCCGGCAGGTGCCCCAGTAGTAATTCTTCACGTGGTTGGTCAGTTGCGCGTACGGCCACATCGCGCCCTGGTACTGACCGCCCGCGGCGTAGGCCGAGACGGCGTCAAAGCCGAGGCCCTGGGCCTCCTTCCAGTCGTTCTGCGGATTCCAGCCCATCAGGACGAGGTACGGCTTCCTCAACCCGGCGGCCGTGCAGGCTTCGCCCAGCTTCAGGAAGTCCGCCCGGTCCAGCTTGGCCGGCTTTCCGAAGACGAACATCAACGGCCGTCCATCCGCCACCTTCAGGTAGTCCGGGTTCTTGAAGAACTTCACGAGCCGTGGCCACGCGGTTTCGCGATGGCCTTCCAGCCGTGCGCCTTCCTCGATAAAGCAGAAACGCAGGCCGCGCTTGTCCTTCGCGTCCAGGTATCGCCGCAGGGCGATGGAGAGGCCTTTCTCCTCCCAGTAGTCTACGAAGGCCCAGTAATTGAGGCCGGCGTCGGCCGCGTAGGCGATCTCGCGGTCCATGGTTATCTGCGAATCCCCGTCGATGGTCACCTTGGCATCGGACCTGATCTTGGCGAAGAACGGCAGGCGGAAGTGGAACTTCTTCGGGCCCATCGAGCGTTCGACTTCCTTGACCGCCCCCTCCTGCCCGTAGAAGGCATCCCAGCGGATCGCGCCAATCATGGGCTGCGGCCGGTCTTGTGCCGCCAAGACGGTAGTTCCCATCATCATCAGTATTCCCAGCAATTCCGAGTTCATGCTTTTCATCTTCGTCCAACAAGTACACGAGAGCACAGAGAACAACAGAGACCACAGCGAAATGCCTGTCCTCAGCCGGCGAACAGGCCGCAGCAGCATAAAATTCTCTCTGTGCTCTCTTTTTTCTCTGCGGCCTCTGTGTCCTTCACTTGCTGCTGCACGATGCGACGCATATGCATCGCATATTACGTCGGAACGATCCAACCCCAACAGGCTGCCAGTGGCTCAATTCGGCGGCCAGAGACCGCCGATACCACCCGAAAATAGTTTTTCAGCGGGATCGCCATTTCGGGGACACTACACGAATAGGCCCGCTCTCGCGTACGCCTTCACTGTTGCGGATCAGGCGCGAGTTACTGAGAGTCGCCTGCATCCGCCCTGTTGGGATTGTTGCGGTGTTGTGCCTTCTTTCTACGTTCAAGCATTGTTCGGATTCCATCCAACGGCAGTGCGGCGCTCGCCAGATAATTCGGCAACAGCCGACTCTCACCACTGATCCATTCGCAAGCGCCATGCTTCTTGAAATGGTCCACCATGTTCACAACCGTCTGATCCGCCAACGCGGAGTCAACGAGATCCAGCGTGTAGACAAACCATCCCACCGGCGTAGCCCAGAACGCGCCCGACTGATAGTTTCCACCGTTTGCAGGCGTTTTCTTGCCATTCCAATCGGTGGATCCCGGGATGTGCCGCACCTGGCCGTCCTGCACGATCTCGGCGTAGTGCACCTTGAAATACTGTGCGATCTGTTTCGCCTGTCCCACGTCCGCGACGCCCAGCCAGACGGCAAACGCCGAACCCCAGATATCCGGCACGTTACAGTTGCCTGTGGTCGACCGAAACAGGCCGACCTCCTTGTCCCAGAAGACGCTGCGCACGTTCGCGCCAACCCGCGCATCTTCCTGCCGCCACTTCTGCGCCTCGTCCTTGCGTCCACCCGCTTCCAGCAGGTCGCCCAACTGCCGCGAGGCCTGCACCATCAACAGCGAACAGAACAGCTCGTCGCCCGACTTCTGAATGCTGTCAGTGAACCCGTACGGACAACGCTCGCCGGGAAACGTGATATGAGCCAGTCCGTTGGTCGTGTTGCGCGGCATGTAGTTCATGGTCTTGATCAGCGGATCAAGCATCTCACCCAGCAACGTTTTGTCCTTTGTCTGCTGATAGGTCTGCCACGCTACGCTCACGGTGAACGGCGGACCGTCCAGCACCGGTTCCTTTCCCATGCTGCCGTAGCCCGGCTTGTAGATGGGCGTGCCATCGAACTTCACGCAGTCGACGCCTGCGCCATCCGCACGCACACTCCGCACAAAGAGGCGGCAGGCGTCGATCAATTCCTTGTCTGAGTAGGACGTGATCGACCCTTCCAACGTATACTCGTAGTCCCGCAGCCAGAAAGCTTCATACCCAATCCCAACCTGGGGGGGAAAAGCAGCCGTTCCATCCTTCATTTCACGCTTTGACGCCCGGATTATTCGGTGTGCTTCCTTTTCCAGCCAAGAGACAGCGTCAAGGACCTTCTGGTTCGGTACTCTCATATTCTCCTCCTCGGCAGCGCCGACAGTGTTGCACGCCAATAGAGTGAGTGTGCCGACAATCACTCGCGTCATGTGGTTACTCAGTGTGATTCTCCTTTCCGATCCCAACCCGCCACTGTCGATTTGTGTACACGGGCGCTGGTAATTATTTCGGTTTCATCCCGGGCCGCGGCAGATGCGCCACCATGCGCTCCACATCCGTCTTCGCCCGCTGACCGGATGAATTTTCCGGTTTTGTCCTGAAAGGGTATTGATCGTACAGCGCCACCAGTTCCGCGCGTACTTTTGCAGCCGTGTCCGGAGCGGATCCGCCGGACGTTTCATAAACAGCATCGACCTTCATCAGTCCGTCACGGATCGCTTCGCCTGCTGTCGGCTCCTGGACGATGGTCATCGGCTCGGGCAGATATTCCGGATGCTCCACGAGGTACTTTCCGTGATTGCAGTAGTAATCAAAATAGGCGCTCCTGATCGCTTTATCCATGACCGCACCATGCACGTGTCCAAAACTGTGCATGAACTCGTGGATCTGGATGATCGCATACCACGACGTATAAAAATCAAACGTGTTGCGCATGTGCTGCAGGGCCAGTTGAATCTGCGTCTCCTTCCCGAATGACGACCAGCCCGCATCTTCCCGGGCGGTTGAACGGATGTGAATCGCATCCGGAACCTGCCCCTGCACGCCCAGATATACGCCGTACTGGTAGAACCGCTCCAGTTTGTCCATGTAGGCCCGTGCATTGGCGGCCCGCCAGTAGCGCGGCACATCCATCGTGATGTGCTTTGACTTCCAGGCGACAAACGGTTCCGGTCTCACCTTCTGCCGAACGCTCTGGCCGTTGAGCTGATACGATACATCCATCTCAAAAGCCGCCAGGGTCTCATCCCAGTCACGCCAGATGTCATTTTGAAAACCGTTACCCCATCCACCAAAATCCGGCTTCACACGTTTCAGTTCGGCATCGGTTACATGGTCCGGATTCGCAGGAGCCGGCTTGCCGTCCCGCCTCCCGAGCGTGGCCTGCCACTGGATGCTCGATGCCTTCGTATCGACTTTGTCTCCCTGTGCGTTCATCAGATCAACGCCCCACAGCAGACTGTGCGGCGCCGGCGCACCTTTCAAGGCAAACCGGGCGTAGCCGCTCAATTCAAACGGCCCGCCAAGCTCAAAGGTGTACGTCTTGCCCTTGAGAATATGATTGTTCCGCTGCACCACCAGCGTCCCTTCCGGGATCGGGTAGGAATACGAAAGCTCCACAAACTTCCGGTTCGTAACGTAGCGGGTGTCCCGGGTGACCGGCACGCGGCACGACTCCGGTTGATCCGGCTCCGCCGGTGGATAAAACAGCACGGTGATCTGTTTGTCGCCCAGCCAGTTAAATCGGCAGAAACAGTTGTCTTCATTCTCCAAATTCAGCGCCAGGGAGCCCCCGGCCACCTTCTGCCACAACTCCGCATAGAGAGGAGCCGAGCCCCCTTCGTTTTTGGCCGACACCCGCGCCCAGACCGTTTGTCCCCTGGCGAGGATCACCCGGGCGCCGGGTTCCACAGGGATCGCATTTGTCGCCGGCGCCCGTTCCACCCGCAGGGATGCTTTCGTGATCGTGACCGGGCTCTGCTGATACGAAAGGCTCAGGACTTGCGGAGGTAACGGCGCCAGGAGGATCGTTGTATCGACCTTGACATCCGTCAGCTCGGATGAAAGCAGCACAAGGTCGCCGTCCTTGTTCTTGCCCTGCACAACAAAGAGATATTTTCCTGGCGCCACCTGAACACCCCGGCTGGCTGAATCCAAGGGCCCTTCTTTTTTCACAAACGCGACCTGCTCGTGCCTGTCCAGGATCCCCAGCTTGAAGACCATGATTTCCGTGCCGGCCACGGCGCGTCCATCCCCGCATTTGATCTGTACGGTCGCGCCCCATCCGTTCACCACAGCAGCCAGCAGAACCATCGACGAAATAACTATTTTCGACGTTTTCATGTCACTCCCAGTTTCTTACGTACGGCCAGACACATTTATCCACGTTGCTTTCCCTCAGAACCTGCCAAATTCCAGACACGCGGCATAAACCGCGCTCAGGTTGTCCAGCGGGCAGCACGGCGGCAGGTTGTTGGCTTCCTGCAGAATGAATCGCCCGCCCTCCTTGATCCCGCTCTGCAGAATTTCCCGTGTGCGTGCAAAACACGCCTCCGGTGTGCCGCCGTGCAGGAGCCCCACGTGCGGCCCGCCGGAAATCTCCACGTCCGGCCCCAGCGCCCGCCGCAGCGCGCCGTGGTCAATGGGGAAGCCCGTGTCGAAGCTCACGACGCCGAGCTTTGTGACCAGCGTCGGCAGGTGCCGGCTCACGTCGCCACACAAGTGGATGCTTCGCTTGCGGGAGGCAGGTGTCGTGTCCGAGGTGGCGCGGTACCAGAATTCGTGCAGCGGCAGAATGTGCTCCTCGTACATGGCGGTGCCGATCAACTGGATCGAATCGTCTGCCGTCCCGCCCCATTCGGCCTTTTTCCACGTCTGGCCACTGTGCTCCACCAGCGCCCGGTTGCGCACCAGCACGGCGTCGATGATCTGGCGCATGAAGCGCACGGCCTTCTCCGGCTCCGTGCCGAGCAGCGCGAAGATGTCCTCGCCCATCAGCACGGCGGCGATGGTCATGGGGCCGTCGAACCCCAGCGAAAAGGGCGCGACGTCGCCCCTGCGGCCGGCATGGGTGAAATCGCGCGCGGCCTGCGTCAGCGCCGCATGAAACGCCAGGCGCTCGCGGATCCACGGATTCTCGAGCGGCTTGGAGAAATCCCGCGCCAGGAATGCCTCCACGTCGGCCTCGGTCAGACAGGCCAGGTTGCTCGGGCAGTTATCGGCATCGAAACGCACCGGCGCACCGAAATATGCGCCATCGGCCGTGTTTTGCGTGTCCACGTAGAAGCGCCATCGTTCCGGGAGTTGCGCCGGGCTGTCGCAGATCTGGCTCAGCGTCTGCGCCTGGTACTCCTGAAACCGTGACTGCACGGTCATGAGCGTCAGCGGGTCGTGGCAGTACTGTTCGAACGTGAAGCCTTCCGGATTGAGACGGCGGTCGAGCAAAATGATCCGCGGATTCACATTCCAGCGCAAGGGAACCCGGTGGGGGTTCCGCGCGTGGTAGGCTTCCCATACGGCAGCCTTTTCAGAGTCGGTTGGTGTTTTCATAGCGTCTGAGTCTCCTGATTGATCTACATCGTTAGCGCACAGTCTGTATCTGCGTCACGCCTCTCCATGGATTGCTCGCATGTCAGTTCCGGGTTCTCCACCCCCTCACTTCTTGCGGCATTCGCGGGCGACTTCCAGCACCACTTCGATATTTCGCAACGGCACATCACCCTGTATTGCCTGTGCCGGCGCAAAAATATGCCCGCCCTGCGCGCTCAGCAGATCCCGCACATATCGAGCTTCTTTGCGGACTTCCTCCACCGTTCCATAGGGAAGGGTCTTCTGCGTACTCAGCCCGCCCCAGAAGGTCAGTTTATGGCCATATTTCTTCTTCAAATCCGCAATGTCCATGCATTCCGGCTGCACGGGATTCAACACATCCAATCCCATTTCCACCAGGGAAGGTAACAGCTTTGTGATGCAGCCGCACGAATGAACCCAGACGTCTTTCCCGTAGGAATGAACCAGATCGTATTCCCGTTGCTCACCGGGACGAATCAGATCCTGCCAGATGTCTGGCGCCATCAGCAGATCGCACTGGGAGCCCCAGTCGCTTCCCAGCAGGACGCCATCGATGTCCGGAATCGTCAGGATGTTTTCGAGCATCACCATGTCCTTATCAATGATGGTAGTGCAAAGCTTCTTGGCAAACTCATAATCTCGGGCGATATCGCACAGATAATTTTCGATCCCCCGCGAGAAGTAGGCTTTCTCAAAATGACTTCCATAAATCATGGCCAGAACATACTTGTCCTTGGCTCGGGCTTCCTGCACCTGCTTCTCGAAATCGGGGTAGCTGCCGCGCCCTCGCACTTTGGCAGGGCTCGTCGGCGTATCAAAGTCCTGCCAGTCCGGCGCCAGACGGTTCCAGTCCCACCAGGGCGGCAGCACCTGTGCCACATCATTGTCCAGCCACGCCTCCACATCCTGCACGCCCTTGACCTTCTTGATTTCGTCATTGGTTTCCCCGCACGTGAGAATGCAATAGGGAACCCGCTCCGTCTCCTGATGCGCCAACGCCGCTTTGACAAGTTCCCGAGAGTTCATGCGATCCATCTCCTTCCTGTAGCAAACCCTTGTGTGGCTGATCTAGCGCACGGTCTGTATCTGCGTCACGGTGACCGGCTCGCCCCGCCAGCGCAGCGTGGCGGTTGCCGTGCATGTCACCGGTTGCTTGGGATCGGCCGTGACGGTTTCGTCGGTGAAACAAGTGGTCCGCCGGGACAATCTTCCAAGCGGGTGTGTCGCCACCACTACATTCGTAACGCCAGACTGTACGCTCACGGTCAGGGTTCCCTCCATGTCCGTCCCGATCCGATCGTTCAGGCGCGTCTCCAACACAATCTTCTGAGGCGGCTGTCCGCGCCGGGCGCCGAATATCATCACCACGCCGGCCAGGTCGGCCAGGGCCGCCGATTTCACCCGGGGATCGCCGCCACACGCCTTCACCGCGTCAATCACGGCAGCCAGGTGGGATTCGCTGTCGGCCATGACGCGCGCCTGGGTCGCGGGGTCCTTGTCGACCGCATCGAGCAGCTCGGCCTTGCGTTTGAGAAGCGCTGCGGGCGCCTTATCCTTGAGCCGCCATGACGCGCGGTAGAGCGTTTCCAGCCGGTCCAACCCCGCAAAGCTCCAGCGGTTCGCAGCAGCCGGCTTCGTCAGGTCCGCGTCCGTGCGTCGCGCGTCGTCGATATACGGCACGAAACCCGGATAGCCGCCTTTGCCCACCATGGACATGTTCTTGTTCAACAGCCGTTCGCGCTGGGTCTCTGCCAGGGGCGCCGACGCCTTCATTTCCTGCATTGCGCCGGATGTTCCGGCACGGAGCGTAACCGCAAGCTCCTTTTGCCTGATCTGGATCGTGATCCCGTAGCGCCCGCCGTCGCTTTTTGCCGCTGCTTGCATCGCTGGTGTCAGTTGAGTCTCCTGCCGCGCGATGCCCATCGATTCACCAAAGGTTGCACCGTCGATGATCAGTGTGCGGTCGCCGGCAATCCCCACGAAGCACATGCTGCGCCCCTGCACGCCCAGGCCGAATCCACCCCAGCACCCGCCACCCACACCCGAGAGCACGAAACCCACCGAAGGCTCCGCCACGCCACGCTTCACCGGCCCCACGATCGCGGGCATCGGCTCCACCGGGTATCCTCTTTCGTGCTCATTGTGCAATTTATTACTCATGCCTAACATGTCTGCCGCAATCCGCGAATCGCTTTTGTGTAGGCTTTCAACGTGGTCCGAATCTCGGCGCGCCGGTTGCGCGCCATCCAAAGCCCCTCAAATCGCTTTCTCAACGCAACCATCTCACGGGCGAGCGCCTGCCGGTCGGCGGGCCGTTGTGGACCGCCCGGTCCCAGCAGCGCCAGTTTGCGGGCCGCACAGGCCAGCGTGTCCACGGCAAAAATCCAGTATGGGAGCACGCCCGCGGGGTCCACGCCGGACCGCCCGGCATATTTAGTCAACACTCGCCGAACACGCACGAGTTTATCCAGTGTGGCGCGTCCGTACCGCGCGTCGAACGTCACGCGGCGCTTCACGATCTGTCCGGCCTGCCACACTTCCGCCTCGCGTCGGCCGGTCAAAGCGGCCCATTGATCGGGTACGCTGAAGAACACGTGGCGCCAGTACTGCTCGTAGTGCGCCAGCTCGTGCACTTGCGCCACCTCCGCCAGCAGCCGCAGGCCGCGAACGAACGCGGGGGCGTCCACGCCCAGGAACAGCCGGCAGAATCGCGCCGGGAAGGTCGCCTGGCTAGCCCGTGTGTTCCAGGCCTGCTCCGCGCCGAAGAGGTAGCCGTACCATGAGTATTCCATGAAGTTGTAGTGGCCGCCATCGCCCCAGTCGGTATTCAGCAGCCCCCTTGCGCCGTGCTTCCGGCCTGCCGCCGCAAACCCCGCGATGTTGGCCTCCGCATTGGGCAGACGCGGGAAGAGCGACACCCAGGACGACGTGCCGGGGCAGGCGAAAAAGGGAACCTTTGCCTTCTTGAAATCGGCGATCTTCGCAAAGGGATGCTTCCCTTCATACCCCCAATCGAGCAGCGTCACATCCCTCGGGATCTCGGCAATCAACTTGGGATAGTGCCGGATCATGTCCCCCCAGAACATGATCTTCTTCCCGTAGCGCGCGGCCAGCCGGCGTACCTGGAGCAGATGTTGCAGGTACAGCCGCCCGGGACCGATGCGCTGACACAGCGCGTAGGACTGTCCCAGCCCCAGGTCCAGGGTTTCGTCGCAACACACGTTGAAGCGGCGCGACCGGAACAGCGGGAGAAACTCCCGGAAGAGCGAATCGAGAAAGGGGTAGATGGCGGGGTTGGCCGGCGCGAGCGACCACGCGTTGCGCTTCAACCACTTCCGTTTGGTTTCGTGCTCAGGGTCGAGGTAACGTCCCACGCCCCAATCCTCCGCCAGATGGTGATATTGCGGATGATGGAGCACCGTCGACAGGTGGCCGAAGGAAGCCAGCGACGGCACCAGTTCGATGCCGCGGGCGGCACAGGCATCGTCCAGCGCCAGGATATCGTCGGCGGTCAGCGGCGACGCTCCCCTGCCGATGTCCGGGTGGGCCCGGAATGCAAAGGTGTGCTCGATGTAATACTGGAGGTGATTGATCTTGTACTCGGCCAGCCGGTCGATCTGCGTCAGGAGCGCCGTGCGCGTGGGCACGCGCCCCCGACCGATGTCGTAGTAAAGCCCACGCTCCGGGAAGTCCGGCCAGTCCGTGATCTGAAAGGCCGGCAGACGCCCGCGGCGCGTCTGCTTCAGCGCCTGGGCCAGCGTCTGCAGGCCGGCGCGCGCGCCGGCCTCGTCAGCCGCGTCCAGGCGGATGCCGTCCGGCCCCACGCCGAGCCAGTACCCGCCCTCGCGCCGCATCGCGACGATCCGTAAGGTCAACGCGTCCCGAAGGCGAGGCAGCACCACGCGCACTTCTGCTGCCGGGAAGAGTTTCACCGCCTCCCGGGCCAGCGCCAGCAGGCGCGAATCGCCGACTCCGATCGTGACCCGCGCCGGCACGTCATAGCAACCCGCCCGCGCCTTGAATCGCTGCGGTTCCGGAAGAAACACAAGCTGCGGCCGATACGTCATTTCCATATCACCCTCCGAAATCACCCGGTGTGGGAACGCAACTGCTGCAGCAAGAATCCTCTACTCTAATCTCACGACTTGTCAACGTCAGCGACGGCGGAAAATCAGGGTCGGCCCTAGAATCTAGCCATATTCCCAATAGGCTTATCACCACCGCCCAGTGCTTGGCGGTTGCGTCCCACTAA
>JBAXVM010000050.1:0-14401 GCA_037129105.1 bacterium
GAGGACGACGACGAAGGACGAGGACGATTACGAGAATACGTCACCGGATTTACATGCTTGACCCCTAAGCCCGACAGGCTGCTAGCCGTTCGCGCGGGGCTGCCAGCGTCTTTCCGGGCGTGCCTTGAGGCAGACTTCGCGTCGGGCTAGAAAGCGGAGGCCGTTCCGCCCGAGGCCTTTTTCCGCCTCGGCTATAAAATCGGGCGTTGGGTCGATCGCCATGCCGCGCGGTGTTTCGATCAGTACAGCACGGCCGTCGGGACAGGTAATGCGCAGCATGGTGGGAATGCGGCCAGGAAAGCGCTGGGTCACATCGCGAAACTGCTGCAGCCGGCTCGCGCCGTTTTCGTCCGCGCGTACGTTGACCACCAGCGCTTCGGCAAAGCTGCGCGGGGCCTCCAGCAGTGGATAGATTTCCCGCACGATCAGCTTCAGCCCGTCATCGCGCTTGGATACCATGGCACAGACCAGAACTGGCTGATCCGTCTGCACGGCACCGGCATAGGTGCGGTAGGCCTCCGGAAACACCAGCGCCTCGATGGTGTTTTCGCCATCGTCGAGCGTGACAATCGCCCACGCCTCCTTCTTTTCCTTGGTCAGCCGGTTGACCACACTTGCGGCCAGTCCGGCCACGCGCACTTCCTTGCCGTCCGGACATTCGCTGATCCGGGCGATCGGCAGGGTCTGAAATTCCCGCACGAGTCGCCGAAAGCGGTCGAGGGGGTGTCCGCTGATGTAAATCCCGAGCAATTCGCGCTCCGCCGACAACAGCTCGCGATCCGCCCATTTCGCGCAGTCCGGTACGTCGTTGCTGCTGACCCCGATGCCGGCGGCCGCGCCCAGCGATTCAAAGAGATTCCCCTGGCCGGTTTTCTTTTCTCGCGCATGCTCGGCGGCGCGCGCCAGCGCGAAGTCCAGACCATTGAACAAGCGCGCGCGGTGCAGTCCGAGCGCATCCATGGCGCCGCAGCGGATCAGCGCTTCGAGCACGCGCTTGTTCACCGATACCAGGTCGACGCGCCGGCAGAAATCCACGAGCCCCTGGAACGGTCCGTTGGCCTGGCGCTCGCGCACAATGGCCTCGGCCGCGGCGCTGCCCACGTTCTTGACGCCGGCCAGCCCGTAGCGGATACCCTTGCCTTCCGGCGCAAAGCGCGCGCCGCTATGGTTTACATCCGGCGGCAACACGGTCATCCCCATGTTTGCGGCCTCGGCCACAAACCCGGGCAGCTTGTCAAAGTTGCCGATTTCAGAGGAGATCAGCGCGGACATGAATTCAGCCGGATAGTTGGCTTTCAGGTAGGCGGTTTGAAAGGAGAGAATGGCATAGCCGGCTGAGTGAGCCTTGTTGAATCCGTACCCCGCAAAGTCCTCGATGTGCTTGAAAATCTCCTCTGCCCGTTTCGCCGGAATGTTGTTGATGCGCTGGCAGCCTTCCACAAACCGGGAGCGCTCCTTGATCATGACCTCGAGCTTCTTCTTGCCCATGGCCCGGCGCAACAGGTCGGCCTGGCCCAGCGAGTAACCGGCCAGTACGTTGGCCGCCCGCTGCACCTGTTCCTGATAGACCATCACGCCGTAGGTCTCCTTGAGGATTGGCTCCAGCAGCGGATGGTCGTAGGTAACCGGTTCCTTGCCGGTCTTGCGGCGGATGTAGCTGGGCAGCATCTCCATCGGACCCGGACGGTAAAGTGCGATAACGGCAATCAGATCCTCAATGTTGTTCACGCCGATGTCGCGCATGAGGTTGCGCATGCCGGCGGATTCAACCTGAAAAACACCCACCGTTTCCGCGCGGCTGAGCAGTTCGTAGGTCTTGCTGTTTTCCAGCGGCAGGTTGGCCAGGTCAATCTGCACGCCGTGGTCGCGCTGCACGAGATCGGTGGCCTCCTTCAGCACGGTCAAGGTCTTCAGGCCGAGAAAATCCATCTTCAGCAGGCCGCACTCCTCAATGGGTTCCTTGGCATACTGGGTGACCGGCTGACCTTCCTTGTCACGTCCGAGCGGCACGATATCAATCAACGGCTCGTCGCCGATCACTACGCCGGCGGCGTGCACGCCCGCGTTGCGGTAAAGTCCTTCCAATATCTCGGCCGTGGGCATGATCAGGCGCAGGTCCGGGTCGGTGGCGCACGCGGCGCCGAACTCCGGGTTGGCTTCGCGGGCCTTGGTGAGCGTGATCTTGGGGTCCTCGGGGATCATCTTGGCCAGGCGATTGGCACGGTCCAGCGGGATCTCCAGGACGCGGGCCACGTCTTTAATGACCGACTTGGCGCCGAGCTGGCCGAAGGTGACGATTTGCGCCACGCGATCCGAACCGTATTTGTTTTTGACGTATTGGATCACTTCTTCGCGCCGGTCCTGGCAGAAATCGATGTCGAAGTCAGGCGGCGACACGCGGTCCGGGTTGAGGAAGCGCTCGAAGATCAGGTTGAAGCGGATGGGGTCGAGCTCTGTGATGCCGGTCACATACGCCACCAGGCTGCCGCCGCCGGAACCGCGCCCCGGTCCCACCGGGATGCCCTTCGACCGCGCATAATTCACGAAATCACTGACCACGAGAAAATAGTTGATGAAGCCGGTTTTGTCGATGATGGCCAGTTCTTCTTCCATTCGCCTGACCAGGCCGCGCTCCTGATCCGTGGCCGGGTTGCGGGGATCCGCCACGCGGTAGATCCGGCGGAGCCCTTCGTGCGACAGGTGAGTCAGATACTCCTTGTCGCTCATGGCGACCGGCACGGCGAACTGGGGGAAATGGAGCTTGCCCATTTCAATCGAGGCCTGGCAGCGCGCCGCAATTTCAACGGTCCTGTCGAGCGCGGTTGTGTCATCCGGAAACAGCGCGGCCAGTTCTTCGCGCGATTTAAAATAAAACTGATCACCCTGGTAGCGCATGCGCTTGGGGTCGCTCATGACCGTCCCGGTCTGGATCGCCAGCATCATTTCATGGGCCGCGGCATGACTGCGGTGGAGATAGTGAACGTCGTTGGTGATGACCGCCGCATGCTTGCCGCGGCGGCAAAGTTCGCGGACGCCTTCATTGACGCGCTTTTGTTCGGGGATGCCATGGTCCTGCATCTCCAAATAGAAGTTGTCGCGCCCCAGGATCTCCGCGTACTCGTCGGCGGCGCGGGTCGCGCTTTCGATGTTGCCGGACGCCAGCAGTTCACTGACCTCGCCGTGCAGGCACGCGCCGAGGCCGATGAGGCCCTTGGCGTACCGGCGCAGCAGATCTTTGTCGATGCGCGGCTTGTAGTAAAACCCCTGCAAATGGGCGATGGAGTTGAGGCGCGACAGGTTGCGATACCCTTCGTCCGTCTCCGCCAGCAACACCAGATGGCTGGGGGAGTCTTTGCCGCGATCGGTGTGCGCGGTCCGGCCATTGATGTACATTTCGCAGCCGATGATTGGCCGGATCTGATGCGCCTTGCAGGTCTTGATGAAATCGACCATGCCGTACATGACGCCATGATCGGTCATGGCCAGCGCAGGCATGCCAAGTTCAGCGGCGCGCTTGCAGAGCGGCTCAAGGTGGCAGGCGCCATCCAGCATGCTGTACTTGGTGTGGACGTGGAGGTGTACAAAGGGCGTGGACATGGGGCAATCCCTGGTTGGGCCGGCGCAAGGGAGCAGGGGAGCGCCCGGACCAAAGTGCCCGGGCGTGCAGGGTCCCGCTGCGCCGTCAGGAGATCCGGTAACCCTGTGTCGCGTATTGTACCGCGCTTCCGGCATGCACAACAAGCTTGCAGCCGATTTTGTGTTGTGTCCGGCCGGGTACTGCGATAGACACGATAATCGATGAGGCGAAACCCGGGCTCAACGATGGCGACCCGAACAGGCGCATCTGCGATTCATTGACTTGCATTTGGGTAGAGACGGCTTTACGCCGTCTACCCGCCAATGCCAGACAATGGACGGCGTAAAGCCGTCCCTACCGTGAAGGTCAATGAATCGCAGATGCGCCCGACCCGAACATCAGCTGACTTTTCCGCGTGACATTTCCGCCAAAAATGTCAAACTAATCGCTTTTCGAAAAACCAAAAGGGGCATTGCAACGCATGACTAGGCCAAAAACCGTTACGACACCTCCCACGAACGCCCACCTGCGCATCACGGACACCACGCTGCGCGATGCCCACCAGTCGCTGTGGGCCACCCGCATGCGTACGGATGATATTCTGCAGATTCTCGAGACCGTGGATAACGCCGGCTATTATTCGCTGGAGTGCTGGGGCGGCGCAACGTTCGACGTCTGCCTGCGCTTCCTGCGCGAGAACCCCTGGGAGCGCCTGCGCCAGATCAAAGCCATTGCTAAGAAGACGCCGCTGCAGATGCTACTGCGCGGGCAGAACATTCTCGGCTATCGCAACTACCCGGATGACCTGCTCTACCGGTTTGTTTCACTGGCCTGTGAAAACGGCATGGATATTTTTCGCGTCTTCGATGCGCTCAATGACACCCGCAACCTGGAGCATGCGCTGGCCGCAGTCAAGAAGTGCGGTGGGCATGCACAGGGCACGATCTGCTACACCTTCAGCCCCGTGCATACGGTCGCGAAATACGTTCAGATCGGCAAGGAGCAGGAGTCCATGGGCGCAGATTCCATCTGCATCAAGGACATGGCCGGCATCTTGTCACCGGCTGCCGCGCGTGAACTGGTCGGGGCGCTGGTACATGCTCTCAAGATTCCCGTGCAGCTCCACTGCCATATGACCAGCGGCATGGCAGTTACCACCTATTATGAGGGCGTCAAGGCGGGCGCCGGCGCTGTGGATTGCTGCGTGGCCACCATGTCCGGTTTCTCCTCGCAGCCCGCGGTCGAGACCGTCCTGGCCATCTTCGAGGATGCCGGCTATGAAACCGGCGCCGACCATCACGCCATTGAAAAAATCAACAACTACTTCCTGGAGCTGAAGCCCAAGCGCGAGCCCGCGCATGGCGCGGTCGAAGTTGTGGATGTGGATGTGCTGGAGCACCATATCCCCGGCGGCATGATCTCCAACTTGCGCTCGCAGCTGCAGCAGCAGGGGGCGTTGGATCGCCTGAGCGAAGTGCTGGAAGAGCTGCCGCGTGCCCGCAAGGACCTCGGCTATCCGCCGCTCGTCACGCCGACCAGCCAGATCGTGGGCGTGCAGTCCGTGATGAATGTGCTCGCCGGCGAACGCTATGGCATGGTGCCGCAGGAGACCAAGGACTACGTCAAGGGGCTGTACGGCCGGTCGCCGGCGCCGATTGACCCCCAGGTGGCCAAGAAGATTCTGGATGGCGACAAGCCGATTACCTGCCGTCCCGCCGATATGCTGCAGCCGCGTCTGCCAACCGCCGCCAAAGAGATTGACCCCAAGCTGATCCAGAGAGAAGAGGATATCATCTCCTACTGCCTCTTCCCGGAAGTGGCGTTGGGATACTTTAAATGGCGTGCACTCCCGCCTGCGGAACGTCCGCCCACGCCAGCGGATCTGGAGAATGCGCCCAAGAAGCCTGCGTCCGCGCCGGCTGCCGCCGCGACCGTGCCGGCTGCATCGGCGGATGCAGATCAGGTTCGTTTTGCCGAGATCGGTCGCCTGGTTGCCAGCTTGGCTGGAAAGCTCGGCGGCGGCACAGGTATCGCCCTGCCGGCTGTTACGGAAGCTCCTGCCGCTGCAACTGCGCCCGCCGCAGTGGCGGCTGCGCCGCAGCCTGCCGCACCGGTTGCAGTTTCGGGACCAACCATCAACGCGCCACTCAATGGCACATTCTACCGTTCGTCTGCCCCCGGTAAGCCGAATCTGACGGAAGAGGGGACTGCTGTCAAAGCCGGCGACGCCGTCTGCATCGTCGAAGCCATGAAGCTGTTCAATCAGATCAAGGCCGACAAGGCATGCAAGATCGTCAAGTTCCTGGTCAATCACGGTGATCACGTGAAAAAAGGCCAGCCCATGGCGACGATCGCCTTGCAGTAGCCGCGCGTCACGTCCGACCGTAGCTCCGGCCCGCCTCGGGCCGGTGCCATAGTATGGCATCCAACCCCGGTTCGCCACGGGCCGGGGGCTCATATTGCGTGTAGCGTTTGAGCGCTTTTGTTGACCTTTGCTTCCCTTTCTTTGTTGGGTTTTGCCCAATCTGGTGGATATAGGTTGAGCACGCGCATCGCGATCGCTGGCCACTGCATGCCGGGTACGATCCGCTGCGCTGCGCACAAACGCGGGGAATACATGCGCCTGCAAATTTGGTGTCTTGTTTTTTTGGGGGTGCTTCTTGCTCAGGCCGTCCGGGCGCAACGCGTGGCCGAGATCCCCGTGAATCTGACCCGAACGAGTGAGCCCATCTGGCACGATTATGGTTACGACGTTTGGACCAGCGGGCAGAAGGTCCACATCCCCATGCAGGTGCCGTTTTTTAAGACCATCAGCATCAAGACAACGGTTTACGTAGCGCTCGATGACGTCCAGGCCGTGACTGAAAAGATGCAGGCCCGGCGCGTAAACGGCAACTCCGACCTCATGGTGGCAGCCACGGCCGGAGAGATCGAGGCCGTGCGCACGTTGCTGGCTAAGAACGCGATGGTGAACACAAAGAACATGTACGGCTCCACGGCGCTCATGGGCGCCGCGGCTGGCGGGCATGACGAGATCGTCAAGCTCCTGCTGGCGCGTAAGGCGCAAGTCAACCTGAAGAACAGCCAGGGGTACACGGCGCTCATGCTGGCTGCCTCTGGCGGACATGAGTCGACAGCGCAGCTTCTGCTCGAAAACAAGGCAGCCCCGGATGTCGCCGACTCCGTCAACCGCACGGCACTCATGTATGCCATCCATGGCGGATATGAAAACGTCGCGAAGTTGCTGATCGCCCGCGGCGCCCGGACCGACTACACGGACCGCGTCGGCGTGTCGCCCCTGTCCCTGGCCTCCAGCCGCAAGGACCGGAAAAATATGGTTCTGCTGCTGACCGGTGCACCAGCACCGGCGGGAAAGTAAAAAAAGGTATCGCGCCGATGCAAACGGCCAACGGATCCATTACCCGCAAATGATTTCCGTCGTCGCGCAGCGACGGCGGAAATCAGCTTCGGTAATTCGGTGCTTCCTTGATGATCTTGATGTCGTGGGGGTGTGCTTCGCGCACGCCGGCGGCGGTCACGCGGTACATGCGACCGGTGCGCTGCAACTCCTCGACCGTACGGGCGCCGCAGTAGCCCAGCGAGGAGCGCAGCCCGCCGCAGTACTGCGTCATGATCTTTTTCACGGAGCCGACCAGCGGCACAATCCCCTCGATCCCCTGTGGCACCAGGTTGTCGTCGCTGACATTGTCCTGCGCATAGCGCTGCCGGCTGCCGGACCCTTCCTTCATGGCGGCCAGGCTCCCCATGCCGCGATAGATCACGTACTGGCGCCCCTCGTGGATGATCTTCTCGCCGGGGCTCTCGTCCGTGCCGGCCAGCACGGATCCAAGCATGATCGAGTCCGCGCCCGCCACCAGCGCCTTGGGCACGTCGCCGGAATGCCGGATGCCGCCGTCGGCAATGACCGGGATCGATCCGCCCAGGGCATTAGCTGCCTCGTAAACCGCCGTGATCTGCGGAATGCCGACGCCGCACACCACGCGCGTGGTGCAGATTGAACCTGGCCCGATGCCGACCTTGACCGCATGCGCGCCCGCATCCCGGATTGCCAGCGCGCCTTCGGCCGTGGCCACATTGCCGGCAATCACGTCGATCTCCGGGTAGTGATTAACCACCCACTTCACCATTTCCAAAATTCCCTTGGTATGCCCGTGCGCGCTGTCCACCACAATCACGTCCACATCCGCATGCGCGAGCTGCTCGGCGCGGGCATGATCGGATTGGCTGACCGCCGCAGCCACGCGCAGACGGTAGTGGCTGTCGCGGTTGTAGAGGGGCTGCTTGTTTTCCACCAGGGTCTTGACGTCCGTGAAACTGTACAGCCCGACCAGCTTGCCTTTGGGATCAACCAGCGGCAGCTTGCCGAACTTGTTCTTGACCATCATCCGGTAGGCCTCTTCCAGCGTGGTGCCGGGCGGGGCTGTGACCACCTGCGTGGTCATGATCTCGCTGGCTTTCTGGTTCAGGTTCTCCGTGAAGCGCATGTCGCCCGAGGTGATGATGCCCACCAGCTGATCTTGCTCGTCAAGGATGGGAAATCCGCTGAACGAAAGACGGTGTGAGGTCCGGTATTCCTGGATGTGCGCGATGGTGTCGTTGGCGTGGAAGAAGACCGGGGTGAGAATCAGTCCGTTTAAGTGGTGCTTGACGGCCGCCACCTGCTGCGCCTGCACATCGGCCGGTAGATTCTTGTGAATGACGCCAATGCCGCCGAGCATGGCCATGCTGATCGCCATCTGCGACTCCGTCACCGTGTCCATGGCCGCGCTGACAAATGGGATATTGAGGTTGATGCGCGCGGTCAGGCGCGAGCTGATTGACGTGTTCTCGGGCAGGAAATCGGCGTATTGCGTCACCAGCGTGACGTCATCAAACGTCATCCCCGTCTCAGGGAATTGCGCCATGAATTGTGCGACTCGCGGATTGATATGCACTGCTGTCTCCCATGTAGGCCGTTGCCAATGATTCTATATCGCACTTCCGGCCTTGTGGCAAACACAAATGCGCGCAAGGTCTTTTCCTGATCCTTTCTGCATTGTTTCGTGGCGTCGCTGCACGTATGATGATCTTTTGGGTAACGGAGCGATTACTGGAGGCGCATGGCGTACGTATTTTACAGGATGTGGTTTGGTTTACTGTTGGCTGCGGCGCTCAGCGCGCCCGATGCCACTGCGCTTGCCGACACAAATGACATGCAGCTGATTGATGAACTCGAGCGCACCGGCTTGGCCCTGTTCCGCGACCAGATGCATCCGGTTACCGGACTGATCCCGGATGCCGCCCGCACTGACGGGTCCGGTCGCGGGTCTGTCGCCAATGTCGCCGCCAGCGGTTTTGCGCTGGCCGCTTTCTGCGTGGCAGACGAGCGGGGCTGGATGGATCATACGCAACTCGTGGCGCGCGTGCGCGGCATGCTGCGTTTCCTGGCTACTCAGGCGCCGCACGAGCATGGCTTCCTCTACCACTTCCTGGACATGGAGACCGGCGCACGCGCCTGGGAGAGCGAGGCCTCCAGCATCGACACGGCGCTGATGCTCTGCGGCGCGCTTACGGCCCGCCAGCATTTCGATGATCCCGAGATCCGCCGTCTCGCCACCGTGCTTTACGAACGCGTGGACTGGCCCTGGATGCTGGACGGGCGTCAAACCCTCTGCCAGGGGTGGACACCGGAAAAAGCCTTCACGCGCTACCGCTGGGAAGGCTATGCCGAACACATGGCGATGTACCTTCTTGGCATCGGCTCGCCTACGCATCCGCTCCCCGTGGCCAGTTGGTCCTCCTGGCGTCGCGAGCCGGTCGGCACGCACGCCGGCTATACCTTCATCGAATGCCCGCCGCTCTTTTCGCACCAGTATTCCCAGGCCTTCGTGGATTTCCGCAACCAGCGCGATGCGTTTGCCGATTACTGGCTCAATTCCGTCTTCGCCACCCGCGCGCAGCGTGCCATGTGCGCGACGCTCCAGTATGAGTTCCCGAAGTTCTCCACGAATCTCTGGGGCCTCACGGCCTCGCAGGCTGCCGACGGCTACAAGGCCTGGGGCGGACCGCCACGCACCTGGTTCTCCAACTGCTTCGACGGGACGCTGGTCCCTTGCGCGCCCGGCGGCTCTATTCCGTTTGCACCGCAGGAGTGTCTCGCGGCGCTGCGCACCATGCGCGCGCAGTACGGCGACACGCTCTGGGGGAAATACGGGTTTGCCGACGCCTTCAACCCGCACACCGGTTGGGTGGCAGGCGATGTGCTGGCCATTGATACAGGGATCACGCTGCTGATGGCGGAGAATTTCCGCAGTGAGCTGATCTGGCGTCGCTTCATGCGCAACCCGGAGATCCGCCTGGCCATGACGCGCGTGGGGTTTCAGCCGTACACACCCGCCACCCACGCCACCAGCAGCGTTTTCACGACGACCCAGCAGCGCTTCGACGCGCCGCGCCGCGCCCGGGCGCGCCGCCTGCCCAGCCCTGAGGCTGCCTGGGACTGGCAGAAGCTTGATGCCGCCTCGCGCGAAAGCGTCTTCGACGGCGACGGATTCGTGCACATGCGTTTTGCCTTTGCCTGGGATGCCACGAACCTGCACTTCCGTGCCGAGGTTACGGATCCGGACGTGCGCAACGAAATGGAGCCGGCGGTGATCTTCAAGCAGGATTGCGTCGAGCTGTTTGTGAATCCATCCAACACGATCTTGCGCTGGCTGGGGCCCGACGACATGCAGTTTGGCTTTGCCGTCACCAACAAGTGCCAGGAGTGGTTTGGCAACCGGCCGCTCGACTCTGCACGAGCCACCGGCACAACCAACGGCTATCGCGTGGAAGCGGCCGTTCCGTGGACACTCCTGAAACTCCAACCGCGCCCCGGCCTCTCCATCGGCGTTTCACCGGCACTCAACAGCGTCTCGCACCTGGAAGAGCCCGCCATGCTTCTGAACTGGCGCTGGAAAAAACGGAGCGACGATACGTTCGAGCTCGGAACCCTCACACTGGAGTAGAGACGGCTTGACACCTTTTTCCCAACCCGTCACACTCCTGACTATGTCGAAAACGGTTCCTGCGCTGCTTACATGCCTCTGTCTTCTCATTGCAGCTGCCGGCTGCGGTCCGCGCACGGATCGTCGCACGGCGGACGGCCGTGTCATCGTCACCTACTGGGAAAAGTGGACCGGCTTTGAGCTCGATGCCATGCAGGCTGTGGTGGACGACTTCAACCACGTGCAGAACCGCATTGAGGTTCAGATCCTGCCGGTCAGCCAGATTGACGTGAAACTGATGCTCGCCACGGCTGGCGGTAATCCGCCGGATCTGGCCGGGCTCTGGTCGTTCAGCGTGCCGGATTTTGCGGAGAAGGGCGCCCTCACCCCGATCAGCAGCGCGTTGCGCCGCGCCGGGCTCACGCGCGATCACTTTATCCCCGCGTATTGGGATCTCTGCGGGCACCACGGCTTTCAGTGGGCTGTCCCCACGACACCCGCCGCGCTGGCACTTCACTACAATCGTGCCATCTTTCGCGAAGCCGGCCTTGATCCGGACATGCCGCCGCAGAGCCTGGCCGAACTCGAAGCCATGAACGAAAAGCTGACGCTTGTGGAGTTGACGCGCACCGGGCAGGTGGTTCGTGTGCCCTTCTGTCAGCTCACATCCGCCGAGCAGCAGGCCAGGAAGTTTACGATCCTGCGCGTCGGGCACCTGCCACAGGAACCTGGCTGGTGGCTGGATATGATGGGCGTTTGGTTCAACGGCCGTCTGTACGACGGCGATCGCCGCATCACGGCTGAGGCGCCCGGCAATCTCGCGGCCCTGCAGTGGTTCCGCGACACCGTCGCCAAGTACGGCATCGAAAACCTTCGCAACTACGGCGCCACCGGCGGGAACTTTGCCTCACCACAAAATCCGTTCCTCAGCGGACGCGTGGCCATGGAACTGCAGGGGGTCTGGATGCATAACTTTATCGACAAATATGCGCCGGACCTCGACTGGGGCGTCGCCCCGTTCCCTACGGCTGATCCTGCCACCAGCAAAGATACGACCATAGTCGAGACGGATGTGCTGGTGATTCCGCGCGGCGCCGCGCATGCCGCCGAGGCGTTTGAGTTCATGGCCTATTTGTCGAGCCGCGGGCCGGCGGAAAAACTCGCGCTCGGGCAGCGCAAGTTTACGCCGCTGCGCGAGGTCAGCCCGGAGTTCTTCGCCACCCACCCGAACCCGCATATTCGCGAATTCGTGCGCCTGGCCAATAGCCCTCGCGCCTGCAGCGTGCCGCGTCTGAGCATCTGGCGCGAGTATCAGGAGGAGATGCGCGTGGCCTCCGGCAATGCGCTCTGGCATGTGACAACCCCCGAGGCTGCTCTGGCTCAGGTACAGAAGCGTGTGTCCTGGCGCTGGGAACGCGCTCTGGCGCGCTGGGATCGCGTGGCCGAAACACGGCGGAAGGAGTGGCAGAAACGTGACCTCCCGTGAGCGCCATAACCTGGGTCTGGGGCTGCTGTTCGTCAGCCCGTGGATTCTCGGCTTCCTCGTGTTTACGCTCTACCCGGTGCTGGCGTCGCTCTTCTTTTCGTTCTGCGACTACGACGTGCTTTCCGAGCCGGTCTGGGTGGGCGCCATGAACTACCGCGACATGGCCGCGGACGGTGTCTTCTGGAAATCGCTCTACAACACGCTCTTTTTCACGCTCATGTCCCTGCCGCTCGGGATGATCCTGGCGCTGCTGCTGGCCATTCTCCTGAACCAGCCGGTGCGCTGTCGCGGCGCGTTTCGCGCCATCTACTTCCTGCCGTCGCTAGTTCCCATGGTGGCCGGTGCCATGGTCTGGCTCTGGATTCTCAATGGCAAGCTGGGCCTGCTCAACCAGTTTCTGGCCACCCTCGGGATTGACCACCCGCCACAGTGGCTGAGCGATCCAAACTGGACCAAGCCTTCGCTGGTGCTCATGTCGCTCTGGGGCATGGGCAACTCCGTGGTAATCTATCTGGCTTCGCTGCAGGATGTGCCGCAGTCGCTCTACGAGGCGGCGGAGATCGATGGCGCTTCGGCCTGGATGCGCTTATGGCATGTCACGATTCCCATGATCTCACCTGTAATCTACTTCAACCTGATTATGGGGATCATCGGCACGCTCCAAACCTTTGCCTCTGCCTACGTGATGTTCAACGGCGGCGGCCCCAACCGCTCTGCGCTCTTCTATGCCGTGTATCTGTACCAGAACGCCTTCGAGTTCCGCCAGATGGGCTACGCCTGCGCCATGGCTTGGGTCCTGTTTCTACTGATTCTGGCCCTTACCTGGCTGGCCACTCGCGCCACGCGGAAGCATGTGTTTTATGCAGGCGGATGAGGCAGGTGGTGGGGGCGAGGGCGAGGGGATGGTCATTGGTCAGTGGTCATTGGGGGTAGGCACGACGAGAGGCCGGTAGGGCGGGGCCGGATTCCCATGAGAGAAGTCGAATGGCCGGACCCGCCGGAGCGGAGTCGAAGGAAATTCTCGATGTTATTAAAACGAAAGCCGACGCTTCAACATGCGGCAGGCCAGCGGGTGCGTAGCCCCCGCTGTACCACCTGCCACCTGCCACTTTCTTCCCTATGAAACCCTCCCGCTCCTCCCAATTCATCTCCTACGCGCTGCTCCTGCTGGGCGCGGCCTTCTTCCTGCTGCCCTTGCTCTGGATGCTCTCCACAGCCTTGAAGCCTGTGGAGCAGACCATGTCCCTGCCACCGCAGTGGCTCCCGCGCTCCTATTCGATTGAGCGGGATGGTCAGCGTGTAGAAATCCGTCGCAGCGACACGCTCATTGTGGTGCCCAGCCTGCTCGTGCGCCCCGAGTCCGGCGGCGCCGCGTTTGCCGTGCCCATTTCCGAGGTGACGATCGCCCCCAGTGTGTCCGCTTCGGCCATCTGGCGTCCTGCCGGCTCGTCCGGTTCCGGAACGCCAGTCACGATCCTCAAGCAGATCCCCGCGTCCGCCACCTCGCCGTGGGTGTTGGTGTACGAGGGGAAGGGGAGCTTGGCAGACGCCATGTCCGTTGACCAGATCATCGCGCGCGTGCATCCGCGCTGGGAAAACTTTGCGGGCGCCGTCAAAGCCATGCACCATTTCCCGCGCTATTTGGCCAACACGCTGCTGCTTTGTCTGCTCAATGTGCTGGGCGCCGTCACGTCCAGCGCGCTGGCGGCCTACGGTTTTTCGCGCATTGAATGGCGCGGACGTGAGCGCGTATTTCTGCTGGCCATGGCCACGATGATGATTCCGTTCCCGGTGGTGATGGTGCCGCTGTATTCGCTCTTCCGTGCCATGGGTTGGATCGGCACGCTGCAGCCGCTGTGGATCGGTTCATTCTGTGCCGGGGCGTTCAACGTCTTTCTTTTGCGACAATTTTTCCGCACCATTCCGCAGGATCTCACGGAGGCTGCGCGCATCGACGGCTGCAGCGAGTTTCGTATTCTGTGGCAGATTATTTTGCCGTTGTGCCGGCCCGCGCTCGTGGTGGTGGGGCTGTTCACGTTCCTGGGCACATGGAACGACTTTCTGGGGCCACTGCTCTACCTGACCGACCAGAAGGATTTCACCCTGGCGCTGGGGCTGCAGTGCTACCAGAGCCAGAGCGGCGGCACGGAATGGCACTACCTCATGGCAGCCAGCACGCTCGTGATCCTCCCGGTGATCGTCCTCTTCCTGCTGGCCCAGCGCAGCTTCATCGAAGGCATCTCCATGACCGGCCTCAAAGGCTGAGCCTTCGCCAGGAATCCGATCTTCTACACACGCCTGCATTTGGGTAGAGACGGCTTTACGCCGTCTACCCGCAAATGCCAGACAATG
>JBAXVM010000051.1:0-14165 GCA_037129105.1 bacterium
GCTTCGGCACCGCCGACGATTTCGGCCAGTTCCTTGGTGATGGCCGCCTGGCGTGCGCGATTGCGCAGGAGCGTCAGCTCCGATTCCAGGCGGCGCAGGTTGGTGGTGGCGTTTTCCATGGCTACGACACGCGCAGCGTGTTCACAGGCGACGCTTTGCAGCATCGCTTCAAAAATTTGAAAATTCACCCATTGCTTCAGGATTTGCTCCTGCAGGCGATCACCGTCCGGCTCACGAATTTGCGGCACGATGCTGCGACGGCCGGCCGGACGGGAGGGGAGGCGCACCGGCAGGATGCGGGTCAGCTCGGTGTGGCTGACCATGGGGTTGACAAAGCGGTTGAAGACCAGGTGGACTTCATCGTACCGACCTTCCATGAAGTCCTGGATGATGGAGCCGGCGATCTGCAGCGCCTCGATGGATGACGGGTGGGCGGAGATGGGGTAGGGCTCTTCGCCGCGCATCTCGATCTCTTTGCGCAGGCCGACCTGACCCTTGCGCCCCAGAAAGGCGGCGCGCAGAATGCGAAAGCGCTTGCGCTCCGCATCGGTCCAGCGCCGGGCGGCGCGGATGATGTTGGTGTTGAATGCGCCGCACAGGCCGCGGTTGGATGAGACGACGATCAGCAGTCCGTTGGGCGTCGGCGTGGCGGGCTCGGCCATCAGGCGCTGGCGCAGAAAGTCCGGCTGGTGCACATCCAGCAGCAGATTGGCCAGTTCGTGGCCATAGAGCTCGGCTCGTTTGAATTCCGCTGTGGCACGGTGCAAGTGCGAGGCCGCCACCATTTTCATGGTGGACGTGACCCGCCGCATGCTCCCCATGGAGGCCAGGCGCGTGTTATATTCCCTGTAGGTTGGCATTACACTTTCTGGAACGGTTGAGCGACTTCCTTCACCAGTTTCTCGAGCAGCGCCTGCAACTCGGCGTTCAGTTCGGCCTTCTTGGCGAACTGGGCTGTGTAGGCGCGCCCGGTGTCGCTGCTGTCCACGGCGTCGAAAAGAGACCGGCAGAACGCGACCACGTCGTTTTCAGCAATGTTGTTCAGGTGCTTGCGGGTGCCGGCAAACAGTGCGGCCACCTGCTTTGGCACAGACAGCGGGCGATTGGGCAGTTGCTTCAGGACTTCCATCAGGCGACGCCCGCTGTTGAGCTGGTCCAGCGTGGCGGCGTCGAGGTCCGAGGAGAACCGCGCAAAGGCCGCCAGTTCGCGGTACTGTGCCAGGTTCATGCGCAGCGAGCCAGCGGTCTGCTTCATGGCTTTGACCTGCGCGTCGCCGCCGACGCGGGAGACGGACACGCCGGGGTTGATGGCCGGGCGCTGGCCGGCGTTGAACAGGCTGGGCTCGAGGAAAATCTGTCCGTCCGTGATGGAAATGACGTTGGTCGGGATGTAAGCCGAGATGTCGTTGGCCTGGGTCTCGACGATTGGCAGAGCCGTGAGGCTGCCGCCGCCGCGCTCGGCTGAAAGCTTGGCGGCGCGTTCCAGCAGGCGGCTGTGGAGATAAAAGATGTCGCCGGGGAAGGCCTCGCGTCCGGGCGGACGCCGCAGCAGCAGCGACATCTGGCGGTAGGCCTGCGCGTGCTTGGTGAGATCGTCATAGATCACCAGCGTGTGTTCGCCGCGATCGCGCCAGTATTCGGCCATGGCGCAACCGGAGTAGGGGGCCAGGTATTGCAGGGGCGCAGGATCGGAGGCGCCGGCGACAATAATGGTGGTGTAGGCCATGGCACCGCGGTCATGCAGCAGCTTGTGCAGGTTGGCGACCGTGGAGTTCTTCTGTCCGATGGCCACATAGAAGCAGCGCACGCCGGTGTTGGCCTGGTTGAGGATCGCATCCACAGCGAGGGTGGTCTTGCCGGTCTTGCGGTCGCCGATGATCAGTTCGCGCTGGCCGCGGCCGATGGGCGTCAGCGCGTCAACAGCCACGATGCCGGTCTGGAGCGGCTCACGCACGTTCTGGCGCTCGATGATGGATGGCGCGGTGCCTTCCACCGGCTGCCAGATGTCGCTCTTGATCGGCTCGCCGCCATCGATGGGGCGGCCGAGGGCGTTGACCACACGTCCGGTCAGGGCCGGGCCAGCCGGGACGGACATGACACGGCCGGTGCGCCGGAACACATCGCCCTCGCGCACGCGGGCCACATCGTCGAGCACGGCCACGCCCACCGCTTCTTCTTCCAGGTTGAGGGCCAGGCCGGCCACGCCGTCGGGGGTCTCGAGCAGTTCGTTGGCCATCACGTTGCGCAGGCCGTCGACGCGGGCAATGCCGTCGCCCACGCTCAGCACGGAGCCGACTTCCGCCACGTCGGTCTCGCGGTCGAACGCCTCGATCTGGCGTCGCAGCAGAGCGGAAACTTCATCTGGTTTGAGCTGACTTGTCACGTGATGGACTCCTTCAGGCTTGGGCGGTTGCAGCGACAGGCGCGCGGCCGGGGTTGGCGAGCGACTGCCGCAGCCGGGCCAGGCGGCCCGCGAGACTGGCATCGAAAACTTGGTCTTCCCAGCGAATCGTCATGCCGGCCATCAGCGCGGGATCGGTCTGCACGTCCAGATCCAGCAGACCGCCGGCCGCCGCGCCCATGCGGGTGCGGATGGCGGAGAGCGTGGCAGGGTCTGGCGTCTGCGCACAGACCACACGGGCGGTCAGCCGGCCTTCCTGCTTCCGGACGGCGAGATCGAAGCGCTTGATTACGGCCGGGAGCAGGTGCAAATGGTTCCAGGTGGCCATGCGCACCAGCAGGCGCATGGTCATGGGGGTGACCAGGCCGGCCAGGCGCTGGTTGGCATCGCCGGTACGGCGACCCGGTGAGGAGATGACGCGCCGGCAGATCCAGCGCCGCAGTTCGGCAGAGTCAGCCAGAGCGCCCATGACCGCCGCCAGGTCGCGTTGCACCGCCGGTATCGCGGCTGTCATGCGGGCCGCGCCCAGGAGGGCACGGGCATAGGCGCGGACATAGGCGGTATCATCGGTCATGACGGCAGCTTCCCGGCCATGCGCTGTTCGTAGGCGCGCCGCTGCTCGGGCGTCATCTGTTCGTTCAGCATCCGTTCGCTGAGCAGGATGGACAACGCGGCGGCCTCTTTGCGGAGGTCCTCGATGGCGCGGTGCTGGGCAGCCGCGATCTCCTGGTTGGCGTCCTCGACCAGGCGGCGGGCTTTCTCGTGCGCTTCTTTTTCAATGCGGGCGGCGGAGCGCTCGGTGGCCAGGCGCGTCTCTTCCGACAGGGCGCGGGCGCGGTCCATGGCTTCCGCGACGATCTTGCGGCTCTCCGCGGCGGAATTATTGGCCTGCTTGTGAGCCTGCTCCGCCTCGTCCAGGGCGGTGCGGATGTCGCGCTCGCGCTTTTCGATCGCGCGCAGGATCGGCCTCCAGGCCAGGCGGTGCAGCAGCACAGCCGCCAGCAGAAACGCGATCCACGTCAGCAGCACCATCCTGTTGGAAACATCAATGGCGCTGGTGGACGCAACCGCATCGCGGCCCACCTGCCCGTGCGAGGGGACTTCCACAGTTGCGGTAAGGTTCGTTTCATCCGCCATGTTCGTATCCTTGGCATTCTCCGGTCTGCAGACACCCGGTGCGCCACGTGTGGCGCCCGGCTTTGGTCTGTGGCCGGCGGAGGAGTGCGTCGTTGCCTGCCGGTTCCGCTACTTCATCTGCATGAAACAGATCACCAGGGCGAAAAGCGCCACGCCTTCCACCAGAGCGGCGCCAATGAACATGCTGACCTGAATCTTGGGCAGCATTTCCGGCTGACGGGCCATGCTCTGCAGGCCGTTGCCCCACAGCAGGCCGATGCCCAAACCGGCGCCAATCGCGGCCAGGCCGGCGCCAATCGCGGCAAAAGGAATATGACTGAGTTCCATTTCTTTCTCCTAATAGGTGGTGACGTGAGATCAGTGTTCCGGATTCAACATGAGACCCATGAAAATGGCGGACAACAAGGTGAAGATGTAGGCCTGGAAAACAACCACAAAGACCTCGAAGAGGTAGAGCGCCACCACCACAGCCATCACGGGCAGCGCCATGATCACGGACGGGCCCAGCACCAGCATGCCGTACGACACGATGATGCCAAGCATGGCAAATACGATGATGTGCCCGGCCAGCATGTTGGCGAACAGACGCACCATCAGCGCAAACGCGCGCGCCAGCAGGCTGAGAACTTCGATCGGCACCAGCACTGGCAGCAGCAGGGCCGGCGCGCCATGCGGCACGAACGAGGCTAGAAACCCGACCACGCCCCGCTTGTACACGGCCATGCCAATCGACAGGATCAGAAACATCAGCGCCAATCCGCAGGTCACGCCGATGTTGCCTGTGGCGCCGCTGCAGCATGGCACCAACCCGAGTGCGTTCAGGGTCAGGATGAAAAGAAAAAGCGAGCAGAAGTAGGAGGTCATCTTCCGCCCTTCCTCCGGGCCCAGGTGCGCCACGGCAATGCCGTCACGGATGAAGAGCACGTAGGCTTCGAACACATTGGCAATGCCGGTGGGGACCGGCCGGTGCCGGCGGGCGGCAATGGTGGCCACCACCACGGTAATGACCACGGCCAGGCCCAGCAGGACCCAGTCGTAGCGCAGCCAGTCCAGCGCCGGAACGTGGGCGAAGGGCACGTTCCATGCGTCTCCATGTGCCGCATGCCGCAACACATGGCCATTGATGAACTCGCGCACGAGTTCCTGATTGTTTTGACCGCTCTGCACCACAGATTGCTCCTCAGAAGCGAGAAATGATATTAGCCGGATGTTCTTAAACAACGCAATAGAATTAAGTGCCATGCCAACAATAATAGTTTTCTTTCAGCATGGCAGAATGCGGGGGGCGCGGGCCGCTGCCGGCAGGCCGGGTTTCAAATGCGTAACCCGCGTAACCGGAACTCATGGCCCATTGTTTCGCAGCAGTTCTCATTATGGCACCAAAACGCCTTACGGCGTCACTACAAACGGCCTAGAAATGGCAAGAAGCCGTTCGTAGTGTGCCCGTAAGGGTATTCGTGTCGCCATAATGAGAACTGCCCGTTGTTTCGGCGCTGGTAACGCGTCCTTGTTTTTCCTATAGTACAACTTTTCCGGGGATTTACTCCGGGCGGTGGGCGCCGGCCGACGTGGCGCGTGTGCAGCGAGAAGATCATGCCGAATACGGTTCTGGTTGGCGCCCAATGGGGCGACGAAGGCAAGGGCAAAGTTATTGATGTGCTGACTGCGCAGGCCGATCTGGTGGTGCGCTATCAGGGCGGCAGCAACGCGGGCCATACCGTGATTGTTGCCGGCCACAAATACGTCCTGCACCTGGTCCCCTCCGGCATTCTGCACCCGGGTAAGAACTGTGTCATCGGCAACGGCGTGGTTGTGGATCCGCTGGCGCTGATCGAGGAGATCCGCGCGCTGGAAAAGGAAGGCATTGTGGTGCAGGGGCGCCTGAGCGTCAGCGACCGCGCCCACATGGTGCTGCGCTATCACAACGCGCTGGACAAGGCCGACGAAGCCGCCCGCGGCGCCAGCAAGCGCATCGGCACCACGGGGCGCGGCATTGGCCCGACCTATCGCGACAAGGTCTGCCGCTGCGGCCTGCGTATGGGCGATCTGCTCGAGCGCGATTTCCCGGAGCGTCTTGCGGTCAATGTGGCGGCGGCCAACCAGGCGCTGGCGGTCCTGGGCGCACCCCCGCTTGATGTGGCCGAGCTGCAGCGCATCTATGCCGAGGCGGCGTGCGCCCTCACCCCGTACATCGCCGACACCCTGGAGATCGTGAACGCGGCGGATCGCGCCGGGCGCAGCCTCCTGCTGGAAGGCGCGCAGGGGACCATGCTGGATGTGGATTTCGGCACGTATCCGTATGTCACCTCCTCCAGCCCAACCTCCGGCGGCGCCTGCACCGGCACCGGCTTGCCGCCTAACCGGATCCATCGCGTGGTGGGCGTGATCAAGTGCTACACCACACGCGTGGGCGAGGGGCCTTTTCCGACGGAATTGACCGATGCCGCCGGCGAAGACCTGCGGCAGCGCGGCGGCGAATTCGGCGCCACCACCGGCCGGCCGCGGCGCTGCGGCTGGTTTGATGCCGTGGTCGGACGCTACTCGCAGATGGTCAACGGCGTGGATCTCTGGGCTTTTACCAAACTCGACGTGTTGGACACCCTCGCCACCCTCCAGATCTGTACCGCCTATGAATTGGACGGCCAGCGCATCACCACCATGCCGGCCAGCCTGGCGGCGTTTCAGCGCTGCAAGCCGGTTTACGAGGAGATGCCCGGATGGCTGCAGCCCACCAGCACGATCACACGCTATGAGGATCTGCCGCCGAAGGCGCGCGCCTATGTGGAGCGGCTGGTTTCCCTGATCGGCGGCAAACTGGGCGTGCTGTCCGTCGGCCCCGGACGCGAAACCACGCTGCGGCTGGGATTGTAGCAGCCTGTCGGACTTTCGGGAGAAATATCGAATATCGAATATCGAATAAGGAATCATGAATCATGAAGGCAAGAGGCCAGCAAATGATCTTCACTTCATGATTTATGATTCCTTATTCGATATTCTGCGGTTCAGCAGTCTGGTCGGCAGACGGTTTGTACCTCCAGAAGGCTAAGTCCGAATTTCTGCCCAAGAATTCCTGCCGCTCAGGAAAAGACCATGGGTTTCAGATGCACCGCGTGATTGGCTTTTGGCGTAAGATCGGTTATAAACATAAGTGACAACTTACCCGAGGAACTGTCATGTTGACGAACTACATACATCACGTCATGCTTCACGCGCACTTTGAACTTATGGAAACCGGACGGTTTTATGGGTCGATACCCGGTTTTCAAGGGGTTTGGAGCGAAGGTGCCACGTTGGAAGAGTGTCGCGACGAACTGGTTGAAGTCCTGGAGGGCTGGATGATTGTCAAGTTGCGTTGCGGAGAAGATGTGCCGATTATGGACAATATTGACATCAACCGCGCGGGAAAAGAAGTCGCCTATGCCTAAGCCAATTAGTCGACGGGAGATGCTTCGCCGGTTTAAGGCTCTGGGGTGGGACGGGCCTTACTCGGGTGGCAATCACTTGTTTATGCGCAAAGGAAGTCTCATTGTTCACCTGCCCAATCCGCATGGTAACGACATTGATTGGTCGCTGATGAAGCGTATTCTCGTTCAGGCGGGAATCACCCCTGACCATTGGGATTCCAACGGGTAATTCCTGCCGGTTCTCCCCACCACTAACCCATGCATCCCTCCACTGACAGCGTTCCCGCCCACATCGCCATCATCATGGATGGCAATGGACGCTGGGCCAAACAGCGCGGGCTTCCCCGGCTGAAGGGGCATGAGGCGGGCGCCGAGACGGTGCGTTGCGTGATGCGCTACTGCCGTGACGCCGGCGTGCGCCATCTGACGCTCTATGCCTTCAGCACGGAGAACTGGGCGCGTCCGCCCGCCGAGGTGCTCGGTCTCATGGTGCTGCTGCAGAAATTTATCCGCGACAACGAGCCGGAACTGCACGAACATCAGGTTCGCCTGCGCGTCATCGGGCGGCGCAGCGATCTGAAAAGGCCCATCGTGCGCGAACTTGAACGCGTGGAACGCGCGACCGCCGCCTACACGCGCGGGCAACTGATTCTGGCGTTGAGCTACAGCGGGCGCAGCGAGCTGGTGCAGGCGACGCGTGCCATCGCGGAGGAAGTGCAGCGCGGCGTGCTGCGCCCGGAGGATATCGACGAGGGCGTCCTGACGGCGCATCTCTATGCGCCGGATGTGCCGGACCCGGACCTGATCGTGCGCACGAGTGGCGAGATGCGCATCAGCAACTTTCTGCTCTGGCAATGCTCCTATAGTGAGTTTTACGTGACGCCCGTGCTTTGGCCTGATTTTCGCGAGCCCGATTTTCGGGCTGCGCTGGACGCCTTTTGTCAGCGGCGGCGACGGTATGGGCTCGTCGAAGAGAAAGATGCGCGGAAAGCGGGAAATTGAAGCTTGAAGATGGAAATTGGAAATTGGAGACTGGAAACTGGAAATTGGAAACTTGAAACTGGAAACGGCAATATGATCATGCGTGTCGTGGCAGGTGCACTTCTGACGGTCAGCATACGACGTAACCGTCATCTGTTGGCAACGGCTGTAACCCAGCTTCCAATTTCCAATTTCTAGTTTCCAGTTTCCAGCTGCCACTTTCCCGTACCACGACAGCATCACCAGGAGTCTCTTACTTACATGTCACCCATTCTTAAACGTGTTCTGATGGGCCTGGGCATCGGCGCCCTCTGGGCTGTGGCGTTGCGCTACATGCCGTCGCAAGGGCTGTTTGTGGTGCTGCTGGCCTGCTCCACACTATGCCAGTGGGAGTTTTATCGACTGGCGAAGCAGGGCGGGTATGTGGCCTCTCAGCCGGTCGGGCTGGCGCTGGGCGTGCTCTGGCTGGCGATCCTCTTCGTGTATCCGGCCGGGAGCGGCGGACACCGGCTGGAAGGCATGCTGCTGGTTGGCGGCGGTCTGCTGCTGCTGGTGCACCTGCTGTTTGATCCTCGCGTGGCGCGCCCCCTGGAGTCCGCGGCGGTGACGCTGCTGGGGCTGTTCTATGTGCCGTTTCTGCTGGGGTTCTTCGTTCATCTGGCGCACTGGGGCGCCACCACCCCGTGCACGCTCAGCCGTGGCGGCATTTTTCTCGCGTTCTATGCCGCGCTGGTGGTCAAGCTTACCGACGTCGGCGCATACGCGTTCGGCATGGCGTTCGGCCGGCACAAGATGTTTCCGCGCATCTCACCCGCCAAAACGTGGGAAGGGCTGGCCGGCGGCCTGCTCATGTCTGTGCTCTTCAGCGTGGGAACCGTACTGGTGGCCCGATCCTGGCTCGTGGTCCCGGAGACGCCGCTGACGCATATGCGTCTGCCCGTGGCTGCCGGTTTGGGACTGCTGCTCGGGGTGGTTGGCGTACTGGGGGATCTGGTGGAGTCCATGCTCAAGCGGTCGGTTAAGGCCAAGGATTCCAGCGGTATCATCCCCGCCATGGGCGGCCTGCTCGATGTCTTTGACAGTCTGCTCTTCGCGCCGGCGCTCTTGTATTTTCTGTTGCCCTGCCTGTAGCTTTTTAAATGCCGTAACTGGAACTGGAATTGGAACTGGAGTCAGGAGTCAGAATGCAGAATTTCCTTGTTTGATATTGTACAAAACGTGCAGGATTATTTCTGACCCCTGACCCCTGACCCCTGACCCCTGACCCCTGACCCCTGAACCCTGAACCCTGTCGCCTGAACCCTGACGCCTTCCCCCCAAACCCCATGCGTTCCCTCATCATACTTGGTTCCACCGGTTCGATCGGCGAAAGTGCTTTGCGCGTCGTGGCTGCGTTGCCGGACCGGCTGCGTGTGACCGGCCTGGCAACGCGCACGAACGTGACGCGTGTATTGGAGCAGGCCAAACAATTTAATGTGCGGCAGGTGGCAGTCGGCGATCCGGTGGCCGCCGCAGAGGCGCGTCGCCTCGCGCCGCCCGGCGTGCGCGTGCTGACCGGGGATGAAGGTGTCGTGGAGCTGGCAGGCACGGCCGCGGATGCCGACGTGGTGCTTTGTGCGCTGGTGGGGATGTCTGGTCTGCGGCCGGTGCTGGCCGCCATGGCGGCGGGACACGATGTGGCCCTTGCCACCAAGGAAGTGCTCGTGGCGGCCGGCGAGCTGGTCATGAAGGCGCGGGCGCGGCACCATGTGCGAATCCTGCCCGTGGACAGCGAACACAGTGCGCTCTTCCAGTGCTTGCAGTCGCCGGTCTATACGCCGTTCTGCGTCCGGCCGGCGGATGCGCCTGCGGCACAGGCGGCGGAGACGCGCGTGCGCCAGCTGTTGCTGACAGCCTCCGGGGGGCCGTTTGCCAGCCGTCCGGAAATCGATCTGGATCGGGTCACCATTCAGGAGGCGCTGAACCATCCGCGCTGGTCCATGGGACGCAAGGTGACGATTGACTCGGCCACCATGATGAACAAGGGGCTGGAAATCATGGAGGCGCGCTGGCTTTTTAATGTGCCGCTGGATTGCGTGGATGTAGTCGTGCACCCGGAAAGCGTGGTACACTCCCTGGTCGCGTTTGTGGATGGCGCGTGGCTCGCCCAGCTTTCGCCGCCCGACATGCGCTTTGCCATCCAGTACGCGCTGACCTGGCCGGATCGCGTCGCCGTGGAGATGCCGCCCCTGGAACTCTCGCGTCTGGCGCGTCTGCAGTTTACGGCGCCGGACGAGCAGCGGTTCCGCTGCCTGCGGTTGGCGCGGCAGGCGGCGGCAGCCGGTGGCACCTGCCCCGCGGTCTTGAATGCGGCCAACGAGATTGCCGTGGAGGCGTTTCTCGGCGGGAAGATTACCTTTTCAGGGATCTGGCAGACGGTTGAGCAGGTGCTGGGTCGGCATGAGCGAATGGAAGGCAGCAGCCTGGATGAGATCCTGGCCGTGGATCAGTGGGCGCGCACAGCTGCCGCGCAATGCTGCGAGGTTTGAGAACAGGACAAGGCAAGGACACAGAGGGCGCAGAGGTGGCTATTCGCTGGCGCCCCAGGTGGCCCGGGCGCTCCGCGCACGGGCAAGAGGCAGGGCCGATGGCTGGTTTCGCGCAAGCCCGTGCGCGGAGCGCCCGGGCCACCTGAGGCAGGTGCGAGGTTGTACTCACATAGGAGAGGAAGAAAGACCCCATGGACTGGTTACATATTCTTTCGATTGCTGTACGCGTGCTGCTGGTGGTGCTGCTGGTCGGGCTCGTGATCTTTGTTCACGAACTGGGCCATTTTCTGGCGGCCCGGCGACTGGGCCTGGTGGTGGACGTCTTTTCGCTGGGGTTCGGTCCAGCGCTCTGGAAGCGCAAGATCGGTGATGTGGTCTATAAGATCTGCCTCATCCCGCTCGGCGGCTATGTCGCCATTCCGCAGCTCGATCCGGCTGGCATGGAAAAGGTCCAGGGCGAGAATGCACCGGACGGCACGGATCAACAGGAGGATCGCGTGCTGCCGCCGGTGCCGCCCTGGAAACGGATCTTGGTCGCGGTTGCCGGTCCGCTGGGCAATGTGGTGCTAGCCGTGGTGCTGGCCTGGACGATTTATCTGACGCCACATGCGGTCACGGGCGGGGCCAGCACCCTGATCGGATACGTGGACACCAACTCCCCCGCCTTTTTTGCTGGACTGCGTCCGGGGCAGGTGATCGAGCGGGTCAATGGCGCTCGCGTGGCCACTTGGTATGATTTCATGATCGAATGCCATCTGGTCGGGGATCCGTCCAAGGGCGTGGAGTTGATGATGAGCGACAGCGGCGTGACGCGTGCGGTGCAGGTGCCGATGATCACCCTGACCAACGCGGGCATTAATCTGGGCGCTGTTTACGGATTGGCACCCAAGAGCCTATGCGCTTTTATCGATGTGTTTTCAAACAGTGTGGCAGCGGCGGCTGGGCTGATGGCCGGAGATGTCGTGCGGCAGGTCAATGGCCTGTCGGTGGTCGGGGCGCAGCAGTTTGTGGATTACATGGCCGGCAACGGCACCAACCCCGTCTGCCTCGAATTGATGCGCGAGGGTAAGCCCCTGACCTTGATGTTGTCGCCGCGCATGGACGAAAAGGAAGGACGTCCGATTATCGGCGTGCGTCCGGGCGACATGATTCAGGATGTGCCCCCTTGGATGCATTACAGCAATCCCTGGCGACAAATCAAGAGTGACGGCGCAGCGGTGTTCCGCATCCTGCAGGCGCTGCTTTTTCCGCAGCACAAGGGCGAATCGCAGCGCGCCGCCAATGCCGTCGGCGGCATGCCGACCATTGTCGTGGTGCTGTGGGGCGCGGTCTCTTCCGGACTGCTCAGTGCCTTGGGGCTGCTGCGCATGATCAGCATCAACCTCGCCATCATCAATCTGCTGCCCATTCCGGTTCTGGATGGCGGACATATCCTGTTTGCGCTGCTGGAGATGATCACCCGGCGCAAGTTGAACCCCAAGGTCATGGCTGTTGTGGTCAACGTTTTTGCGGTGTTGCTGATCGGCCTGATGCTGCTGTTGATTGTGCGAGACCCGGTGGTGCGCCCCTGGACGGACCGGCTCCTGCGGTGGCGACCGGCGGCCGCCGCCAGCACCAACGCCGTGCCGGCCGCAGTTGCCCTTACGAATGATGTCCCACCTGCCGCGGCCACCAACCTGCCGGCGGAAGGAGTCGCCCCATGATGCCGGCCCGCCGACCGACCCGCCAGATCCTGCTCGGCGGCCTGACCCTCGGGGGCGACGCGCCGGTCCGCGTGCAGACCATGACCAAGACGGACACGCGCGATGTCGCCGCCACCGTGGCGCAGATTCGCGCGGCATCGGATTTGGGGTGCGACATCGTACGCCTGGCTGTGCCGGATGCCGCTGCGGCCGCGGCGCTGGCGGAGATCCGACGGCAGGTGGCAGTGCCACTGGTGGCAGACATACACTTTGATCATCGCCTGGCGCTGGCTGCCCTTGCCGCGGGTGTGGACGGACTGCGCATCAACCCCGGGAACATTGGCGGCGAGGAGCATGTGCGCGCCGTGGTGGCTGCGGCGCGGTCGCGACAGATCCCGATCCGTATTGGTGTCAATGCCGGCTCGCTGGAGAAGGATATCCGGGAGCGGCACGGTTCAGCCACGCCGGAGGCGCTGGTCGAGAGCGCGCTGCGGCATGTGGCCATGCTTGAGGCTGCGGACTATCACGAGATCAAGATCTCGGTGAAGGCCTCGGACGTGGCCCGCACCATTGCCGCCTACCGCCTGCTGGCGGAGCGCACCAACTATCCGCTGCACCTGGGTGTGACCGAGGCCGGCACCTTCCTGGCCGGCACGGTGCGCTCCTGCGCGGCCCTGGGCGTGTTGTTGCAGGAGGGGATTGGCGACACCATCCGCGTCTCACTCACGGCCGACCCGCGCGAGGAGGTGCGCGTGGGGATCGAGCTGCTGCGCGCCTTCGGCCTGCGCGCGCCGGGCGCGGCGGTCACATCGTGCCCCACCTGCGGCCGCACCCAGGTGGATGTGGCAGGTGTGGCGCAGGAGGTCGAGCGGCAGCTGGAGGCACACTACCGCGCCAACCCTGCGGCCTTGCGGCCACATGTGGCGGTGATGGGGTGCGTGGTCAACGGCCCGGGCGAAGCCCGCGAGGCGGATGTGGCGCTGGCCGGCGGGAAGGATGTTTTTGTCCTTTATGTGCGCGGCCAGCAGGTTACCACCATCCCGCAGGCCGAGGCTGTGGCGCGCGTGGTGGACCTGGTGAAGGCGTGGCAGGGGGCGCAATTGTAAACGACGCCGCTGGGCAGCGTGCAAGCGGAATTCAGCACCGCGGTCCAGACCCTGTCCTTGCGTAAATCGGAATCGAACTCGCAATCGCAATCGCAATCACAATCGCAATCGCCATCGAACTCGAACTCGCCTCTCCCCCTCTATCGCCAGGCGATACACATCGAGCTTTCGTGGCTGAGACTCATGGGAAGGTCTCCTTCGATTACGAGTTCGATTACGATTGCGATTGCGATTGCGATTTCGATTTCGATTGTCCTGTAACTTCCTCACCCGCATTTCGCCAGCTCATCCAGCGGGCTGACGGCGGAGGTTGACAGACTGCGCATGACATGGGTGTAGATCATGGTCTTCTCAACGCTCTTGTGTCCGAGGTACTCCTGCACCTCGCGGATATTCACGCCGCGCATGAGCAGGTGCTTGGCAAAGCAGGTAATACGTCATATGGCGTTCATCAACCATATGCCTGGTTTTCCAATACGATTCAACGTCATGCAAGTCAACCACTTGTGAATTATGCATAATGATTTCGTCCGTTTCGCGTTTTGACGTCTAGCACCGGTCTATCAGGGGCATTCCTTCTGATGTATATGTAATTCGCATGGTAAATTTTACAGCCAAAAACCGGGATATATTTCATGACGCGAAGCACCGGCAAGCCGGTGATGTACGTCAAATATCGCAAAAGTGTTAATGCCGCACCAACAGGTGTTGCAGCAGGTTGCATCGATACAATCCTAAGCCGCGGAACACATTGGAAATCAAGTTGATCATCCGCAGCGAACGCACTACACTGCATTCAACTGATGGACGTAACCCGCCGAGAGCCCGTGTTCCCGGCAAAACCGTCAGAGGCTGATATAATAGTTGAACTGAACCGCTTCGCGGAGTAATACTCCAATTGCGAGGCGGTTTTCTTTTTTCCCGAA
>JBAXVM010000052.1:0-14063 GCA_037129105.1 bacterium
CCTGGTCGGCACAAAATCTGTACTGATCCAGCGCTAAGTCCGACAGGCTGCTAGTGCCGAAAACTACGCTGCCCTGTGAAAACCATGGCAATGTTGGCGGCGTTACAGCATTCAATCACATCCCAGTCGCGCATGGATCCGCCGGGCTGTACAATGGCGCTGATTCCTTCCCGAATGCCAACCTCGGCGCCGTCGCGGAACGGAAAAAATGCGTCTGATACCATGCAGCTCCCGATCAGGCCGCCTTTTCGTGCGGCGGTTTCCTCATCAATCGCCCGCTTGGCGGCGAGGTCCTGCAGTTCATTGTAGGGCGTGTGGTGCCGTTCCCATGCCAGACGGTCTGCCAGCTTGCGATAGGCTTTGTCGCGGGCAATTTCGGCCACGCCGACGCGGTCCTGTTCGCCGGTGCCGATGCCCACAGTGACACCATCCTTGACATAGAGCACGGAATTGCTGGTGACGCCCGCTTCGACGAGCCAGCCAAAGAGCAGGTCGTCGCGTTCGCGCGGCGTGGGGGCGCGGCAGGTGAGATAGGTTTTACCCTTGTATACACACGTCGCGGGGAGCAGTTGTGCCGGCTGACGCGCTTCGGGCACAAACGACCATTGCGCGATCAGGCCGCCGTCAATCAGCGACTTGAAGTCCACGAAGCGCTGCGTGGCATAATCGGCCAGGCGCGACAGGTTGCGGATCTTCATGACGCGCAGATTCGGCTTGGCAGCAAAGATCGCCATCGCACCGTCGGCAAACTCCGGCGCCACCACGACCTCCGCATAGTTTTCGGAGATCAGCCTGGCGGTCTCGACATCCACTTCGCGGTTCAGCGCGATGCAGCCGCCAAAGGCGGCCACGCGGTCCGCCAGATTGGCGCGGCTGTAAGCCTCTGCGAGCGTGGCCGCCCTGGCCACGCCGCAAGGATTGTTGTGTTTCACGATCACGGCGCAGGGCGTTTCCGTCAGATAGCGCAGGATGTTAAGCGCGTTGTCGGCATCCGTAAGATTGATCTTTCCCGGGTGCTTGCCGAACTGCAGGAGCTCGGGGTCGGATGCCAGATAACGGCCGGGCTGGATGTTAGACACGTCGCCCAGGAGCAGGTTGCCATTGACCAGCTTGTACATGGCCGCTTCCTGGCCGGGGTTCTCGCCGTAGCGCAACCCCTTCTCCTCATCACCGATCACCCACGTGACCTTGTCGTAGACCAGCATTTGCCGGCGCGCACCATCCACGAAGCTGATTTCGATGTGCGCCGGAAAATGGTCGTCCATGATGGTGCGATAGGCGGCTTTAAGATCATTAGGCGGCATGACGTGGCTCCGTTCCGTTTGTTACGTGACGGAAAGCATAGCAAACCGAATTATAAGGGCAAGCAAACGTTCGAAGAAGCTGCGTATTGTTATGGCTATTTCAAAAAAAACAGTCCATACTATTATCGAAATGCACATCTCTATCCCAAAAATCATCCAGGGCGGAATGGGTGTCGGTGTATCCAACTGGCGTCTGGCCCAGACCGTCTCAAAACTGGGTCAGCTTGGCGTGGTGTCCGGCACCGGCCTGGATCAGATCCTGGCGCGGCGGCTGCAGGATGGAGATCCCGGCGGACATATCCGCCGGGCACTGCAGAATTTCCCCTTCCCCGAGATGGCGCGGCGCATTCAGGACGCACTTTTCGTACCCGGCGGACGAAAGCCGGCCGTGTCCTACAAGCATGTCGGACAGCACGCGATCAAGGGCCGAAACTGGATGGATGAGCTGTGCATCGTGGCAAACTACGTGGAGGTCTTCCTGGCCCGGGAAGGACACGCCAACCCCGTAGGTATCAACTATCTCGAAAAAATTCAGTTGCCGCACCTGCCCTCGATCTATGGCGCCATGCTGGCCGGCGTGGCAGTTGTGATTGTGGGCGCCGGCATTCCTGTTGAAATGCCTCGCGTGCTAGACACCCTCTCCAGCCACCAGCCCGTGTCGTATCCGATTCATGTGGTTGGCGCGCTGCCCACCACGGACTCCCGCAAGGTTTTTGACCCGGCAGCGTTCACGGACGCCAAGATCTCTTTGCCGCCACTGCAGCGTCCGGACTTTATTCCGATCATCTCCACTGACTCGCTGGCCACCATGCTGTTACGTCGGGCCCATGGCAGCATTGAAGGGTTTGTCATCGAGGGACCCCTGGCCGGAGGGCACAACGCGCCGCCCCGCGGGCAACTGCATCTGACGCCGGACGGCCAGCCGATCTACGGGCCGCGCGACACCGTGGACCTGGCTGTGATGCGAAAGCTGGGGAAACCCTTCTGGCTGGCAGGAGCCTACGCGACCCCGGAAAAACTGCAGGGGGCGCTGGCCGAAGGCGCTGCCGGGGTACAGGTGGGAACTGCATTTGCGCTTTGCGCCGAATCCGGACTGAAGCCGGATATCCGGCGCGAACTGATCCGGCAGGCACTGGCAGGCGTCGCGCAAGTCTTTACCGATCCGCTGGCCTCTCCGACCGGCTTTCCCTTCAAGGTCGCCAGGCTGGAAGGGTCGGCTTCCGAGCCGGGTGTCTACCAGCAACGACGCCGCACGTGCGATCTCGGCTACTTGCGGGAGGCATACCTCAACGCCGATGGCAGCTTCGGCTATCGCTGTGCCGCCGAACCGGAGACGAACTTTATTGCCAAAGGCGGAAAACCGGACGAGCTCGCGGGGCGGAAGTGCATTTGTAACGGTCTGTTCGCTAATATCGGCCTGGCGCAGGCACTGCCGGACGGAAGCCTCGAGCCCTGTCTGGTCACGCTGGGCGACGACATCGCCGGCATCGGTCGTTTGTGCCATGGCGACAAGCTCGACTACACCGCCGCGGATGTCATTGATCATCTGCTGGGTTCTACCAGTCAAGTTTAGCTTCCGAGCGATTCAGCGCCTAAGCCCGACAGGCAGCCAGACTGCTGCCGCTTACGGATGACGCCCCGTTAAGCTGCGGATAGTAAAACCGCCGGAAGTCTTTGCAAGGATCCCATGGTCTTTTCCTGAAGCGCAATTTGGCGGCTTCCACCACGAAGATTCGAAGAACACGAAGATTCACGCAATCGCACGCTGAAGATAACCGAAACGGCCGGATTTATTGAACTTCGTGCTCTTCGTGTCCTTCGTGGTGAACAATCCCGACTGCTTCAGGAAAAGACCATGGCAAGGGTCCGCCTGAATTACCTAAAAGATTGACTTTTGTGGTCTTCGAGTGCTAATATTAAAGCTGGTTTTTGGCCCAAGAGGCCACGACGATATTGTTACAAGGCCTTGCATGTCCCATGGACTCAGGGTCAGTTGGTTTTCCGCCTCAGCCATGGCGAGGTTTGAAACATATGGGAGCTCGGATGGATACTCGATTTACCGCGCCAGTACGCGTGGGAATTGTTGGCCTCGGAAGGGCCGGCTGGGGCATGCACTGCCCCGAATTGGATCAATACCCCGCTTTGTTCAAGATTGTGGCGGTCTGCGATCCGATCAAAGAGCGGCGCGACCTTGCGGTAGACAAGTATCACTGCCAGGCCTATCGACGCTATCAGGATCTGCTCGCGGATCACGAGGTCGAACTGGTGGATATCGCCACCTGCTCGGAAGACCATGTGGATCATGCGCTGGCGGCCCTGAGCAGCGGCAAGTGGGTTCAACTTGAGAAGCCGATGTGCCGCAACTATGACGAGGCGCTGGTGCTGCGGGCAGCCGCCATCAAGGCTCGCAACCGGCTGGTCATCCGGCATAACCGCCGATTCGAGCCGGCGTTCCAGCAGGTGCGCGAAATCATTAAATCCGGCCTGCTGGGTGAAATCTACGACATCAAGATCCGGCGCGGCAGCTTCCAGCGGCGCGACGACTGGCAGACTGTGAAGCGCTGCGCTGGCGGCCAGCTTTTGAACTGGGGCCCGCATCTGATCGACCACGCACTGCAGTTTCTCGAGGCGCCGCCGGCGAAAATCTGGTCCGACCTGAAGCGCGTGGCAGCCGTCGGGGATGCGGAGGATTATGTGCACATCCTCATGCGCAACACGGACGGGCTGACGGTGGATCTGGAGATATCCGGCGGGCGCATCATCCCGGAGCCTGATTACACCGTCACCGGCTCGCGGGGCGCCCTGACCTATGCGGAAGGCGGAGAAGTCAAGCTGCGGTACCTCGATCCAAAACAGAAGCTGGCCCGCCGTCGTTCCAGCGTGCGCACGCCGCCGCTGAACACATTCGGCACGCCTGAAAACCTGCGGTGGATCGACGAGACGGTGCCGGTCAACCCGACTGCGCCGTGCGGCCTGACAAAGCTCTGGGAGCATCTTTTCGCGGCGATCCGGCAGAACCGTCCATTTCCCGTGACGCTGGATCAGGCCATCGAAGTCATGCGCGTCATCACGCTGGCACGCAAAGATACGACGTTTAATTGAGGCTCACAGCGTCGGTTGTCGCGGTTGCAGCGTGAGCACCGCCAGCGATGTGGCATACAGGCGCCCGCCGACCTTGCTCCAGTTGTCTGCCGGGGCCCACGACCCCTTGTTTGCGCCGCGCGTTTCGCGTCGGGCGCATACGCCGGCACGCATCGCATTGGCGCGGGTGCGATCTCCAGACGCCTCCCAGGCCGCAACGGTAAAAAATGCGCAATATAAGTCGGCTTCCCGGGCAGGGATCTCCTGCGGGGTGGACCGGATATGGTCCATGGCCGCGGTTGCGATCTGCATCAACTCGGGACGCGAACTGCCGGCGGTCAGCAGCGTATACGCACTCATGGCGTTGAGCGTCGGTGTGCCCGAGGCGCTGTCACGGGACGCTGTGTAGCCGAACTGTCCCTGCTTGTCGGCGCGCTGCTGCAGCCAATTCAGCCCTTTACGCAGGTGCCCGCCGGCATCGCTCCATCCCGCCTGCTGCGCACGGGCAAGCACCTGCAATTGCCAGGCCGTGATCGCAGTGTTGGCAGGCGCATCGGCGGACGCGCTGTATCCCCAGCCGCCGGCGGGTTGCTGGCGGATACGGATAAAGGCCACGGCCTTGTCGATTGCGTCCTTCAACTCCGGGTGGCGCCCATTGTCGTAGGCTGCCAGCAGCGCCCAGGTTGCCAGGGCGTGGTTATACATGCGCCCGGCATGCTCAGGGCCGAAGGCGCCATCCGCGGCCTGCGCATGCTGCATGGCGCTGCAAGCAGCCGCGATCTCGTTGGCATACCTGACCGGTTCCTGTCGCAGTGCCAGCGAGGCCAGCGCGGTCAAAGCCGGGCGGAAGATGTACGAACCACCCCCCTTGACCGGATCCCACGATCCGTCGCTCTCCTGCTGGCGCGCAATCCAGGCGCAGCCGGCATGCGCGGCCCGGTCCGTATTGACGGGCAGGTGCTGCGCAAAAAACAAGGCGCCGGCACCGCATGCCAGTACTGCCGCGGCAGCGGCGGCCGCCAACGGTTGGCGGTGGCGTCGGACAAATGAAATTGCGCGGGAAACCGGAGTGACGCGGAAAGCGTCCGGCGGGAGCGCGGCCATGATCCGGTCGGTCAGGTCCGGGGCCGGTTCGGCAACGGCGCCAGCCGGGATGGCGCGTACCTGCGCCACGGTGCGCTGGAAAGCAGCCAGTTCAGCCGTGCAGCAGGGGCAATGAGCCAGGTGTTTGCGGTAAACAATCTGCGAGGCCATATCCAGACTGCCAGCGGCCCATGCCGCGGCCTTGGCCGCCTGCGGGCACTCAAGTTCCGGGAGACTGGCCTCCTCCGGATAACGGCGGCCATGCCAGCCGCCGGCGCGGGGCATGTGCGCCGTTACACAGGCCGTAACACTCAGCCGCAGGGCTCGCCAGCTATTCATGACGCTCCTCCATGGCCTGCCGCAGCAGGCGCAGGGCATTGAACATACGCGATTTCACCGTCCCGACCGGAATCTGCAGGGCCAGGGCGATATCTTCGTAGACCATGTTCTGGTAGATGCTCATCACGACCACCATTCGCATCCCTTCGGGCAGGGCTGCCAGCGCAGCCTCGATATCCATTTTTCCGCGCTCCGGCCCCTCCCCCCGCGCGACAAACTCCAGCTGCGGTTCCGCCTCCAGCCCCTTGCGCAGGCGTTCGGTCCGCTGCCGCCGCCGGAGCTCATCGATCCACACCTGCCGCGCCAGCAGATAGAGAAACGTGGTCAGTTTGGCGCTGGGCTGATAGCGGTCCCGGTACCGGTACAGCCGGATAAACGTCTGCTGCACCAGATCCTCTGCATCTGTTTGAACGCCGCAACGACGGAAAAAGTTCATCAGCGGTCGCTGATGCCGCCGGACCAGCTCGGAAAAAGCCTCCCGGTCACCCTGGCAGGCACGCTGCATCAGGATCCGGTCATCGGGCGCATCGGTCGGCAGCAGGGCCATGCTCATCGTATGGGAATATCCGGGGATTGCACAAAACTGGGGCGGTCTGCGCGTGATTCAACACACTGTAGCTGCCGCCCGGGCCATATGCAAGACACGGCTTCCTGTTCTGCGCTTTCCTAAACAATCCGCGTATGCTACAACCAGTCCCAAGCAACGGTGGCGCGTGTGCGCGGATAGATCAAAAGGCCCGGACGGCAAGTGAACCGGCGTGGCACACGGGGCGTTTCTATTGCTGAACATCGTGAACATTCCCCAGGGTGCAAAACAGGAGCAGGACATGACAACCGTGCAAAAAGTGGCTGTGGCAGGTGCGATTCTCATGCTGGTGGCAGGTGGCGGGCGCTGTGCCGAGACCAACGATCCTGTGACCGCAGCCCGGGCCGCGGTGGCGCGAGGGCTCGACTGGCTCCAGCAGAATCAGTCCACGAACGGCGCGTGGTCAAAGCCCATGTTTCCGGCGCTCACCGGGCTGCCGCTCTGGGCCATCTGCGGCTCCGGCGACACCAACCGGCAAGCGATGGCGGACAAGGCCGTGTCCTTCCTGTTGACCTGCGTGCAGACCAACGGCGGCATTTACGTAAATGTTCCGGGCAAGGGCGGCGGCATGCCCAACTACAATACCGCCATCTGCATGACCGCGCTGCACGCCACCGGGCGCAAAACCCTGACGCCCGTGATCCTGCAGGCACGCACGTTTGTCGGCAACTCGCAGCACTTCGGCGATGATGTCTACAGCGGCGGGTTCGGCTATGACAGCAGCACCGGTCGCGCCTACACCGATCTCGACAACACCCACTTTGCGCTGGAAGCCATGCGCCGCACACAGGACGTGGAAGATCTGCGCCCCGCCAGCCAGAAGCGGGTGGACGTCAACTGGACCGCCGCCGTGGCCTATGTCAGCAAGCTCCAGAACACGGCAGGCAACAGCAGCAGCAACGACGCCGGCGGATTTGTCTATAATCCGGATGACCCCAAGGCCGGCATGGGCACCAATGCCGCCGGCAAGGCTTTTCTGCGCTCCTTCGGCAGCATCACCTACGTCGGACTGCTCTCGCTGGTCTACGCGCAGGTTGCACGGGAGGATCCGCGCGTGGTCTCGGCCGTGGATTTTGCATCGCGCCACTGGACGCTGGAAGAGAATCCCGGCATGGGCGCACAGGGGTTGTTTTTCTACTACAATGTCCTGGCCCGGGCGCTGGCCACGGCCAATGTGAGCGCCCTGCCGCGCAAGGATGGGGGCGCCCCCATTGCCTGGCGTGACGAACTGATCCGCAAGATCGTTTCCCTGCAGCAGAAGGATGGATCCTGGGGGAACCCGAACAACCGTTTCTGGGAGAATGACCCGGTGCTTGTCACATCCTACTGCCTGCTGGCACTGGAGTATGCGACGGGCACGACGAAATAACCCCACGCGCCAGGAGGCCAGGACGTGAAGTATTCCGAAGCGAAGCAGGGACGGGTTTTTGTGCTGCGACTGGAAGATGGCGAAGTGCTGCACACGACGGTGGAGGGCTTTGCGCGCGAGCTCGCGATCAAGGCCGCAGCGCTGATCGTGCTCGGCGGCGCGGACAAGGGCAGCAAGCTGGTGGTGGGCCCGCAGCAGGGGCGCAGCACGCCGGTCGTGCCCATGGAGCAGGTGCTCGGCGACGTGGGAGAGATTGCCGGCGTGGGCACGCTCTTCCCCGATGCGCGCGGAAACCCGGTGCTGCACATGCACATTGCCTGCGGCCGGGGCGACGCCACGATCACCGGGTGCGTGCGCCGCGGCGTACAGGCTTGGCACGTGATGGAAATCGTAATCTGGGAGATGATCGACACCACGGGCCGGCGACTGCCGGATGTGGCCACAGGTTTTGAGTTGTTGAATCCGTGAGAGTAAGTCAGCAGTCAGTATTCAGGAGTCGGGAGTCGGGAGTCGGGAGTCAGACTTATAAAATGGAACAGCATGCGCATTTCTGCCGCCTGACGCCTGAGTCCTGACTCCTGCCGCCTGACTTCGCCTACATACCATGTTCCTCTTCCCCAAAGCACATCCCTTGCGCGAACTCGAAAAGCAGATCGGGTATCGATTCAAGGACCGGTCGCTGCTGCAGGCGGCGCTGACGCACCCCTCGTACTGCTTTGAACATGCCGGGGATCAGCAGAACAACCAGCGCTTGGAGTACCTCGGCGATGCCGTGCTGGGCCTGCTGGCGGCTCAATACGCCTTCGATCGCCACGCCACTGCCGACGAGGGGAAGCTCACGGTGCTGCGGAGCCAGGTGGCCAGCGGCAAATCACTGGCGGAAACCGCGCGATCGATCGGGCTGGGGCCATACCTGCGCATGGGCAAGGGTGAGGAGCGCGGAGGTGGACGGGACCGCGTCAACATGCTGGCGGACAGCCTGGAGGCCATCTTCGGTGCCGCCTGGGTGGATGGCGACTTGCGCGCCTGCAACAAGCTATTCGTCAAGCTGATTGCCCCGCGGCTGAATGCGCTGTCCTTGGGCGGAGTGCAGGATAATCCCAAGGGCGCCTTGCAGGAACTGGCGCAAGGAACGTTCCAGTGCGCCCCCGTCTATGAACGCCTGGCGGTGGAGGGCCCGGCGCATGCGCCCGTGTACCGCACGAAAGTCCGCGTGCAAGCGCATACCGCCCTGGGCGAAGGCCCCACCCGCCGCGCCGCCGAAGCCGCGGCGGCGACACAACTGCTGGAACAGCTGAACGGGCTGCCATCCTCATCCGAATCACGCCGGCAGGATTAAACCGCTAGCAGCCTGTCGGACTTAAGGCTTTTTAAAAAGCACGACCAGCCCAAGCCGTAAGTTTTCAACGCAGTCGTAGGTACGACGACGTATCCTTCTCGTTCTCGTCGTCGTCCTCGTCCTCGAGGAAACCAGACGGGATCAACATCGAGGACGACGACGAAGGACGAGGACGATTACGAGAACTAGGAACCGGTCGGCAAGAGACTTCAGAACGATCCAAGGCCTAAGTCCGACAGGCTGCTAGCAGTGCGCGAATCGCCGCGGCCGGATCCGGCGCACAATTGACGGCTCGCACCACCGCATAATTTACGACCCCCTGCGCGAGCACCTGTGCGAGGTTTCCGGCGTCGATGCCGCCGATGGCCACGGTGGTCAACGGCGACGCGCGCACGATCTCCCCCAGCATCTTCAAACCCACCACCGGATCTGGTATAGCCTTGGTGGGGGTGGCGAAAACCGGGCCCACGCCGATGTAGTCCGGCACCAGCGCACGGGCCGCCTGAGCCTGCTGCGCATTGTGCGTGGAGAGTCCGAAACGCTTCCCGGGCACCGGCCAACGCTGGCGTGCCTCGGTCAGCGACAGATCCCCCTGCCCCAGGTGCACGCCATCGGCATCCAGCTCACGCGCCAGGTCCACATCGTCGTTGATGATCAAGCGCGTGTCCGTGCCGCGCGTAATGGCACGCAGGCGCGCCCCCACCTGCCGCACCTCTTCGCGCGGCGCCCCCTTCATCCGCAATTGCAGATACCGCACATCACAAGCCACCGCCGCTGCCGCACACCGGTCATAGCCGGTCACCGGATCGGTCAGCACCAGATACAGGCCGAAGGATTCTTTCATGTCAGGCCTCCAAAATTCAAGGCCGCGTCCCAGTTCTTAAAAACCGGGTCCAGCCCGCGCTGGCGCAGGGCGCCACAGAAGGTGGCGATGTCGCGCTCGTCCGAGACGGCAAACTGACCGGTGGTTTCCGGGGACGCGCGGCCATAGCCGCCCACCGTGGTCCGGCTCGCTACGCTCATGCGGTTGATCCCCACGCCGGCCAGGCCGTCGCGCAGGGCCGGCGCTTCGCGCGTGGAAAGCACCAGCGGCGTGTCCGGCAGGCAGATCCGGAACGCGAAAATCAGCTGCGCCAGTTGCATGTCGCTCACCGGATTTGGCGGCTGGAAGCCGCCGGCTTCCGGACGCAGCCGCGGAAAGGCAAGGCTAACGCCCGCACGCCAGTACCGCGCCTGCAGGGCACGCGCATGGCGGTAGAGCGCCACCGCGTCGCGCAGCGGATCAGCCAGCCCCAGCAGCGCGCCAAGTCCGACCGTGCGCATGCCGGCCTCGAGCGCGCGCGCCGGTGCCTCAAGCCGCGCGGCAAAGTCGCGCTTGGGCCCCCACCGATGCCATTGCGCATAACCCGCCGGGTCGTACGTCTCCTGATAGAGCGTCACGCCCGTGCAACCGGCTTCGGCCAGCTGCCGATACTCCCCGGTCGACATGGGAAACGCCTCAATCAAGACCTCGTGCACCACCCGCGACGCCACGCGCACGCTGGCGAGCAGATAATCAAAATCAGCCTGCGGCGTGCGCTCTCCGGTCAGCAGCAGAATCTGCTCGAACCCCATGGCCTTGAGCGCCGCCAGTTCGTCAGCCAACTCCGCAGGTTCCAGCCGGCGACGGGCATGCTGGCGGTCCGAGGCAAAACCGCAGTAAGCACAGCCGCCGGAGCAGAAGTTCGAGAGGTAGAGCGGCGCATAGAGCTGGATCGCCCGGCCGAAGTGCTGCTGCGTCAGATGCTGCGCACGCCGGGCCATGGACTCCAGGTGGCGCGCAGGATCCGCACGCAGCAAGCTTATGAAAAGCGCCTCGTCCGGCGCCGGCGAAGCCAGTGCCGCAGACGGCGCGTTGTCCGTGGACACAGCTGAAGGAGCGGGCTTTTCAGGTTGGCTCATTTCGGTTTCGCCATTCAATCTGGTCGGCGGCTACGCCCTATCACTTCTCAAAAAAGCCGTCAGCGGGCTGGTGGCGCTGGCTTCGCCCATGGTCATAATCCCGGCGTGAAATGCCGCACGGCCCGCTTGCACCGCCTGGGCAAAGGCAGCGGCCATGGCAGCCGGATCACCTGCCACGGCAATTGCCGTGTTGACCAGCACGGCCGCACACCCCATCTCCAGCGCTGCAGCCGCCTGCGCCGGCGAGCGCAGGCCGGCATCCACAATCACGGGCACCCGCGCGTCACGCACAATCAGCCGCAGCATTTCCGCCGTTGCCAGCCCCTGTCCACTGCCGATGACCGAGCCCAGCGGCATGACCGACGCGCACCCGACCTCCTCCAGTCGTTTGGCCAGCACCGGATCAGCCGGCATGTAGGGCATGACCACAAACCCGTCGCGCACCAGAATACGCGAGGCCTCATACGTCTCGATGGCATCCGGCAGCAGGTGGTGGGGGTTGGGATGGATCTCCACCTTGACAAAAAGGCTGCCACAGAGGTCGCGGGCAATGTGCGCCGCGCGAACGGCTTCCGCGGCTGTGCGCGCGCCGGAAGTGTTGGGCATCAGCACGATCTCCTTGCGTGCCAGCAGCGGCTCCAGCAGGGCGTCATGCGGCCGGTCACGATCGCAGCGCCGCAGCGCCACGGTCACCAACTGCGTCCCCGAAGCCTGAACCGCGCGATCCATGCTGCCGGCATCGGAGAATTTTCCGGTTCCAAGCAGCAGCCGCGAGGCAAATGCATGGCCACCCAGGACAAGAGGGTCGTGCGTCATTGTCGATCTCCTTACGTCAAAAAAAAGCCCGCTGTGTGCGCTCCGCATCGCGCGAGGCCCGCTGCGCCCCTGCATCCATTCTCAGCCGCCGCCGGCAAACGTCAGCAATTCGATCCGGTCACCGGCCTGCACGCGGGTGGTGGCGCGCGCGGCAGCCGGCACGACCACCTCGTTTTGAACCACGGCTACGCGCTCCGGCACAACGCCCTGCTCACGCACAAGCTCGGCCAAAAAAACCGCCTTCGTCTCGCATGCCTCGCCGTTTACGATCACCTGCATGGCCGTCTCCATCCCTGCGCTACCGCAAAAGCAAAAGGAACGCTGCCCAAGGCCGGGTGCGTTCCCCTTATCAGCTCCCTTCGCCGGCATGATCCGGATCAGGTTCTACGGGTGTAATCTCAGCTCCTCCGCGAGGAAGAACACCCCGGCCAGTGACAAACACGATAACATGCACTGTTGCGGTTGTCCACCGCCGGATCATTTCCCAGCGATTCCGAATAGGGGCTGCCGGAGGGCAGCCCCTATTCGGAATCGCTGACTGCGGTCAAAAACCCTGTAAATGAACCCGGAAATGCGGTATGATCAGCCGCATAGGTATAATCATGATCGCGTTGTTGGCATGGAGTGGATTCGAACGGGCCGAATTGCGCACGCTGGAGTGCGGGATATGGGTGCATATGCTCCTGTTCTTGGCCGTGGCCTTGCATTGCCTGTTGCGCCCTCGCGATCCGCGTTCGACTTTGGCCTGGATCTTCTTTGTCTGGGTTGCACCCCTGATGGGGGCGTTCATCTACCTGCTCTTTGGCATCAACCGGGTGCGGGAAAAGGGGTGGCAGAAGCACGAGTCCGACCAGACCTTTTACTCCAACCGGAACCTGCGCGAGCAGGAGGAGCGCCCCCTCTCCTACTGGCGCGGGATTCGCGCCGGCTTGCTGACGGAACCCGTGGACGCCGGTGCGCTGAAGCTGAATGCTTTTCTCAACCGGCTGGCGCCCAATCATCCGCTGCTCGGCGGCAACGACGTGCGCATCCTGGTAGGCGCGCGCGAAGCCTATCCCGACATGCTGGCCGCCATCCGCGGCGCCCGGCGCCACATCCACCTGCAGTCGTACATCATTGGCGCAGACGTCACCGGCCGTGAGCTGATGGACGCGCTGGCAGAACGCGCGGCGGCCGGCGTGGAGGTGCGGGTGCTGTTCGACGAATTCGGCTCCGCCCACGCCCGCATGCACAGGTTCTTCCGCCGCTACGCCCGCCTGCCGCGGCTGCAAATCGTGGGCTTCTCGCAGGCCAACCTCTACAAGCGGCAGTTTCAGATCAACCTGCGCAACCACCGCAAAATCCTTGTTGTGGATGGGTCCACCGGCTACACCGGCGGCATCAACTTCTACGACGTCTACCGCCCCAGCGACAACACGCTGCCCACGCATGACTACCACTTCCGCGTAACCGGACCGATCGTGCTGGAGTTGCAATACACCTTTCTGCGCGACTGGTACTACATGACCGACGAGGCACCCGAGAAACTGCTCGCACCGGAATTCTTTCCAAAAACCCTTCCGGCCGGCCAAACGCCCATGCGTCTGCTGAACAACGGCCCCACCGCCACCGAGAGTGACAATCTTCTGGACGCGATTTTTGCCGCCATTTCCGGCGCGCGCCGGCAGGTGCTGATCGTCACGCCTTACTTTGTGCCGCCGCCGGAGATTCAGCGCGCGCTGCGATGCGCCGCGCTGCGCGGGGTGGAGGTCAAAGTTCTCGTGCCGAGCCGCAACAACCACCGCTACGTCGGCTACGCGTCGCAAGCCTTATACGACAACCTGCTGGAGTCGGGCGTGCGGATCTTCGAACAGCCGCCACCGTTCCTGCACGCCAAGGCGCTGCTGGTGGACGACTGCATCGCCATCATCGGCAGCGCCAACCTGGACGCGCGCAGTCTGCGCCTGAACTATGAATCAGACCTGGTGGTGCTGGACGAACGCTTCGGCTCCGTGATCAAGCGCGTCATGCTGAACGACTTCGCCCTGGGCCACGAAGTCCTGCTGGCCAACTGGCGGACGCGCCCGCTCTGCCGGCGCCTGACCGAGAACTTATGCAGCCTGCTAAGCCCCATCGCCTAGCAGCCTGTCGGACTTAGCCTTCTGGGGGTCCAAACCTTCTGCCGACCAGGCTGCTAGTTGGCAACCCGCGGATAGCGGGTTGCGA
>JBAXVM010000053.1:0-14044 GCA_037129105.1 bacterium
GCGTAAAGCCGTCTCTACCCAAATGCAAGTCAATGAATTGCAGATGCGCCCCTTCGAATCTTCGTGGTGCGATTCTTCTTCACAACGGCCCGCTGTGTGCGCACAATGTCTGCGACGGTCAACCGCTTTTTTGGAGATGCCACTTGTCCCGCACGGTTCAATCACTGGCTCCCGCCCGGATCCGACTGCGTCATTTGCAGCCGCTTTGTCTGGCGCTGCTGGCTCGGCAGCCGGGGAGCGGGTACGATGTGGTGTCCGCGTTATCCGCCTTGTCGCTGTTTGCCACGGCCCGACCCGACGCTCCCGGCGTCTACCGCACGCTGCAGGCGTTCGAGAAGCGCGGGTTGCTGCGCGGGCGGCGCCAGCTTTCGAATAAAGGACCCAGCCGGCGCACGTACACGCTGACGCCTGCCGGCGAGACCTGCCTGGCCCAGTGGCAGAAGGTGCTCCTGTCCGCCCGCGGTGAGATCGATGCGGTGATGGCGCTGGTCCAACAGGGAAGAAAGATCGCAAAACCGAATGCTGCCAAGGCGCGCACCCGCGCGCCATCCGGCACGCGTGCCAGTAAGTTATAAGAGGACACCGTATGCGCTTCATCCGTTTTGACAGTGTGGGCGGCGCGAGCGGCGACATGCTGCTGGGCGCGCTGGCTTCCATCGGCGCGGATCTGCGCGCGATCGAGCGTACCGTCCGCAAGTTCCTGCCCGATGGCGTGCGTCTTGTAACGGAACCGGTCAGTGATCACGGGTTGCACGGAATTCGCGCGACGGTCCGCTGTACACACGCCCACGCGCACGACCATTGGCCGGACGCGCAAAAGGGCCGACATGGCGCGGCTTTACGCGCGCATCCGCATGCGCCGCACCGCACGCTGCGGGAGATTACGACGTTGCTGCAAGCGCCCGCGCTCGATGCGGCCACGCGCAAATTGACACAGGCGGTTTTCCGGCGCCTGGCGGTGGCCGAAGGGAAGATTCACGGCTGCCGGCCAACACAGGTGCATTTTCATGAGATCGGTGCGACCGATTCGATCGCCGACATTGTCGGTTGCTGTCTGGCCCTGCGACAGCTCGACGTGGCAGGTGTCAGCGTGGGACCGCTCCCCTGCGGCTCCGGCATCATCCAGTGCGCACACGGCGCCATGCCCAATCCGGCACCTGCCACGCTGGAGCTTCTGGCGGGCCTGGAGGTTTGCCAGACGGACGAACCGTTCGAGTTGGTTACGCCCACGGGCGCCGCGCTGCTCGGCACGTGGCGCACGGAACTACTGGCGCCACCCGCCTCGGCACAGGTCGTACGCGCTGGTTTTGGCTTTGGCCGGCGCGAACTGCGCAGCCGGCCTAACGTGCTGCGGGCCACGCTGCTCGAGGGGGCTGGATCCGGCGGATCGGACGGATCGGACGGATCACCCCTCCTGGTCCTCGAAACCAACCTCGACGACTGCAATCCGCAGTGGATCGGCGAGTTGATCGGGCGCCTGCTGCAGCAAGGGGCGCTGGATGCCTGGGCCACGCCCGTGACCATGAAGAAAGGGCGCCCGGGGGTTATGCTGGGCGTGCTGGCCGCTGCGGAGAAGGCCGGCGTGTTACGCGAGCAGATCTTTCGCGCCACCACGACCTTCGGCATTCGCTCGTACGCGGTGACGCGTGAGATGCTCGACCGGCGTTTCGAGGCCGTGTCCACGGCATTCGGCTCTGTGCGCATGAAGATCGGCAGCCGCAATGGCACCGATCTCGTGAGCTCTCCCGAGTTCGAAGATTGCGCCCGCCTCGCCCGCGCGCATGACATTACGCCGCGGCAGGTGTATGATGCAGCGGTGCGGGGCAAAAACAGGCCGCAAAAATAAACGCCTTACAAGGAGCACCCCCATGGATCCCGAAGCCACCGCATCAGCCATCCCTTCCGTCCCTCCCGTCCCTTTAGTCCCTCCTGTCCTTTCCGTCCCTTCCGTCCCTCCCGCCCCCTCCTGGCCCATCCTCTCCGCCGTGGAAGCCCGTGTGCTCGGCGCCTTGATCGAGAAGGAGCTGACCACTCCGGACTATTATCCGCTTACGCTCAACGCGCTGGTGGCAGCCTGCAACCAGAAGAACAATCGCGACCCGGTGCTGCAGCTCGACGAAACCACGGTACTGGGCGCCACCGACACCCTGCGCGAAAAAAAGTTGATGTGGCTGGTGACCTTATCTGGGAGTCGCGTGGCCAAATATCGTCATGCCTTTCTGGATGTCTATCACGTGCCGGATGCGTCCGTGGCCTTGCTGGCGGAACTGTTGCTGCGCGGCCCTCAAACCGCGGCGGAACTGCGTGCCCGCGCGGAACGCATGCATCCATATGCGGATACCGCGGCGATGGAGGCATTGTTGCAGGAACTGGCCACGCATCGCGAGGGGCCGTTTGCCGTGAAGCTGGCGCGCGAGCCCGGACGGCGCGAGGCGCGATTCGCGCACCTGCTGGGCGGGCCGGTTGCCGGGGTAGAGGCAGCCGCTGGCGCGGCGTCGGAGGTCTTGTCGTCGCGCACCCGCGGAGGCGTGGATCTGGAGCGATTGGAGCAACTGGAGCAACGCGTGTTGGAACTGCAGGAACGCGTGCTGACGCTGGAGACGAAGCTGGGGCAGGTGCTCTAGGAACCTGTCGGTCGTAGGCAGTGGATCATTCTTGTGCCTTGCGGTTTTTGAAAGGTGGCCCGCGAGCTCCGCGCGCGGGCTGTTGCAGGCTTGATGCTGTTTCGGCATCTGCCCGCGCGCGGAGCGCCCGGGCCACCTGGATTCGAACCTGAAACGAGTTAATTTTGCAATGCGTGGAACCTGATCCTCAACTTTGACTTGCGCCCGGCACCAACCCGCAGGCTTTCCATGTCATGGAAGCCACGGTAGAATCTGTCTCCATGTCCGATTCCATTCAACACGACACATCCTCGCAGACCGAAAAACCGCTCTGGCGGCGCATGGTGCCGTTTGCGGTGCTCTCGGCATGTTTCATTGTGCTGGGGTTGTTGCCCGGGGTGCGGCATTTTTTGCGGGCCGAAGAGATTCAGCGGTTCGCCCGCGAGCTTGGCGTCTGGGCGCCGCTGGCGATTGTGGTGTTTGCTCTGGTTTCGCCACTGGCTTTTATTCCGCGTGCGCCGATTGCGGTGGTGTGCGGGTTGTTGTACGGCGTGGCGCTGGGCGGCTTGCTGGCGAATGTGGCTTCGCTGCTCGGCGCCTGGCTGCATTTCCGCCTGGCGCGCCACGCCTTTAGCAAGGCGGTTGGGCGTCATCCGGGTGCCGCGCGCTGGCGTCAGGCGCTGGCAGATCCGCGCCGGGCGTTTCTGACGCTTTTTCTGCTGCGCGCCTTTCCGCTCTCCAACTTCACGGCGACAAACATCCTGGCCGGCGCGCTCGGCATGCGCGGGCGTGTGTATCTGCCGGCCACGTTCCTCGGCATGATCCCCTCCACACTCTTCTACGCCTGCTGTGGCAAGCTTGTGCGGCAGCCTTCGCTTTCATTCTACCTGCTGCTGGGCGTCCTGTTTCTTGTGCTCCTCCTCGGCACACTTCTCGCCCGCCGGCGTTTTCAGCAAGTGTGAGAATGGCTATCGCCGGCGGCAAGCCGGCGTCATGTGAGGAAACAACCCAATGTCTCCCGTTTTCTGCCGCACGAGGCGGCAGGGGGCCGCGTCATAATGCCAATTGCTGGTGCCTGCAGGATCTCCCGTGACAAGCGTGCGGCCCAATGGCATCATGCTTGTCGTTGGCCATATACAGGCCATGGGGATGAATTGCATGCAATACGAGAACTCACCGGATAATGGCCATTGGCTGGCGGAGATCAATCGACTGCGCCGCGAGCGCCAGGCGGTCATCATTGCGCATAACTACCAGCCGGGCGAGGTTCAGGACCTGGCCGATTTCACGGGCGACTCGCTGGAATTAAGCCGTAAGGCTGCCGCGTGCACGGCCCCTGTGATTGTCTTCTGTGGTGTGCATTTCATGGCGGAGACGGCCGCCATACTCTCGCCGGACAAGATTGTGCTTCTGCCGGATCCGCTGGCCGGATGCCCGATGGCGGACATGGTGGATGGGCCGGGGCTGCGCGCCCTGAAGGCGTGCCATCCGCAGGCGCATGTGGTCTGCTATGTCAACAGTTCGGCGGAAGTGAAGGCGGAAAGCGATATCTGCTGCACCTCGGCCAATGCCGTGCGCGTGGTGGCGTCCACCCCCGGCGAAATCATCTTTGTGCCGGACAAGCATCTCGGCGGCTGGGTCAGCCGGCAGCTCCACCGCGAGCTGATTCTCTGGAACGGTTTTTGCCCGACACACGCGCGCATCCTGCCCGGTTATGTGCAGCAGGTCAAGCAGGAGCACCCCGATGCCGTGGTGTTCGTGCACCCGGAGTCGCGCGAAGATGTCATTGCACTGGCGGACGAGACGCTCTCTACCGGCGGCATGTTGCGTGCGGCCAAAAGCAGCCCGGCGAAGGAGTTCATTATCGCCACGGAGATCGGCCTACTGCATCGCCTGCGCTTGGAGAACCCGGACAAGCGTTTTTACGCCGCCACGCCCAACGCCTCCTGCCCGAACATGAAGAAGATTACGCTGGAGAAGATCGCGCAGGCGCTGGCCACGCTTACGCCGCGCATCGAAGTACCGGATCCGATCCGTTCGCAAGCACGCAGTGCCATTACACGCATGCTGGAACTGTAGGTCGGCCGCTACGAGGCCGACAGGCTTTAGGTCGGCGGCCGCAGGGAGTGTGTTCACACGACAGGCCACGCGTTTGGCTGGCCTGGTGGACGGCATCAAGCCGTCCCTACCTGTAGAGACGGCTTGATGCCGTCTACGGTTTCCCGCTTTCCTCGTCCATAACTTGAACGTTACACAACCACGCATTTCTCTGCGATCTCTGCGCCTCTGCGGTGAATCTCAATTCAGTTTCCACCGCAGATCTGCCCAGCCAGGCTGGAGGCGCAGAAGGCGGCGGCTATGGCGCACAGGACATCCATGGTGTAGTGGGCGCGCAGGACAATCACAGTGGTACCCTCGAGTAGCGCCACCAGGATCGCGGCTACGCCAAAGCCGATGGGCAGGCATTGTGTGGCGGTGATGGCGCCGAGTACGGCAATGGCGGTATGGCCCGAGAAGAAGAAGTCGTTGGCCGTGTTGTAGGTCACCAGCAGCGAGGGGAAGCCGGGGTGACGCCAGATCATGTGCGGCGGCGTCGGCAGCGCACAGAGCGCCTGGCTGAACTGCCGGAAGATAAAGAGGATCAGCAGCGCCAGGAACGGCCGCAGGGTTGGCCCGAAAACCCCGGCCCCGATCAGGAACAGCCCCAGCAGGTCGATGCCGGCGGAGCTCGCAATCAGAACGCCGTTGGCTGCACGGTGGTGGGAATGCAGCCACGCATTCCATGACGCGGTGAGATCATGCAGCCCGTCGTTGATCCGCCCGTCTTGTAAACTCCGGGTGGCAATCAGCGACTGGGTCCAGAACCAGGCGACCAGGCTCACGATGACCAGTCCTGCCTTCAGCGTTAGCAGGCCGGCGCAAGAGGCCAGCCACGCGTCTTCTGGCGCGCTCGTGGCGCCGCCGATCAGCAGCAACAAGCCTGTCAGGACGCCCAGCAACAGGACGAGCACAAGCCATTTCCATGTGGATGGCTTTTGATTCTGTTGTTGTGTGTCGGGCGGCATGGTTTTGTTCAAGATCGGTAGTACAGTTGCTGGTCGTTGGCAATCCGGTGGCCCGGGCGCTCCGCGCACGGGCAGGCTGCAGTGCCAGAGACGGGGCTCGCGCATGCCCGTGCGCGGAGCGCCCGGGCCACCGGATTGCTGCATCCTTGGGGAATCACGAGCCTGCCTTTGTTCGTTTGGCCAGCCCCGCCAGCATGGTTTCCATTTGCGTCCGGATCCGGGCCATCAGAGGATCGGTTTCGGCGCCGCGCTCGCGCACGGGAGAGACTTCGATGGCTTCGCCCACTTCGACCACGGCGCGGATCGGTGGGTGCACGGGATCCTTGTCGGTCAGGTTCTCCTCGAATCGCTCCACGGTCTCCAGCAACCGTTCCGGCGTCGGCTCGGGGGAAAAATAGCCGGGCGGGTAGAAGGACAACTGTTGCGCCAGGTAGATATCGGCCAGTTGCTGCCAGCGCCGTGCGCGCTCGGCTTCGTCAATCTCCTGGGCGACCATATCGGGCAGGATCGCAAAGCGCAGGTTCTTGACCCGCGTGACGACCGGGTCGTCCCGACGCCCTTTCAGCCATTCGTTTTCCAGCGGGACCAGCAGGTGATCGGTCAGGGCGGCCAGCCGTGCCGGCAGGTCTCCGGGCGTTGGGGCACCGAAATATTCGAGCTCCTTGAGCGTCAACAGCGCTTCGCCGGCCTTGATGATCCGCGTGGTCATCTCCAGGTGTGTTTGGGGGCGCCAGGAGAGGCGCTGTTCGATTTTCGCCAGGGCGGCGGAAAGGGTTTCTGCCAGGTGACCCTCGAAGAAGTAGCGAATGGCCACGGGATGAACGACGACTTTTCCAGGCCCGCCGCCGGCCGCTCGCTGCCTGGCGGCCGTGCGTGCGATGAATGCGGTTCCTTCCATCAAGTGGTGCACCTGGTCGTTGGTCCGCGAAATTACGCCCTCGGGAAAAAGCACCAACGGGCGTCGGCCTGCCACGAGGATCTGTGTGGCGCATTTGAGCGCCTCGCGGTCCAGCCCTTCACGATGGACGCTGAATACGCCCATGTGGCGCAACACCCAGGTTTGGAAGGCCGAGTGCTTGAACAGATGCCAGCTGGCCATGGTATGCACCGGCCTGCCGACGGCATACCCGAGCTGCATGACCACCATCGGGTCTGGCGGCCGGCAGTGATTCGGCGTGATCAGGATGCCGTGCCCGGCGTCGATGGATTGGCGCAGACGCTCCACGCCCAGCAGTTCGACGGCGTGGACGCCATGACAGCGTCGCAAGTAAGTGGGCAGCAGCGGACGCAACGCGCGCGGCCAGAAGTTCCCGCGGCATGGGGGGACGAAGACGTAAGGCTGTACGATGATGATGTTCTGCATACGGCGTCAGTTATCGGCGGACGGAGGCACCGCCCTCCCTGGACGGGTCGAGGTTCGGCAGGGCGGGTCCGCCGCGCCATGTGTCAGTGCTTCTCGATGCCTGCGGCCTCCAGTCGAGCGCATGCGGGGCGCAGGATGCTTTGGGCTATCCGTTTTTTTTGCGCGGTTTTGCGGCGGTCTTCTTCGGGGTTTTCTTCGGTGTTTTTGCGGCCGGTTTCTTCTTGGAGGTGGTTTTTGCCGCAGGGGTTGGCGCAGGCGTTGGCAGGGGAGGCAGGGGAGGCAGGGACGGGGGCGGGGTTGGTTCGCGGGTCGTCGGTTCTGCGGGTGGATCCGTATGAAACAACGCGTCGAACCGGCTGCTGGACGCATTGCTGGTAGAACTCTTGGCGGATTCCGCCGGCTGTTCTGCCTTGGCCGTGAAGCGCGCGCAGATATCGGTAGCCTCGACAGTTCGGTTGTTAAGGCCGCAGCGTTGGTAGAAGGGGTTGACGATGAAATTCCGGCACCAGGCGCAACTGCGGCGACGTTCGTCCGACTGGAATACCTTGGCGGCCGTCGGCTTATCTGCCTCCGAAAACACCAGAGGTCGTCCGCCCGCGTCCAGGAACGGCGTCTTTTCGCGCGACGGATAGCGATAGCCGCACGCGGAGCAGACAAAGGTTTCCGCGACCTTTTTGAAGTCCTCGTAAACCGGTTCCAGCCGCGCCAGCGCCACGCGCTTGCATGACGTACACTTTATTTCCATCGAAGCTGCCATAGCCGGAGAGAATAGCGTGCCTTGGCGCGCGGGGCAAGCGGATGATGATGCCGGCCCTGAAAAAAGGAGGGTTGGCAACCGCGGGGAAGGTGCGCGAGCTACAAAAACGCGCTGAACTCCAGCGCGGAGAGTATGTTTGCGCCCAGGCGGCGAGCTTCGCCGGCGAGGGCGTTGTCGTTGGTGACCAGCAGGATGGGAAAATCACCGCCCGCGCGGAAGAACCGGATATTGTCGAGCAGCGCCGCATCCGCGCGGTGTTCGCCTTCGCCGCCGGAGTAAGTCACGCGGACATTCTTTGCCGGCGTGCTTTCGGAGCGCGTGGGTCCGTCAAACACCACCCAGGCGCGGCAGGTGGGGCGATCGATGGCCAGGCGAATGACATCCTCCACCAGCCGGTTGCGGGCGGCGCTGGTGGGTACGGCCACGCCTTGCGGCGGAAGATAACGCCCCTGTAAGCCGAACAGCACGTTGTGGCCGTCAATCAGCAGAATCGCCGCACACCCGCCACGGAGCGCGCGACGCAGGACTCCGGACGGCGCGGGGTCGTCGTCCATTTCATGCGCCCCTGGCAGGGAAGTTGCATACGCCAGGCGCAGGCGGTTCGCCAGCGCCTCGTTCAGGCGCGCGGCGGTCTCGGCATCAAATGCGCCGATCGCGGTCAGCTGTGCCACCACGCTGCGCATGCTCTGAAGTTCAGCAGACGTGGCAAGTGCCATGCGAGCGGCCAGTAGTTCTTCCAGCGGCGTGCGCCCGGGCCGGCGGTTCAGCAGAATGCCCAGGCGTCTGGTCTCGGCGGCCAGCTCGCTTTCGACCATGGCCAGCTCCGGCAGCGGATGCAGCGCGTTTGCCAGCGCATCGCGTGCTTTGTCCAGCGCCTGCGTGAGGGCGGCAAAACGAGCGGCCAGAATCTGACGGTTGCCGTTGTGTCGATCGGTTGCGGCCTGCCGGGCCAAGGCTTCTTCGGCGCGCGCCAGCAACGCATCGCCAGAGGTCGCGGCCGCAGAGACTTCGACGGCCACGGCACGCATGGGCGCCAGCCACGCGGCAGTTTCGGTTGCCAGGCGCGCTTCCACGGACGCCAGCAGGCGCTCTTCCCGGTAGCGCAGTTCACGCGCCAGCTCGGTGGTGGCGGCCTCACGTTCACGCACGGCCGTGCGTGCCTGCCGCTCCGCCTCGACCAGGCGCGTCTGCGCCGCCGACAGCTCGCCGTCACGGGCGGTTAATTGTTCGCGCAGGCGTGCCAGCCGGTCATCCACGCCTTTCAGGCGCCGGGCTTCCGTGCGGGAGTCGCGCAGCTGCTGTTCCAACTGTTCGCGGGCATCTTTCCAGGTCTCGCGTGTAACGGATACGGCGGCTGCCGAGGTGCCCGCGCCAGCGGCCTCCAGCAGACGGGCGAAGGTATCGTGCAGATGCGTCGTGGCGGTGGCCGGATCCATCGCCAGGAAGACGGGATCCTGCCGCAGCCAGCGCGCGGCGGTTTCCCGCACCTCCTCCCGCGCGTCGGCCAGCATGGCCAGCAGCAACCGCGGCCCGCCGAACAGCAGGGCGAGTTCGTGCCGCAGGTCGGTTAGCGTCGCAGCGGAGAGCAGGCCCACCAATGGCCGGTTGAGCGAGTGGGTGCGCAACAGGCCGCGCAGGGCATCGGAGACCGGCGGGGATCCGGCAGCCAGTTGCAGCGCGCGGGCTCGCAACGCGACGGTATTGCCCGCGCGAAACCCGCCGGATTGAAAAGCCGGGTCCTGTTGCGCCAGCGCGCTGAGATCCGGATCGGGCAGGGCGTCAAGGACACGCCGGAGCTCGATCTCGATTTCGGGGGACAGGGTCACATGGGGGTGTAGTGCCATAACGGGCTACCACTTGTAACCGATCGCGTTCAGGAAAGCACGCGCGATTACCATGTGGCCGGTCTGGCTGGGGTGTATGCGGTCCCAGGCCAGTGCGGCGGAATGCTGGTGCTGCAGCAGGCGGTCGAAGGCAGCCTGCACATCGACCAGCACCGCATCATGGCGCTTCGCGAGTTTTTTCACTACGGCGCCATACGCATCCATCCGGCGCCGCATGGCGTCCCGGGGACTGGCTTCGATGAAAAAGGGTGTCATCAGCACCAGACCGGCCAGCTTCGGGCGTGTCAGCTGCAACAGCTCATCCAGCGTGCGCTCATACTCCGGCAGCGGAACATGCGCTTCCGGCATGCGCGGCAGGTCAAATTGCCGCCAGACGTCGTTGACGCCAATAAAAACCGCAAGCCAGTCCGGCTGAAGAGCCAGCACATCGCGCTCCCAGCGGGCTTTCAGGTCGCGTACGGTGTTGCCACTGGTACCGACATTGACCACACGGATGCCGCGTTCCGGATACGTTACGCCCAGCAGCGACTCCACCTGTGTCACGAAACCCCGCCCGAGGGGATCGAACAATCCTTCGCCCACGGGCTGTGCGCGGCCGGCATCTGTGATCGAATCGCCGATGAGCACCAGTTTCTGTCCCTTGCGGATTTTCATCGTCGGTTTCCTTTTTTGGACGTGGACGGCGTCAAGCCGGCCCTACGTGCGGGGTCTGTGAGGGTTGGGAGAGCGGCGACAAACGCCTGCAGCGAGGCGTAGATCGGCACGCTGTGCTGCCGGCAATAGGCGCGTGCGAGCTTGTCGGTTATCGGCGCGGTGGCGATCAGCGCCGCGCGGATACCGGCGCGGATCCCGGCACGAACATCGTCCAGCCGGTCGCCCACCATCCAGCACTGTGCCGGGTCAAGACCATCCCACGCCAGGGTCTCCAGCAGGAAGCGCGGCGAGGGCTTGCGGTACACTGGAATTTCCCCGGGGGACTCAGCCGCAATGGCGATTTGCTCAATGCCGGGCGGCGGCAACTGGAGCAGTTCCAGCATGCGGGCATGGACGGCTTCCGCATCGCGCCAGGCAAAGTAACCGCGGCCGATGCCGCTCTGGTTGGTGAGTAGGAACAGGCGGTGAGTCTGTTGTACGCGCCGCAGCGCCGTGCGTGCGCCGGGCAGCAACGCCACGCCTGCCGGCTGGCCGAGATATCCGGCATCGCGGATGATCACGCCGTCGCGATCGAGAAACAGCGCGGCGCGGATGGTGGCGGAAAGGCGTTTCACAATTTGTGCTTTTGATCGGTGTGGACCGAGCGCACGGCGAGGATCGCTTCGCAGGCAGCGAAGATATCGAACGCCGGCATGGAGGTAAGCATCGAAGAACGCGGCGCGGGTGTCAAGGGCGCAAATCAGCGGCGCGGCTATGGGTCAGTCACGCGTGGTGGTGGCCCGGGCGCTCCGCGCACGGGCATGCGCAAATACGGCAACAGGCCTTGCTTCTTGCCCGTGCGCGGAGCGCCCGGGCCACCTTGATTGCCAATGCGTGACTGACACTTTACGCGTGCGCTTGACGTCCTCAGGCAGATGCACGACACTGCTATGCACATTGGGGGAGTTATATGGCGCGCGCGACGGAAGTGGCAGAGACGGCTAACCAGGATTGCGCAACGGCCCCGGCCCAAGGTACAGGAGGCGCGCGGTGGCGTCTGCTGGCGCTGCTGGTCGGGTTGGTCATTCTGGCGGCCACCGGGATTCTTTGGTTGGATCGTAGCGTGGCGCAGATCGTGCAGGATCATCTGCCCGGCTGGCTGCATCGGATTGCGGATGGGATCAGCTGGGTGGGCTCCAACGGATGTTATCCGATCGCTGCCGGCCTGCTGTTGATCTGGTCCTGGCGAATCCGGCCGGACCGGTGGTTGTGGCGTGCTTGTCTTTGGCTGTTGACAGCCGAGGCCGTGACCGCTGTCCTGGTTCGCGTGCTCAAGATTGGAATTGGTCGCTGGCGACCGAATCGTCCGTTGGCCGGGCAGTTCGATTTTTTTGATTGGTCAGAACTGTTGGATTCCAAGCGCCATTCCTTTCCATCCGGCCATACGGCCGATGCGGCGGTGGTGGCAACGGTCATCTGGTTAACGTTTCCCCGGCTGCGACCGCTTTGCGTGGCGTGGGTCGTGTTGATGGGCACGTCGCGAGTATGTGCGTTGCAGCATTTTGTCGGCGACGTGGCGGCTGGCGCGGTGCTGGGCATCTTGTGTGCGCTGGCCGTGGGGAGGAAGCTCGATGTCACGGAGCGCTGGATTGGTCCAGCGCCTTTTGCCGGCAGGTCCCCGGGAGCCGGTCGGCCTTAGGCATTGTGAATGTGCCACCCTTCCGCCGCTCCACAATTCGTGCTCTTCGTGTCCTTCGTGGTGAGAATTCCCGACCGCTTCAGGAGAAGACCATGGGGTTCTTCATCGCCGCCTTGTTTGTGCGTTGCGTGAGGGACGATGAAAGAGGACAATATTCCGCATGTCGTACACCTTGTTTCCCGTGCCGCGCATAGCAAACTTTTCCGCGCCGGTTGCGGATTTCCGGCCGAGGGGCTGGGTCTGCCTCCCTTGCGGTGCCAGCGATAACCTGCAGCAGCGCGTGCGGGCCTGGGCGCAGGAAGTCAGCCCTGCCTTCCATCGCCCGTTGCAGGTAGCCGCTGACGTGACGGACATAGGCAGCTGTTTTCTGCGCATCTGTATGCCGGCGATAACCCGGGAGCTGTCTCCGCAGGGGTATCGCTTGTGCGCCACACCCGACGGCGTGCTGCTGGAGGGTGCGGATGAGGCGGGTGTCTATTATGGCCTGTCGACCCTGGCCCAAATGATCGCGCAAGGCGGGGCTAACTGCCCGGGCTTTACAATTGAAGACTGGCCGGACTTTTCGCGCCGCGGGGTCATGCTCGACATCAGCCGCTGCAAAGTACCCACCACGGACACGTTGTACCAGTTGATTGATCGCCTGGCGCGCTGGAAGATCAACGAGATTCAGCTCTACACCGAGCATACCTTTGCCTACGTCGACCACCGCACAGTCTGGTCCGAAGCCTCGCCCATGACGGCGGCGGAGATTCGTGCGCTTGACGCCTTTTGTCGCGAACGCTACATGGACCTGGTGCCGAATCAAAACTCTTTCGGGCATTTCGAGCGCTGGCTCAAGTATCCGGAATACCGGCACCTGGCTGCGTGTCCGGACGGCTTCGAGCGGCGCTGGGGCGGGGGGCGTTGCCCCGGCGGGTCGACCCTGGCCCCGCGCCCGGAGAGCCTGACGTGGCTGTAGTCGCTCTACTCGGAGCTGCTCCCCAACTTCTCCAGCCGATTCTTTAATGTCGGCTGCGACGAGACCTGGGAACTGGGGCAGGGGTGGAGCCGGCCGTTGGCTGACGCACGCGGCAAAACCCGCGTCTACCTCGATTTTCTGCTGGAAATCCACAAACGTGTGGGCTCTCACCAGCGCCAGATGATGTTCTGGGGTGACATCATCCTGCATCAGCCTGAGCTGATCCGGGAATTGAAGCCCGACATGATTGCGATGGAGTGGGGGTACGAGGCGGCGCACCCCTTTGACCAGCACTGTCCGCTCTTTGCCGCCTCCGGCATCCCGTTCTATGTCTGTCCCGGCACATCCAGCTGGAATTCGATCACCGGCCGCACGCGCAATGCCCTGGCCAATCTTGCCAGCGCCGCCCGCCACGGCCTGGCGCACGGCGCGATCGGATATCTAAACACCGACTGGGGCGACGGCGGCCACCATCAGTACCTGCCAATCAGCTACGTCGGATTTGCTGCCGGCGCTGCCTATTCTTGGTGCTGGAAAAGCAACGAGGCCGCCGACATTTCGGCGGCGCTGAACCGCGACCTGTTTGCCGACCACACCGGCGTGCTGGGGCAGCTCTACTACCAGCTTGGGGAGGTCCGTGAGCTGATCCAGGGACGAACCGACAACTGCTCGATCTTCCACACGCTTCTGTTCTGGGATATGGATCCAGCCACCCTGAAAGTGAAGGAGATCACGCCAGCCATGCTCGGCCAGGTCCTGGCGCGCTTGGATCAGTTGGACGCCGCGGCCGCGGACGCGCGCCCGGCCGCCGTGGATGGGGAGCTGGCCAGCGCCGAGTTGCACAACGCCATCGCCATGGCCCGCCACGCCACGCGCCGCGCGCAGGGCGTAATGAACGGACAACTGAACCGTGCCGCGCTGGCTGCGGAGCTGCGCGACATTATGGGCCGGCATGCGGAGCTCTGGCTGGCGCGCAACCGCCCGGGCGGCCTGCCGGAAAGCATGGATCGCCTCCGCGACGCGTTGCGTCCGCTGGAGGGGTGAGGTGAATATTGCTGCTGACAGCTGGGCGCATCCCTGTTTCCTTGACCTACGGCAGACTGCGGGTGGTGCGCGTTGTCC
>JBAXVM010000054.1:0-13958 GCA_037129105.1 bacterium
AGGGCCAGACAAAGAAGGCGAATTGTTTTCATGCCATGTTTCTCCAACGGGGATCAATCCTACCACAATCCGGCAGGAAGAGACAGCCGGCGCAGTCCATTGACCTCCATCAAACTGCGAGTGTTGCGCACGATCAGTAAAGCGACGGTAGGGACGCACCTCCGGGGCGTCCGCAAGGCCATGCGCGAGGTAGGGTTTACGGTTAGATCTTTATGGTCAAGAACGTAAATCCGGTGACGTATTCTCGTAATCGTCCTCGTCCTTCGTCGTCGTCCTCGATGTTGCTCCCGTCTGGTTTTCTCGAGGACGAGGACGACGACGAGAAGGATACGTCGTCGTACCTACGACTGCGTGTACTTAGTCACATGCCTCGCCCTTTTGCCGCACAAACGCCGACTGCCCGTCCTCGTGATAGGAGCTGCGCACCAGCGGGGCACTGGCCACGAAGTCGAAGCCCAGGGTGCGCGCCAGCGCGCCGAGCTCCTCGAACTCTGCCGGCGTCAGGTAGCGCTCCACAGGCAGGTGCGCGCGCGATGGCTGCAGATACTGCCCGGCATAAAAAATGCGCACGCCGGCAGCGCGCGCGTCGCGCAGGGTGGCTTCGATCTCTGCGTGCGTCTCCCCCATGCCGAGCATGAGGCTGGTCTTGGTGATCCGCCCGGCGTCGGCCGCAAACCGCAGCACGCGCAGCGAGCGCGCGTAATCCGCCTCGGGGCGCACCGTGGCGTAGAGGCGCGGCACGGTCTCGAGGTTATGCCCGAACACCTCGGGTCGCGCATCGCACACCTGCTGCCACGCCGACTCGTTCCCGCCAAAATCCGGCACCAGCACTTCGATCAGGATGCCCGGCGACGCCTCATGTACGCGCCGGATGGTCTCCGCCCAGAGGCTGGCGCCACCGTCGGGCAGGTCATCACGCGTCACAGACGTCAGCACCACCTCGCGCAGCCCGCTGGCCTGCACGGCTGCGGCCACGCGCGCGGGCTCGTCCGGATCCGGCAGCGGCACCTCCCGCTTGTCCACATTGCAAAACCGGCAGCGCCGCGTGCAGCGGTCGCCCAGGATCAGGATCGTGGCGCGGCCGTGCGACCAGCAGTGCGTGCGGTTCGGGCAGAGCGCCTCCTCGCAGACCGTATGCAGCCGGTGGGCGCGCAGGCGGCTGAGCGTCTCACCATACGCCTCACCCTCGGCCAGCCGCACCCGGATCCACTGGGGCTTGGCGAGCGGCGCAGGCACAGAGGTTGTCGGGGCGTGTGACATGGCGAAGACAGTACCGCGTCCGGTGGAATTTCGCAATCCGCGGATGGAGGGAGTCAGCGGTTCTCATGATGGCGCCAAAACGCCTTACGGCGTCACTACAAACGGCCTAGAAACGGCAAAAAGCCGTTCGTAGTGTGCCCGTAAGGGCATTCGTGTCGCCATCATGAGAACTGCTGGGAGGGAGGAAAGCGACGGGAGGGACCTAAGGGACGGGAGGGACCTAAGCGACGGGAGGGACGGGAGGGACGTCTCCCGGGGAACCAGTTGTGGGCTGCCAGGCCAGCTGTGTGCCTGCCGCCACGCCGTCGAGGTCGAGCCAGCCGCTGGCGACTTCGAGCGCGCGCAGGCCGTGCCAGCCGCCCCGGATCATCAGCCGGCCGGGGCGCACCTGGCGGACCACGCGTCGCACCTGCCACGCCCGGTCGAGAAAGATCACGTCGATCGGGAAACGCATCCCGAGCGTGTGAATCGAGCCGCACGCCTCGATCAGCAGCCCGTGGCCAGCCGGCAGGCTGGGCCGGCCGATCAACCCGCGCATGCGATCGAACAGCGTCGCGGCAACCTCGACGCGCGCGACCCAGGGCGTGCCGTTGTGAAGAATCTGACCGGTTTGCATGGTTGTGTTCAATCCAGCAGCTTGCCCTTGCCCATGGCATCGTACTTTCTGGCGCGCCACTCGCGCTTACCGCCTTCGTACAGCAGCACATCCGTAAAGCCCATGGTCATCAGCGTAAGCGCAGCATCGCGGCCGCTCTCGCACTCCGCATCCAGGCAGTAGACCACCATGCGGCGACCGCGGGGCCAGTCGCGCACGGTGGCGGCGAGCTCCTCCTCCGGCACGGACATGGAACCCTTGATGTGATAGTCCTGGTAATAGAGCCGCGGCATCACATCCACCAGCACAAAGTCGTTGGTCCGCTGCAGCATGGCGTGAAGCAGCTCCGCCCGGATCACGCGCAGGATCCGGTTGGTGGCCGAGGCGACCGGCGGAGCGGTTGGTGCGACCGGATCCTGCGCCTGTGCCGCCAGGCCGCACACACACAGAACAAAGATTAAAATTAGAACGCGCATGTGGCGCACATGATGGACCTTCCGCGACAGGAACGTCAAGACAACGAACCGTTCTCATTATGGCGCCAAAACGCCTTACGGCGTCACTACAAACGGCCTAGAAACGGCAAAAAGCCGTTCGTAGTGTGCCCGTAAGGGCATTATTCTCACACCACAGTCCCGGCAAAACCTGCGGGCGCTTGCAGCCAGCCTGCCAGCTGCTTGCACAGCACCGCGGGCTCCAGTCTGGCCTGGCGCAGCCGGGTCAGCGGCGCCCACTGGAACTCGATCCACTCTTCGCGCGCTGGCGGCGGCGCGGCAGGTGTCAGGCCGGGGATACGCAGCTCAAACAGCAGGTTGATCTCCGCGTGCCACGTCCCCTTCTGCCGGAAGGTATGCTCCACGCACCCGAGGAAACGCCCGGCCCGAGCCCGACAGCCCAGCTCCTCGACAATCTCGCGCTCCAGCGCCGTGCGTGCCGGCTCGCGAAACTCGACATGCCCGCCGGGCAGAAACGTATTGCCCGCCCCCTTGCTGTGGCAGAGCAGCACCTGCCCTTGCACGACGCACACGCCGCGAACGAGAATCTCAATGCTTTTCTGGCTCATGACACGCTCCCCGCTCTCTTTACCCCGGCCGGCCCGGAGCAGCCAGCACCTCACACACCTTGCGGGCGAGATCATCGCGCTTGAATGGCTTCTGGATGAAGTGCTGCTCGTCAAACAAGGTTCCGTCATTCGAAGGCACTTCGACGGTGTAGCCGGACATGTACAGGATCTTGAGGCCCGGCTTGCTCGCCAGCAGCCGTCCGGCGAGTTCCCGTCCATTCATACCGGGCATGATCATATCGGTGATCAACAGGTGGATGTCTCCCGCATGCCGGGCAACCAGATCGAGGGCTTCGGCCGGACTCTCCGCGAGCAAAACCTTGTACCCGCAGGCCTTCAGAAACAGGCTGCACACCGTACGTATCGCGCGCTCGTCCTCCACGATCAGGATCGTTCCCGCGTGCTCCCGTGGCGCTTCCGCGACGCCGACAGCGGCCGGCATAATGCCTTCCGTGGTGCCGACCGCGACCGGCGCGACGCATTCCGTAGCAGCTTGTGGCAGGTAGATCTTGAACGTCGTCCCTTTGCCCGGTTCGCTGGTCACGTCGATGGCGCCCTTGTTCTGCCTGACGATGCCGTACACGGTGGTCAGCCCCAATCCGACACCCTTGCCCACGTCCTTCGTGGTGTAGAACGGCTCGAAGATATTCGCCACGACCTCCTTCGTCATGCCGCACCCCGTATCGCTGACCGTCAGCAGGATGTGCTCGCCCGGCGCGGCGTCCACGTGTCCGGCGCAGTAGGCTTGATCCAGCGTGGCCGTGGCGGTCTCGATGGTGATGGTGCCGACCCCGTCGATGGCGTCACGGGCATTGACGCACAGGTTTGTCAGGATCTGGTCAACTTGCGACGGGTCGAGCTTGACCGCCGGCAGGTTGGCGCCCGGTTGCCAGGCGATTTGGATATTCGCGCCGATCAGGTGACGCAACAGCTTGAGCATATTCGAAACGACAGCGTTCAGGTCCAGGACCTGTGGCACGCTGTTCTGCTTGCGGGCAAAGGCCAGCAGTTGCCGCGTGAGGTCGGCTGAACGCTGTGAGATCCCGGCGATCTCGTTGAGATAACAGCGGACCGGATGATCTGCGGGCAACCCGTCACGGCACAGATCGATGTACCCCAGGGTGCCCATCAGCAGGTTGTTGAAGTCATGCGCCACGCCGCCGGCGAGGCGTCCCACCGACTCCAGCTTCTGCGCATGAATCAACTGCCTCTGGAGTCTGGCCTGCTCTTCCTCCGCCTGCCTGCGTTGCAGCGCCAGCCCCATGCTGACGCAGACGCCCTCCAAAAAGCGGATCAATTCCGGGGTGAAGCAATCTTTGCGACGATCCGCAAGATGCAGCAGGCCAATGTTATTGTCCCCGGCGCGCAGAGGAATCAGCGCTACGGACACAAACCCAACATGGAGGCACCGATCCCGCGGGTGCAGGCGGTGATCCTTCTGCCCTGACTTCACGGCCTGCAACGCACGTGCGTTGTTGGTCCAGGCGCTGCCACCCGGGGTGAACAGCGGGTTGGCCGGATCAAGGCTACCGCCCAGCACAAGGCCACAGGTGCACTCCAGGGCGACCGAGCCGTCGGCATTCCGGCAGAGCCCGCCATCGGGGTAGCGGGCGGCCAGTGCGTTCTCGGCCTTCAGGAACTCGTCGGTATAGCCCATGGCGGCAATGAACGGGTAGTCATCACCCCTGAATAATCGCAGCCCCACGGCATCGAAGCCGGTCGCCCGCTTGAGTGTCGCGACGATGTTCTCCGCCGTCTCCGGCACAGGGATATGGGCAGCAAGATGCGTCAGGATATCCGCCTGGACCACCAGGAGCTCCTCCAACCGCTTACGCTTGGTGATGTCGCTCAGCGCGATGCGAAAAGCCGCCACGCCGCCGGGCTCTTTGGCGGCGGTGGCGGTCAGATGCGCCCAGAAGCGTGCGCCATCCGACTTGACCATCCACAACTCGCAGGCCTGCAGCTCCCCGGTCTCCCGGAGCTGCCGGCTGAGCTTGTAAAAAATATCCGCGTCTTCCTTGAGGATGAAGCGGGCAAACGGCTGCTTGATCAGCGCCCCCCGGGTCCCGCCGAACAGGACGGCAAAGGTGAGATTGGCTCCGAGGATCTGCCCGGTTTCGCTGACGGTGCAATAGCCCACCGGCGCCAGATTGTAGAGGTCAAAATAGCGCTCGCGCTCTGCGCCAAGAGCCTGCTGTGCCCGGCGCAAGTCCTCGTTCTGCATCTCCAGCTCGATCTGGTGCACCTCCAGCTCATGCCACATCGCGCGCGTGGCCTCCGGCGTCTCCGGGGTCAGGGCCATCCGGGAGCGCAAGGCAACGGCGGCATTCTCCCGGAAAGCCGCTTCGGCGCGCTGACGCAGGTCCTGCCCGGCGTTTGCCGAAGCGGCGACGGACGGGTCTGCCACATCTTTTTTCATGTGCGGTCCCCCGTGGCAGGTGTGTTCGCCGCATACTCCCGTTCCGTGGTGGCAATGGCATACATCTCCCCGGCGGCATTCACCAGCGCGGTGGATATCATCATGACCTCCAAGACTGTGCCGGCTTTCGTCAGGCGTTGGGTCGCATACGGCGCCAGCACGGTCGCCCGGCTCAGCTGCCTGACCCGGTCCAACGCAGCCGCCCGCAGCGCGTCCGGCGTCCGGTCGCGCACATTCAGCGCCAGCGCCTCGGCTTCGCTCCAGCCATACATCCGCACCGCACCCGCGTTCCAGGCGAGGATGCGCCCCTCCAAATCCTGCACGGTGATGGCATCGTGCGCATCGCGCACCACCACCGCCAGCCGGAGCAGGTCCTCGGCTCTGCGCCGTGCCTCGGCGACCATCTTTTCCTTCTCCGCGTTTTGTACCACGAGCTCCCGGTTGGCAAGTACCAGCTCTGCGGCCCGCTTCTCCTTCTCCGTATTTTGAAACGCGAGTTTCTCCCGCATGCGCAGCATTTCGGGGATTTCCACAAACGTGATGACCGCACCCTCAATCACATTGTCGAGCGTGCGATAGGGCAGAATGCGCATCATGTACCACTGGCCCGTTGTGATCTGCACTTCGATCGCTTTGGGAATCAGCGTTTGCAGCACATCCTGCACGTCCGCAACGAGGCTGGCATAGCCCACCAGATTGGAAACGGTGTGCGACACGGGCCGACCGACGTCGGTTGGAATCAGATTGATAATGGCGCTGGCGGCAGGGGTAAACCGCAAAATGCGCAGCGCGTGATCCACGAACACCGTGCCTACGCCCGTGCCGGCCAGCAGGTTGTTCATGTCGTTGTTGGCCCGCGAGAGGTCGACCACCTTGACTTGCAGCTCGGTGTTGACCGTGGCCAGTTCCTCGTTAATCGACTGCAACTCTTCTTTGGCGGTCTCCAGTTCCTCGTTGGTGGACTGCAGCTCTTCGTTGACGGATTGCATCTCCTCATTTGAGGATTTCAACTCTTCGGCAGAGCTTTCCAGCTCTTCATTGGTGCTCTGGAGGTACTCCTCCTTGGCGCGAAGTTCCGCCTTGAGTGCGGCTAGGCTCGCCTCGGCGGCCGGCGGAAGGGTGCCGGGCGCGAGGTCGCCGCCCGCCGGCTGTCCGCCGGCCACCGGCAACGGATCGCCGGCTCGGGACCCCTCCTCCGCCACTTCTTCCAGGATGACCAGATAGAGCGGCGAGGCCGGTGTCGCGACCGGACCGGCCGTCACCGGGCGGATCGTCAGGTTGACCGTGGTGTAGTGGCCATTGGTCTTGACGCGCAGCCCCGGGCAGGCCACCGAGTCTTTGGTGCCCGCGGCTTTATGCAGGGTCACGGACAATTCGTGGCGCAGGCCTTCGCGGGCCATCTTGAGAATGTTGTTGATGCCCGCCTCACCCGGCGCCGGCTCTAGAAACATGCCGGTGCGGCCGTGCAGGTAGAGGATGTCGCCCTGCGCGTTAACCAGCGCGCCGGCTGCGATGATCTGGGACAGCAGCGCCTGTTCGGTTGTCTCGCGCAGGCTCTTGTTCTTGCGCGCGGCCGGCCTGTCACCAGGGGGTGGAAGCGCGATATCGGTCGCCGACATGGGGGGCAGAAAACGACCGAGCGACAGGTACTGCCGGCCAGGCCGGTCCCCCGTGCGGTTATAGATCTTGGCCTTGCGGTCGAGCACGGTGAACAGTTCGGCAAACTCGCCCACGCCTTCAGAGGTGCCGAGAAACAGCCATCCGTCCGGCTTCAGGGCATAGTGGAAAAGCGGGATCAATTTCTGCTGCAACTCCGTGCCCAGGTAGATCAGGAGATTGCGGCAGCAGATCAGATCGAGCCTGGAGAAGGGCGGGTCCTTGATCACGTCCTGCTCAGAAAAGACCAGGAGGTCGCGAAGTCCTTTGTGGATGCGATAGGTGCCCCCGCCCGGCTCGGGGGTAAAGAAGCGCGCCAGGCGCTCAGGTGAAAGGTCGGCGGCGATACTGGCCGGATAGATTCCGAGGCGGGCTGTGGCGATGGCCCTGGGGTCAATGTCGGTGGCGAACACCTGCACGGCATGACTCTTTTTAAGGGCTTCCATGCACTCCACCAGCAGGATGGCGATCGAGTAGGCCTCTTCGCCGGTGGAACAGCCGGCGATCCACACGCGAATCACCTCGTCCTGCTCTTTGTGGGCGAAGAGCTTGGGAATGACCTCGTCCTTCAGCACCTGAAAGGCGTCCGGGTCACGGAAAAAATTGGTCACGCCGATCAGCAGGTCACGAAACAGCGCCTCGATCTCCGCCGGAGTCTGTTGCAAAAAACGGGTGTAGGTGTCAACATGATCGATCTGCTGCACGGCCATGCGGCGCGAGATGCGGCGGAGAATCGTGCTGGGTTTGTATTGGGAGAAATCGTGTCCGGTCTGGGCGCGGAGCAGGATGTAGATCTTTTTGATCGCACTCTCGATCTGGGTCGCCGGGAGCACGATGGCCTTGGGCAGCTTGCCGAAGGCATGCGCCACGTAGGTCAGGAGTTGCGCGCCCATCTCGGCGGGCGGCAGCTCGTAGTCCACCAGGCCGGTGGCGAGAGCGCTGTGCGGCATGCCGTCAAACTCGGTGGAGGCGGGGTTCTGGGCCATGACCATGCCGCCCTCGGCCTTGATGGCGCGGATGCCCTGCGTGCCGTCGCTGCCGGTGCCTGAAAGGACGATGCCGATCGCGCGATCATGCTGGTCCTGGGCGAGAGAACGGAAAAAGAAGTCGATCGGCAGGCGCTGGCCGCGCGGCTCGGCGGGCTGGAGCAGGTGCAACGTGCCATTCAGAAACGCCATGTCGCGGCCCGGCGGAATGATGTAGGTGCAGTTGGCGCGCACGACCATGCCATCCTCGACTTCGAAGACCTGCATGCTCGTGTAGCGGCGGATGAGGTCGGTGAGGATGCTCTTGTGATCGGGGGCGAGATGCTGGACCACGACGAAGGCCATGCCGGTATCGGTGATGGCAGACAGGCCGGAGAAGAACGCCTCAAACGCCGCCAGCCCGCCGGCGGACGCACCGATGCCGACGATGGGAAAGGACGCGCCGGCGGTCTTGCTCTCCGCCGTGGCGGAATCCTTGCCAGCCGGTGTGGCACCGGCTGATTGCACCACCGGTGCGCACGCCTGAACACGCAACGCGTCAGCAGACTTTTTTTGCGGGGCGCCACAACCGGTTGATTTTTTCATAATTTTATTCCCATGCAAATTAACAGATGCAATAAATACACCCCAACATTTGACCTTACTCTACTGACCCTGCGTTGTCAAAAGATAATGCCCGAATCAGGGCGGGTGGGGCGCATCCCTGTTTCGTTGACCTACAGCAGACTGCGGGTGGTGCGCGTTGTCCGTACGCGACGGTAGGGACGGCTTTACGCCGTCCATTGTCTGGCATTTGCGGGTAGACGGCGTAAAGCCGTCTCTACCCAAATGCAGCGGCAAGGCAATAGCAGGGAGGGTGCGATTTTAGACGGGAACGCTACATGGCCCCGGCCAGTGCGCGGCCAAAGTCGCTGCAGGAGACCTCGGTGGCGCCGGACATCAGACGCGCAAAATCATAGGTGACGGTCTTGCGGCCGATGACGGTGTCCATGGCTGTGACGATCTTGTCCGCCGCCTCGGTCCAGCCCATGTAGCGGAACATCATTTCGCCGGAAAGGATGAGCGAGCCGGGGTTGACCTTGTCTAGGTTGGCATACTTCGGCGCGGTGCCATGCGTGGCTTCAAAGCAGGCCATGCCCGTGCCGTAGTTAATGTTGCCGCCCGGCGCAATGCCGATGCCGCCCACGCAGGCAGCCAGCGCGTCGGAAATGTAGTCGCCGTTGAGGTTGAGCGTGGCCAGCACATCGTACTCGGCCGGTCGGGTGAGAAGCTGCTGCAGGAAGGCATCTGCAATGCAGTCCTTCACCACGATCTCACGGCCCGTGACCGGATTGCGGAACTTGCACCAGGGGCCGGCGTCGATCAGCTGCGCGCCAAACTCCTCGCGCGCCAGCTCGTAGCCCCAGTCCCGGAAGCCGCCTTCCGTGAACTTCATGATATTCCCCTTGTGGACCAGGGTCACAGATTTGCGATCGTTGGCAATGGCATATTGAAATGCGGCGCGCACCAGGCGCTTCGTGCCTTCACTGGAAACAGGCTTGATGCCGATGGCCGAGGTGTCCGGAAAACGGATCTTCTTGACGCCCATCTCCTTCTGGAGAAAGGAGATCACCTTGCGAACCTGCTCGGTGCCAGCGGCCCATTCGATGCCGGCGTAGATGTCCTCGGTGTTCTCGCGGAACACCACCATGTCGGTCAGCTCCGGCTGCTTCACCGGCGACGGCACACCCTTGAACCAGCGCACAGGTCGCAGGCAGACGTAGAGATCCAGCTCCTGCCGCATCGCCACATTGATCGAGCGGAAGCCGCCGCCCACCGGCGTCGTGAGCGGCCCCTTAATGGAAACCAGGTGCTCGCGACAGGCCGTGAGCGTTTCCGCCGGCAGCCAGGTGTTGGGGCCGTAGACGGCATTGGCCTTCTCGCCGGCATAGACTTCCATCCAGACCACCTGCCGCTTGCCACCGTACGCCTTGCGGACCGCCGCATCCCAGACCGTCAGGGAAGCACGTGTGATGTCCGGACCTGTGCCATCCCCTTCAACAAATGGAATAATGGGGCGATCCGGCACGCGCAGCTTGCCATCCGCGCCCATGGTGATCTTCTCGCCGCCTGCCGGAACCTGAATCTTGTCGTATGCCATCGTCTGTCTCCCTGAAGGTGCCAAAAACAAGGAAGGGAGATTAGCAATCCACGAGGCGCGTGTAAACCACGGCGTTGAGCTGGATACAAAGAAGAAAGATGAAGTAAAAAAGACAAAGGTTATCTTGATCTTTCTACTTCATCTTTCGTCTTTGTCGACCGCAAAACGCCGCACAGCGGATTCCGCTGTCGTTACCTGCCGCTTCCGGCGGCCTTGCGCCGCTGGAGCGAAAGATGCGCCCAAGCACGGGTCATGGGCTGTAACCGGCAATCGGAACGCGCCCGGACACTTTACCTTCGATCGAAGTGTTAACCGCCGCAACCACATTGCTTGCGGCACGAAGTATGCCCGACTTACCGAGAAGATCTTCCATGGTGGTATCGGCAAACACCGTGACGACCGTTGCTTGAAGACGGTCCCGCCACTTGGTTTTGAGGAGGACTCCTTCACTCTCCGTAATGAGTCCGTGCACGATGGACATAAACGATTCGACGTTCCTCGTCTATGGAGTAGACTAGGCGGTCCTTGTAGGAAAGCCGGAGCGAGAAGAATCCGGCGAGATCGCCGACGAGTTTTTTGCCGCAGAGGGGATTGGGTGCCACCTGCTGCAACAGGACGATCTTGAGTTTGTCCTTTAGACGAGGCGGCAACTTGACTACGTCCTTGGCCGCTACCTTGGTGAAGCGGATCGTGTACGGTGTCACGCGTTTTCTCCGAAGACCTCCTCAAACGACAAGGTGTCGCCTCGGTGCATCTGATCAACGGAAAGTTTCAGGCTTTTCCGAAAACCAGGCGTGGACAACAACTCCATGGTTTCCAGAAGGCTCTCGTAGTCGTTCTCCGCCATTAAAACAACAGAGCCATGGCGGTGATGGATTCGGAATACTTGGTGTTTGTCCGTGGCACCTTTGACTACGGCGAAGAACCCGCGTCGCGCATCGGTTGCGGTCATGGTCGTCATGAGACCTCCAATATGTACGTGTTTCGGTACATGTTGCCCGAATCTAGTCGATCTGTCAATCGTTTCACCGCCAACGTCGCGGCTCTGCCGCGCCGGTTTGTGGTTGTCGCGGGCAAACCTGAACCAACGGGGGCAATGGTTTACCGTCCGACGTATAGCAAACCTGCTTTGGGGTGATGCAACCGGTGAGAACAGCAAAGACGGCAATAGTTCCTATTGATATTGTCTGTCTCATACTGTCTCTTTTCCCTTTGCGAACACGTCAGCAATCACCAACGGCTGCCTGTCCGAGGACTCATGCCTGCCTGTACCCGGACGCGAGTGCATCGCTTGGTTCGCGCTAATCATCTCGCTTTTGCCGCTCCCGGGCAAGACGGAACCGATCGACTGAGAATGGGAAATCAGATAAAAATCTGCGGTTCACTTGGATCGCAAACCTGTCGCTTTCGATTCTCCTCGTCCACGCCTGGCGGAAGGGATGCACATGGCTTGCGCCTGCCCAATCGTCGACAAAAGTTTTACGACAAGAGCTTACGACAAAGGCTGCAACACCCAGGCATGAATGCTCACACCTGCCACCCATTTGGCAGGGGGCATGCCGCAATTCGCATTATGGCGTAATCGCGGCGGGTCCGCGGACCAACCACGCGCCACATCCCAATCTGCGTAAATCTGCGAAATCTGCGGACAAACGTATTCGCTGACTCCTGAATAACTGAGCCGGTTCGTTACGATTTCGAGTTCGAGTGCGATTTCGATTTCAATTCTCACCGCTCTCCAAACTTCCACCTTTCCATTCTTCCGTTCTTCCATCCTTCCACTCTTCCGCATTCTGCGATTGCCTTGCTGCCAAACCCGCCGTACTATTCCCGCGTGCTACCGCAATGGCTGATCGAAAACAAACGTGATGGCCGTGTCCTTCCGCCGGAGGAGATCCGGACCTTTGTGCAGGCCTATGCCGCAGGCGAACTGCCGGACTACCAGATGGCGGCCATGGCCATGGCCATCTACTTCCGCGGCATGACGGCCGCGGAGACGGCCGCCTTGACCGATGCCATGCTGCACTCCGGCGACGTCCTGGACTTTGCCGGCTGGCCGCGCCCCACGGCGGACAAGCACTCCACCGGCGGCATCGGCGACAAGATCTCGCTCATCCTCGCGCCGCTGGCCGCCTCGGCCGGACTGGCTGTGCCCATGATCTCCGGCCGCGGCCTCGGCCTGACCGGCGGCACGCTCGACAAGCTCGAAGCCATCCCCGGCTTCAACACCCGCCTCGACAACGCGGCCTTTCGGCGTGTGCTGGCCGACACAGGCTGCGCCATCATCGGCCAGACCGACCGCCTGGCGCCGGCCGACCGCAAGCTCTACGCCCTGCGCGACGTCACCGGCACCGTGCCCAGCATCCCGCTGATCACCGCCAGCATCCTGTCGAAAAAACTCGCCGAAGGCGCAGCCGTGCTGGTGTTCGACGTCAAATGCGGCCGCGGTGCATTTATGCGCACGCCGGAACAGGCGCGGCTTCTGGCCGCCAGCCTGCTCGATACCAGCCGCGCCATGGGGCGCCGCGTCTCTGCGCTGATTACCAACATGGAGCAGGCGCTCGGACGCACAGCCGGCAATGCCGTGGAAGTCGTCGAGGCCATCGACGTACTGCAAGGGCGCGGCCCGGCTGACGTGCGCGCCCTGACGCTGGCGCTCACCGCGCAGATGACCCTGCTGGCCGGCATTCATGCAGACGCCGGCACGGCAGCGCGAGAGCTCACGGCGCGGCTCGACGACGGCCGCGCGCTGGAGGTGTTTCGCCGCATGGTTGCCGCGCAGGGCGGCGACACCCGCGTGCTCGACGATCCCCTGCGCCACCTGCCACAGCCGGGTGCGTCACTCGACATCCCCTCCCCTTGCACCGGCCATGTTGTGTTTGTGGATGCCGAGAAGATCGGCCGCGTCGTGCTGCAACTCGGTGCCGGACGCTGCCGGACCCTCGACGCCATTGATCCGGCGGCCGGCATTTCCGGCCTGGTGCAGAGCGGCGAGTCCGTCGTCAGCGGCCAGCCGCTGATGCGACTGCATGCCCGCCACGCCGCCCTGGCCGAAAGCCTGCGCGCCGAGGCCGCCGCCGCGGTGGAGATCGCCGCGGCAACCCGCCCGCCCGAGCCGCTGATCCTGGAGACCCTGACATGAAAACCGCCCGGCGTTCAATCCCCCAGTCGCTTCAGAAGGCCACCGGCTCGCGAGGACGCTCGCCCTCCCGGGCGAAGGCGCAACCTGTAGCCGTAACTGGCGGACGAAGCGTTTCGCGAGCCGCGCCCATGCGCGAGCTGCTGATCGCAGCCCGTGCGGCGGCGGCCCGCGCCTATTGCCCGTATTCTCATTTTGCCGTGGGCGCGGCGCTGCTCGCGGACAATGGCCGGATCTTCACCGGCGCCAACGTGGAGAATGCCTCCTACGGCCTTACCATCTGTGCCGAGCGCGTGGCCCTGCTCGCTGCCGTGGCAGCCGGCGCGCACCGCTTCCGCGCGCTGGCCGTGGCCGCCGGCGCAGACACACCTGCCACGCCTTGCGGCGCCTGCCGCCAGGTGCTGGCGGAGTTCTGCGACAATCACCTGCCCATAGTCTGCTGCACGTTGACCGGATCCAAGCCCACACGCACCACGCTGGGCGCGCTGCTGCCAAAGGCATTCCGGAAAGCGCCGGACTGCGCTATATTGCACGAAATGGTAAGTTTCCGGCTGCAGGCCAAAGCCTGCGCCCACGAAAAAGAGGAACGCCGATGATCGAAGATGCCATCGTCTCCACGGAAGTTGCCGCTGCCAAACGAACCCGCGTGCGGCGCACACCCGCCGCAAGCGAGGCCGTACCGCCGGCATCCGTCACCCCC
>JBAXVM010000055.1:0-13930 GCA_037129105.1 bacterium
TCCCGCTTATGGCCTCCAAGGCCTTTGTGATTTTCGAGACCAGTTGACGGACTTCCGCGCGGGGCGCTCGGGCGGTCATCTCGCGTCCCGCCCACTAACGCCAGCATAGGCCCCTCCTCCACCAGATGAAAATGGTTGCGCATCAGGCAGAACAAATACACCCGCACCCCGTGAGCGGTTACGGAAAGCTTTCCACGCTCCTCAGCACCAGCAACAGCCCAAGGGCGGCCAGGGCTGTGGCGCCCAGGAGCAGCTGCGGCACCTGCAGCAGGCGCAGGCGTGCCATGGCCGACTCGACCAGGCCCACCACGACCGCAACCACCAACAAGCCGCCAAACAGCCAGCCCACGCCGGCCAGCGGATTCGCAGCCAGCGATCCGGGTAGCAGCAGGTTAACCAGCAGCGCGCCAAACATCCAGAGCTTGAGCGACGCGCCGTACAGAATGAACGCCAGATCGGGCCCGCCGTAGTCGAGCACCATCACCTCATGGATCATGGTGAGCTCGAGGTGTGTGTTGGGATCGTCGAACGGAATGCGGCAGTTCTCCGCCAGCAGCACGATGATCAGCGCCACGGCCAGCAGCCCCACGGCTGGCGCGGTCGTCTGCCACAAGCGCGGCAGGACGTCCAGAAACATGTCGCTGAGCGAAAACGTGCCGGAGGTTCGCGCCAGCGCCGCCAGCGCAAGCAGCAAAGCCGGTTCTGCGAGCACGGCATACTGCACCTCGCGGCTGCCACCCATCCCCTCGAAGCTCGAGCCGGTGTCCAGCGCCGCCACCACCGTGCAGAAGCGCGCCAGCGCCAGCAGACCAATCAAAATGAACAGGCTCCCGGGGCAGGCAATCGGCGCCGCCACCCCTGGCGCCGGCAGCAGCAGCAAGCCCAGCAGCAGCGCGGCCAGCGTGACGCACGGCGCGAAACGGAACACCCAGGTGGTGGTGCGGCTGTAGACCGCCCCTTTGCGCAGCAGCTTCCATAAATCGTAATAGAGCTGGCAGAGCGGCGGACCGCGCCGGCCGGCGACCACCGCCTTGGCGCGGTTGATCACGCCCGGCAGCAGCGGCGCCAGCAACAGCGCAGCCAGCACGGAAAGAAATGAACTCCAGAACGTCATCTTACCTCATCTTCCAGGCGAGCAGAACCAGCAGCACCAGGACAATGGCCAGGATGTAATAGTTGAGCTTGCCGTGCTGCATCCACTGCATGCGCCCGATGAGGGTCTCGATCTTCTCAAAAAGCGGACGATACAGCCGCTCCTGGTACACATCCGGCGTCTCGCTGGCAAAAGCCGCCTGACCCGGAAACAGGCCGCGCGGCGGGGTAAAGCGCCGGCGGGCCATCATCACGTGGCGCATCAGCTGCAGAATGGGCTGGGCAAACGAGGAGGCCGTGTACTGCATGCGCGCGGTGGGCGCAGCATAGCCGCAATCCCAGGTCACCGTCGAGCCCTCCACCCGCCCCCGCAGCAGCGCGCGGCGCAGGGCAAACAGCAGCAGCGCCAGGAGCAGCACGCCGGCCGACAGCAGGGCAACCATCTGCAAGGCATATACGACCTGGCTGCCCGCAACGCCGGCATCCTCCATTCCGCCGCTACCGCCCGCCAGGACATACACGGCCGGAAAAACCGCCTGAAACAGCCAGGGCGCCATCAACCCGGCCCCCATGCAGCTGCCAGCCAGCAGCAGCATGGGCAGGCGCATGCTGCCGGTGACTTCCTGCGCAGCGCCCGCACGCTCCGCCTCGCGCGGCTCGCCCAGGAACACCATGCCGAAGGCTTTGGCAAAACAGGCAACCGCCAGCGTGCCGATCAACGCCAGCGCCAGCGCAGCCACCAGCCCGCCGGCCAGTGCGAAGGTTGGACCGCCGGCAACCACGTCCAGCAGCGGCGTCAGCGCTCCGAGAAACACCAGGATTTCGCCCACAAAGCCATTGAATGGCGGCAGCCCGGCAATGGCGGCCGCGCCGACCAGAAACGTATTGCCCGTAACCGGCATGCGCCGGAGGAGGCCGCCCTGCCGGTCCATCTCCGCCGTGCCGGTCGCCTGCAGCACGGCGCCGACATTCAGAAAGAGCAGGCTCTTGAAGAGCGCGTGGTTCAACACGTGTAACAAACCACCGCCAAAACCGAGCAGGGCCATCACCGGACTGCCAGCGGTCAGCCCCAGCAGACCGACGCCAAACCCCATGGTGATGATGCCGACATTCTCCACACTGGAATACGCCAGCATGCGCTTGAGATCACGCTGGGCCAGGGCCAGCAGGATCCCCAGCACGCCCGAGCCAGCGCCCAGCACCACCAGCGTCCACCCCCACCAGGACGGCGGACTTCCCAGCCAGGCGAGGATCCGCAAGAACCCGTAGATGCCGACCGTAAGCATGACGCCGCTCATGACCGCCGCCACGTGCGCGGGTGCGGCCGGATAGGCCTCGGGCATCCACACATGCATCGGCATCAGCCCCGCCTTGGTGCCGAAGCCGATCAGCGCCAGCACAAACACCGCCCCAGCCAGTTCCGGCCCCGGCGCCGTTTGCTGCAGCGCGTCGAAGTCCAGCGAGCCGCCAGCCTCGCTTCCCAGCAGCAGAAACATCACCAGCAGCAGGGCCGTGCCCAGATGCGTGGCCACAAAGTAGATCGCCGCGGCCCGCCGCACATCCGGGCGCTCGTGGTCAAACAGCACCAGCCCGAACGACGCCAGCGCCATCACCTCCCAGGAGAGCAGGAACAGCAGCGCGTTGGCTGCCAGAAAGACCCCGACCATGCTGGCGGTTAGCAGGTTGAACAGACACCAGGCCAGTCCGAAAGGACGCCCTGCCGGCGCGTGCCGCAAATAGCCCACGCCATAGATGGCCGCCAGCGCCGTGATCAACGCCGTGACCATGACAAAGAGCGCGGGAAGCCCGTCGCAGGCAAGCACCAGGTGGCCGAACGGCATGCTCCAGGGAAGCGCCACCTGCCACGTGTGACCATGTCCGCCGACCATCCACAACAGGCAGGCCGCCAGCGCCAGCGCAGAACCAGCCACGGCCGTGCCGGCGCCGATCCACCCGGCCACACGCCGGTTGCGACCTGCCAGCAGGCAGGCCGCGCCGCCCACCAGCCAAATCGCAAAAGAAGCCAGCAGAAGGTTCACGGCGCCTTTCTTTCCGGCGGGTGTGGCGCGACATGATCCACCACGACCGCGGCCGCCAGAATCGTGGCCAGCGGCGCGCGCGCGCGGATGACCCCGGCAAACTCCGGATGCCGCAGCGCATAGGCCAGGCGAGCCAGCAGATGCAAGTGGCTCTTGATGGCCGGGCAGACGATGGTAAAGAGCGTATGGACCGGCTGGCCATCCACCGCATCAAACGCCACCGGCGTCTCCAGAAAGCAAAGCGTCACCAGCGGCTGCGGAATGTGCATCACGATCGGGTTGCGTACATGCGGGATGGCGATGCCGTCGCCCAATCCGGTGGAGCCCAGCGATTCGCGCGCCAGGATGATGTCCAGCAGCAGGTCGCGGTCCACATCGTCCGGTACTGGCAGAAAGCCGATGGCAGCCGCCAGCGCCGTCTGCTTGTCTGCAGCCGCTACCTGGTAATGAATGCCGCCGGCTGCCAGCGCGGCCGCCAACCCGGCGGGTGCGGTGGCGGAGGGTTCCGACGGGGCAAACATCGCGCGGGAAACCCGTACGCCCTGGGCAGTGGCCCACTCCAGCAGCTCCGCACGGTTGAAGTGATACTGCTCGTTGATGCGATGAGCCGGTAACCCCTGGTCACGAATCCAACGGTAAACCGTCTTCTCCGACTCACCCATGAGGGCGGCGGCAGCTTTGATGTCCAACTCCATATCAGAAACCGTTTGTCTGGCTTCCTGCCAGCTTTGGAACGCGAAACTAGATACTTTATGCCTGCGCTTGGGCTTTGTCCATAGCGGATTACACCTGCACGAGGATGCGCCCATGGTCTTTTCCTGATGCTTCACCCGGGCGGCTACCACCACGAAGATTCGAAAAACACGAAGGGAATTCCGAATTCGTCCACCGTAGTCGTCGCCGTAGTCGTCCACCGACCCGTGCCACCTGAACAATTACCAAGTTTTCTTGAACAGGAGGCCACAGAGAAAACAGAGCCAGACAACCCTCCGTTCTCTCTGTTGCCTCCTGTTCAAACCCGCTTGGGTTGCGACTGCGCCGCGCTGTGTCCTTCCTGGTGAAAATTCCCGACCGCTTCAGGAAAAGACCATGGGGCATGGCGTGGCATGGCTTGTGCAATAAAAATTTGCCGCCGTATATCTTATTTCTGACGCGGCTATGGTATGATTATGTATGTCCCTGAAAGGAGTTCTCATGAAAGCCCGTCTCATTCTTGCTTCCGTCCTGTTGGCAGCGCAGGGATGCCTGCCTGAACGGCAACCGCCCGCCTCCGCCCCCACCGTTGCGCCGGCACCCGCGGCACCTGCCGCGTCCGCAGCCAGCGCACCATCGTCCGACGAGCGCGCGCTGCAAACACTGCGTGACCTGGGTGTCACACCAGAGGTCATGCTGCAACTGGTGCGCAATCAGCTGGCAACCGCCGCCAGACCGGACACACCGGGCCAGCCTGACCCGGCGCCCATTGAGGAAGCTATACCACCCGCCGCACCAGCGCCAATCCAACAGGCACCTGCGCCAGCCATCCCGGACCCGGTCCCGACAGCCCAGGATACGGAACCTCCGGCTGTTTCCGAGCCGCCACCCGCCGCAGATTGGCCGAATGCACCGGCGCTGGAACAACCCGCAACCCGTTCAACTGTCAATACGGTCGTTCTGGAGCAACCCGTGGTGATCCAGCAGACGCAGGACTTCTACACCCCGCTCAATTCGTATGGCGACTGGATCACCGTTCCCGCCTATGGTCGCGTCTGGCAACCCGCGGTCACAATTGTGAACGCCGAATGGCGCCCCTACTGCAACGGCGGCCGGTGGGTCTACACCGATTGCGGCTGGTACTGGCAGTCGGACTACTCCTGGGGGTGGGCGGTGTTTCACTATGGCCGCTGGTGCTACGTGGACCGTCACCGCTGGATCTGGATACCGGACACCGTTTGGGCGCCCGCCTGGGTCTCCTGGCGCCGGACAGAAACACATTGCGGCTGGGCGCCCTTGCCGCCCGGCACCTCCTTCCGCGCGGGCGTGGGGTTCAATATCGGCCATGGTTCCCAGTTCGACGTGCAGTTCGGGCTCTCCTCCCGCCACTATACCTTTGTGGCACACAACCGGATCGCCGAGCAGAACCTGCACAGCGTAATCGTTCGCAAAGAGGAAGTGGAGACGGTCTACCAGAGAAGTTCGCACATCGACGATTCCTACAACTGGGACAAGAAACAGCGGCGTGTTAACAACAAAGGGCCTGACCGCGATGAAGACGCGCGCGCACGTCAGCCATCCGCCCGGACGATTCGCCTCGTGACTCCACCAGCGGCGCCGGTCACAAGACCTACACCGCCGGCCGCGCCGACCCGGCCGGTCGTTACACCGGCCACACCCGACACACCAGCCACACCTGCCACACCAGCCGAGCCACCGCACACAAAGCCGGACAAGCACACCCCAAAATCAACGCCCAGTCCTACTGTACCCGTGAAATGGCATAAACCGGAAACACCGAGAAATGAGCCGCGCAGCCCCCCTGCCGCGGAGCACGAAACGGCTGCCGACGCGCCACCCGTAACACTCTCCGAACCCAAGGCAGAGCCGGTGAAGGTGCGCCCCACCAAACCGGAAACACGCCTGCCGGACACGCGTCACCGCGATTCCCCGTCGATCGCCCTGCCGCGCGGCGAACCGCCGCCCTCCATCCCGGCAGCCGAGCCCATCCCAAAGCCCAGCACTCCGATCACCACGCTACCGGTGCGGCGTGACACTCCGACAAGCGAGCCCGTAACACTCTCCGAACCCAAGGCAGAGCCGGTGAAAGTGCGCCCCGCCAAACCGGAAACACGCCTGCCGGACACGCGTCACCGCGATTCCCCGTCGATCGCCCTGCCGCGCGACGAACCGCCGCCGTCCATCCCAACAGCCGAGCCCATCCCAAAGCCCAGCACACCAATCACCACGCAACCGGTGCGTCGTGACACATCGACTACCGAACCCGTAACGCTCTCCGAGCCCAGGGCAGAGCCGGTGAAAGTGCGCCCCGCCAAAGTAGACTCCGCGCCCGCGCGCACGACAAAGTCCGACGCGGCCGCACCCCGGGATCCTGCCCTCGAAAAAGCAGCCGACCTCGTCAACACCGACAAGACGCGCACGGACAAGTCACGCACGGATGACGAAGAGGACGCCACCACCTCGCACCGTCGCGGCGGATCCCAGTCCACGCGACCGTAATTTCCAGAACCATCTTTGTCTTTGCTGTTGCGGGTATCCGTAAACACGGCTCGCGAGGACGCTCGCCCTCCCTACGGTAGGGACGGCTTTACGCCGTCCACGTTTGCGCCGCGGGCTATGGCCGCACAGCCAGCCTCGGGATCACCCCCCGCAGGCGTCCCAACAGCCCCTTGCGCGGATGTGCGGCATTTTCTGCCGCGAGTTCCGCACCAGCCACGTTGACCTGCAGATCACCGCCATTCAACACAACCTCGTAGTTCACAATGAGCACGTTGATGTCCGGATAGGCCGCAACTCCGATTGCGGCCTATTGAGTTTCGAATTAGGAACGCAGGAAATGTGAGAGTTATTCTGCCGGCTTTCATGCGTTCCAAATTTAGGCCATTGGCGAGTGGACGGCATAGCTACGGACTATTCACTGTGTAGTGAAGGTGGCGGGAGCGGTTCCACCGCGGAGGCGCGGAGAACGCGGAGGAGATTGGGATGGCGCTGGGCCACGAGAAACTGAACGTGTATCGTGCAGCCATCGCGTACCAAGGCCCTGCTCGACCCGATCGTGGTGATGCTCACGAAACTCGGCCAGCGAGGGTGGCGGGTGGGAATGTGGCGGGTGGGGTGGTGTGAAAAACAAAAGATTTGTCGACGCCGATGCATCCGGACGTGTTCCGGCGGATCTTTTACCTTCCAACGACCGACTCCGGTTTGTGGGGTGCCGCAGCGGAAGCTGTGGCCATTGGCAGAGGATGCGCCTGACGCCGGTGCCCTTCTATTGCCGTGCCATGTCGTACAATTTACCACACCCAGCCGCCGCAATACTTTCCCGTTAACGACGGAACAGGGAAACAACGCGGTCGATAATCGCACGTTGCGAAGCTTCCGACAACTCGCCTACACTGCCCGTTATGAGCGATGCGCTTGCAGTGAAGAGTTTGCCCGGACGGACGTAGCTGACATGGTGCAGCGAGCCCGACTGCGGGCCGTAGCTTGCTGGCCGAAAAGTCGGAAAAGGGAAAGGTCACCAAGACTACCGAGCGGACTGCAGGTGTGCCCATGCCGCATCCTCCTCGGTACGGTTCCAATCCTTGCCTAACGCCACCTCGCTGAGCAGCGCCGTCTCGGGAACATCGGGCGACGGGTCAAGGAAGGTCACGATCACGCGGCACGACCGCGGCAACTTGACGTTTTCGCTGAAATGAATCCGGCCGTCGTTTTCAATGATCGCTTCAAGTGCTTTCATGGTTCCCTGCCTTTTCCGAGCAACCGTTTTGCGATCTCACTCGCTGTGCCTGTCCTTCTCGCCCTCTGGCCAAGGAACAGGACACACCGAGTTCATGTGAATAAGATAGGCCGATTCGCGTCCGGGTTCAACCGTTCTTTTGACCAGCATAGCCAAACCCTTGACCCAACTCGACCGGCGATGCGCAGCCAGGTCCGCCACCCCACACCGCATAGACCCGCGCTTCCCTTCAGCCGCCCTAGCAGATAGACCCGGTCCGGGTACGACGCTGATGCCTTGTTGGCCATTGGCAGAAGATGCGACCTGACGCCGGTGCCCGCGCACCTCCCGGTCGCTCGGTCAATGTCCAGAATCCAAACCCTGGCTCCCCTTGCCGAACCGCTTAGTCGAGCGGCTTGATGCGCCGATTCCGGTCAGGCAGTAGCCCCGATCCCCTTCATTGCCAAGGAGGCGGCAGAGTGGGCAGCGCTATGTCGTGGAAGTCAATCGATGCGGCATAGGTCGTGATTCCACCGGGAACGCTGATGCGTAGCTTCGCCGGCAGATCCGCCTTTGCAGGGATTGCGCACTGGATGGCATACTCCTTTTGCGACAGGCTGCTCTTGGCCGCCGCGAGCTTGACGCCGGACACGCCGGAAATCGAGTACTTGCCACCTTCCAGCATCGTCAGATCATTCTGGGTAAGACCGCTTTCGCGCGCAAACACGAAACTTAGATTGACGCCGCTACCGCTGGCCTGGGGTTCGCTCCAGCGGAGCGAAAGTCCATCCGAAAGCAAACAGGCTCCGGCCTTCGAAGTGTCAGGTATCTCGTAGTCAGCCAGCTTGCCGCCGGTCTTCAGGTAGTAGTTCAATCGCAAGTGGGCAATACGGGCCGGCGCAATGGCGGGTAGAAGCGGGGCGCCAAGGCTGAAGTTGTTCCTGGATCCTGTGCCCTCTCCGTTGATGCGCCATGTGTGCGGGGGCGCCCACGCCGGCGGCGGTACGTTGTTGGTCCAGCCGACGTTGGCAAGATCAACGCCACTACTCGCAATACACCGATCCACCTGGCACCCCTGGCTGATAATGGCTACGTGGGGCTCCACCATGACGCTGCCATTCAGCTGAAACGTCATTTCATCGGCAGCTCCGGGACTACTCCCGCCACCGGGGAACCGGGACGTGCTCGCCGTCTTGATTTGCACTTCGTTGATTTGCACGCGAACGGGACCGACAACCACTTGCTTCGGGCGCTGAGACGCCGGCCTCTCGCCATGCCCGCGCAGCACGTCAAGCGAGGGATAGTATTCCTCTATGAGGTTTCCCTTTCGACAAAGCTCTTCGAGTGCAGTCCAGTACGGGACCGCCTGCCAGTCAACCGAGATACGCGGCGTAGCGGGGGGCGTCCGGCCGCTCTGCTTCCGAAACGTCAGTGGTATGCCCGTCAGTCGGGCGATTTCTTCCGTAACACGTTCCACGGGGCTCTCCTGTGCGGTCAGCGTAACGGGTGTGGATGCCAGTTCACTGAGTGGCGTGGTGCCAGCAGGTGGCGGTGCGGCAGGCAACGCGGGAATGGTGTCTGCTGTGACTGGCGTGGACGAGGCATACGCGCTTGTCAGCGGAGGGAGCGGAAGATCGTGATACGCGAACGGATACTCCTGCGACAGGGGCTCCGCCTCGTTAGCCAGCAGGAGCGCTATCGGCTCACTGTCCTTCGACCATTTGAAACGCGCTATGAGTGCTACCGGTTGCCCCGGAGTCTTGCGCCTGCTCGAACTCATATACGCCCGCTTCTCGCCCTTGCTTCCAAGCAGCGTCGCTTTCTTGAACCAGGCATGGGCGACCATTGCGTCCGGCGGTTCTTTGTTGCTGCGGCAGCTAAACGTTACAACGACACCTTCTTTTTCGTTGGCTGAGACGCTGTCGAAGGCAAAGTCATGGCCGAAATAGTGGAAGGTTTGGCCGGGGCTGTCAAGACTGATCCGTGTGGGCTCCGCAGGGACGGTCGTGGTCAACACGAGCTTTCCCTTGAGCACCGGGATCCGCTTCGCGTGCAGCGCTGGGAACCGCGTTTGCACATTGTACAGGTTCTGCCAGTTCCCTGCGGCAGAAGGGGAAAGCGGCATTCTGCTTTGATCACGGTCAGGCGAATACGAGGCATCCGATCCTTCCCGCAGCACCTTGCCGGTGTCGTCCCGAACTTCCGCAAGTTCCATTGCGGCCGAAGTCACCAGGTTGCTTGGATCCGCCTGACAGTTGATCAGGAGCACCGCCTTGGCGCTTGCATTCGATCCCTTGTAGGAATAGAGCGATGCTTCCCGGGTAATCATGTAGGTAGACACGTTGATGCGCGGGGGGCTCACCGAGCGGGCCGTATTCGTGCTGGCGCCCGGCACATTCTGGCCATAGCCAGCCCCACATGGGGACCACGCCAGAACGGCGGCCACGGCGGCGTACCGCAGGCTCCTTCTTCCCGGCCACATCAACCACCTGCTGCGCGGCCTTCTGCACATCGTCATGGCGATCTGAGCCCCACGCGCCGTGACCACACCCAGCATCATGGCAAGCACCGCAACCAGACACTTCATGACACACCTCCTGTTGACCATTCCGGGAAAAACAGGTTGTTATCCCTCACCATGCAAGCCGGGATTGTCGCATGCTTTGCTGCGGGAACCACCCGCCTGTCCGCCCGGCCATCCCTTCCCTATCGGAAAACGGCCACATGATACGTCTTGCGATGCCTGACAGCAACGCCCGACATCAATATATGGGCCTTTGGCCATGATCCCCGGCCTACGGGGAGAGGCTGGCAAGGGGTTAGGGTTCAGGTTTCAGGTGCATGAACCACGCATGGGAGGTAGGGCGGGGCCGCCGGACCCGCCGTCGCGGCAGGCCGGCGACAGGAAGGTGCTTGCCGAGCCACTTAGTCGACCCGTAGTTGAGCCAATATCCTGCTTTCATCCTACGGCACCCTTCCTATATGCCACGTGTTCCTCTGCCAACCGATCACCTCGGTGCGACGAGGTCGAATAACCACCGCCTTCTTCTGTCTTCGAAATCGCAATCGAGAATCGCAATCGTAATCACCATCGAAATCGGAATCGCCAACTGCGGCATGACATCTATCCCCTGTCAATCCGGCGCTCGTCACGTATCCATTGCGAATCACGCGCTTCTTCTTTTCAATTGCGATTGCGAGTTCGAATTCTATTCTCGATTGCGATTTCGTCACACGGTTTCGCGGGGCTTGGCTTCTTTCAATTCCAGCCACATTCGCCAGCGGGTGCGCCGCTTTGGATCGAGATCTTTTTCTCAGCGCTAACGTCAGCGATCACCAGCGGCCGCCAGTCAAAGGGTTCCTACATTCCAGCGACCGGCCGCGGGTGTATCGCTTGGTTGGCCGAACTTATGACGCCCATTTCAGGTGCAATTTCCGATCGGCTTGGACGCAGTCGCGCAGGTAGAGGTTGATGAGGTTCTGGTAGGGAATACCTGTCTCCTCCGCCATGCGTTTGAAGTGTTCGATGATATCCAGACCCATGCGGATCGTCAGTTGCTTCTTCAACCGTTTGGCGTACGGGTTGCGCCGGCTCTTCATCTTTGTCAGGTCGTATTCGGCTTTCATGTGGTTTCTCCCGGATAGAGTTTGCGTTCGTTGACTGTGGCTTTTCGTGCCGAGATGATGCGGATCGCAGTTCCGCCTTTGCGAAGACAATGACAGATCATCAGCACGCGCAGGCGACTGCTCAGCCCAAGCAACAGAAACCGGTCTTCATGCCCGGAATGATCGTCGTCGAAGAACTCAATGGCATCCTCGTCATAGAATACTGTGCGCGCTTCCTCAAACGACACCCTGTGCTTCTGCTGGCATTCGCGGTTCTTCGCCTCGTCCCATTCGAAACGCAAAGGTTTCATGAATTACATTGTAGGTACGTTGTCGTTATGATGCAAGCCAGATTTGATTCGGGTTCTGTTATCTGTTATCGGTCATTTAATCCGGCCACTGTTCCGGCTCTGTCGCGGTGGGTCCTGTCACCATCTGTCGTCTCCTTGTCATAATCCTTTCTGGTCGCCCATCCCGCGTCTGGCACAAACAAGCGCAAGTGCGCCGCCGCATGCTCCGACGACCACAGCCCAAGATATTGGGCGCGTCGCGAGGACAATGTTTCCCAGTATGTCGGGCTGAAAAAGGCCAGCAGAACGGGACACGCACCAAGAAGAATTACGCGCTTGAAGATATAGACGTTCCACCATCGAGTTGGGGAAGCGAAAAGAATTGAATCCTCAAGCGGCGGCTGTGCCACCAGAGACCAAGCAGCGAGGATACCCGTGAGGAGTAGGCCGACACTGAGCACACCCAGCAGATCCATTATTTTCCGTTTCATCTCTTAGCTTCGACGTTCACTTCTCCGGCGCGGCGCGGATAGCGACGTCGCCAGCAGAAGATTGTTGGCATCAATCCCATACATTTCGACCATTGATCGTATAAACCAGTCGCGAATGCGCAAGATATTGGCATTGACCCTCCATGGCATTAGGCGTCGATTTCCAGAATCCAACCGGCACCGTAAGTCGTCGAGTTTTGCCATGGATTACTACACACTGGTAAGCCAGTGGATCCCCTGAATCATGCGTACTTGGCGGACATTTTGTTATCGTTCCATGCACTGTCACAGGATTCGGTTGCGCAAGATCGCGTCTATAGCAGGTGCAGCCGACCAACATTCCGATGGCAACAAGTGGAATCAGCCAACCAAACGGTGCCATTGTTGCGCCAATTAGCTTCAGCGCAATTGGTGTTGATTCATCAAACAAAGCACATGCTCCCTGCGCAAGGAACATTCCAGTTCCAAAGATCGCCTGAAGCAGTCCCAGTACAGCGATGAAGATCATGCCGTTCTTCTTCGCTTTGCGCCAACGCCATTCAATAAAGGAGTGTATGTCCATCTCTATTTTCGTCATTATCTAGTTACTGCCAACGAAAAGCATTTTATCCCCTTGTGCCGACAAGAATACCACGTTGCGGGTTTGCGAGGAAGAGTCGGCAAGTGGCGAACGCGGCACGGGGGGATAAAATGCCGTTGAACAGAACCGCGTGGTTGAGGACCGGGCTATGGGTTTTGAACAGGCGATCTTCTTCCGTTGTGGCAGGTGGGTGCGTGGTGTGGCATATGGCGGGTGGAGTGGTGTGACAAAAGTTTTGGCTCCCCGGATGCATCCGGACGTGTTCCGGCGGACCTTCCACCTTCCAACGACCGACCCCGATTTGCGTTGTGCCGCAGCGTAACCTGTGGCTATTGGCAGATGATGCGACCTGTCGCGGGCGCCCGCACACCTGCCGGTCGCTCGGTCAATGTCCAGAATCCAAACCCTGGCTCCCCTTTGCCGCAAGAAGCAAAACAAGAGCGAAACAGGGGCAATGACCTGACGACTTGGTGAAGCCGATGTGCCGGATGGTGGAGTGTGCGGGGGGTGGAGGTTTGAGAGGAACCGGTTAGCCTGTTTGGCTGATTTACAAATATGACACCGTTCTCCCTCGTTCCCTCTCTCTATCGCGCCACCAGATAAGTCAATGATTACGTGGTCGAGGTCGTGTCTATTGTCTAAAGACGACCCCATGGGAACTAAAGCGACCCCATGGGAACTCGGAGATCATCGGCGACATGGCAGCGACGACCTTTGGGTGGCGACCAATGCAGGCAGTCTGGTTCAATGCGTGCTACCTTTACTTCGAGAGCTTGTGGTTTAGTCATGGCCCCGGGCCATAGCGATACGGATAAAAAAAATCGATAAAAAACACGGACAGAGGAAAAGAAAGTGCGGCACTCACAATTGCCAATCCAACAGACAAAACCACGCGGGCTCCGGAAACACGTGCAAGAAACAATCTCCTAAAATAATTGAACATGAGCACTGTTAGAAACACGCCAAGGCAGATGAACAAAACAAAAGCGATGATAAGAAGCGGAAACCCTCCACCCGAAATGCGCTGGATGGTAGCAACAATGAAAGATCCCGTAACGAGAGCGATTACATACTTGAGCAGGTAAATACGCGTCAGCTCGTCTTTTATGAGTATTAATAGAAACGTGATACCACAGAGTATGACTACAAGCATTGCCCTTCCTCTTCCTGTTCGACTTTTCTAACACTTCTCCTCCGTCCCGCCCGCGCCCTGAGGGGCTCCCCAATCGTTGGACAGCGAAACGATTAATTGATAAGAAATCGCTTTTTGGCACTTTTCGGCATCCCCCGGTCGGCCTCGGTCCGCACGGGCCGAAAACATGCCGAAACCGGTTTGGAGCAGCGATCGCATGGGGGAAGCATGGCAGAAACCGGTGGGAACGTCAAACCCACCGCCAAACAGC